>NZ_JBQFYP010000024.1:0-35300 GCF_056541545.1 Ruegeria sp. AG7
TTTGATGTTCCGGATTTCTTATTCATCTTCGCTCCATAATGGCTTCGATGAACCAGAAATCCTCCGTTGCTCAAACCCCTAAATCTGTCCGGTAGGCGCTGACGTCAGACATATTTTTCGACATTGAAAAGCAGACTTTCCCAAAGAGGTCCGCCTCAGGGGGACTCAGCCCAACAGACGACCAAGGAAGAGGAACCGGCAACTGCAAAGTGACGGAAGAGATGTGGAATTCGGTGATCTATCTTGGATCAGGCGGTTCACTGGTGAGAGACCGTTAACCAGAGCAATTTCGTTGTCCGCTTCGTCCGCTCCTCGATGGTCGGCTCTGCCAGCAGCGAAGATGCGGTCTCGGTTCGACTCAGATCGACGCCTTCGAACGGCTGCTTCGGCGACATACGCTGCATCGCAGTAATGGGCATGCCGCGATTGCGAAAGCATGCTGCGTCAGCGAGGGCCCGAAATCGAAGGTCGGCAAAGTCCGCTTCTCGGGATTTGCAAAGCCCGACGATGAAGGTCCGGTTTGGGCTGGGACCAGCCAATCATGCTTGCTGCGGAGAACGGCAACACTGAGCCCAACCTTCCGATATTCTGCACCGCCGCGAATGACTGCTTCTCAGTTACGCGCCTGACAGTTCCGTTTTATGTGCAGCAGCCAGCTCCGCCATACTGTTGAAGCAGAAGTCGTAGCTGGGCATCTCTCCGGGGTTCATTGTTGCCCCGAATCCTTCTTTTTCGTGACGGCGGTAAATCCAGCAATTAGAGAGCCCGTATTTGTTGGCAGGGCCATGATCGTGGAACATGCTTTCTGCTGTATGAAGAATATCCTCTTTGGCGACACCTTGCCGCGCAAGCGTTTCCAGCATGTAGTCAAAGTTTCGATCAGATGGTTTGTAGCTGCCAACGTCTTCAGCGGTGTAAACACCATCAAAGTGGACATCGAGCCGAGCGTTCGAGCCTGAAAAACTCGTGTTGTCGGTATTGGTCAAGACGACCAGTTTGTAGTGTTGTTTGAGATAGGCGAGTGCTTCACGGCTGTCGTCAAATGCAGGCCACTGGCGCACGGACAGGCCGTATGCTTGGCATTCTTCCCAAGTCACTTCGACACCCCATTCTTCAGCCAGACGACGATAAACGACTGCAAGGAGATCAAAGTATTTTTTGTTGGGTGTCCAACGTTGCGTCGTGGATTCATGATAGGCGTGCGCTTCAAGAATATCGTCGCGTGTCAGGTTTTGAGTGACCTTGTCCGTCAAGGGTTTGAGAGCTGTGACCATGCCGCTTTCCCAGTCGATCAGCGTGCCATAAACGTCGAATGCCAGAACCTTGAAGTCCATCAGTTTCATAGTTTCTCTCCTTCTTGTCGGTATGGACGATTTCGCTGAATTGTTCTCAGGCCCATCGGATCAACCCAATAATTGCTGACGTAGCGTAGAACACTTGGAGCAATAGGAACGTCCAACGCCGGTCTAAAAAAGCCCATCCTGCAAACAGTGCCGACGACACCAAGAGCAAGGAAAACCCAAGCATCTCCGCGCCGATGTTCATCGCAATCGACATCGCATAGACCATGGCCAGAATGGAGCCGATGACTTCGAACAGAGAAGTGAGCTTGCGATTGTCGCGCGTTATAGCGTTTTGATGGCTAATGTCGGTCATTGGGTGTCCTCGCAAATTTGGCTTTGCAAGATGGATAACCAAGGCTACAATATGACACAAATGAATGATTGTCATATTTTGATGCTAGTTTGTCATATGAGGAGCAACCTTGGCTGAGAGGCTGGAAATCGATGCAATGCGTGCGTTGTGCGCCATTGGCACCAGTGGCGGTGTTACCAATGCGGCGAGACAGTTGGGTGTGTCGCAGTCAGCCGTTAGTCACAAAATCAAACGGTTAGAAAGTGCGTTGGATTGCACCCTCTTAGCACGGCAATCCGGAGGACCACTGTTCACGGATGCCGGAAAACGCCTTCATGATTATGCCTTGCGTATTATCAATCTGCATGACGAAGCGCTTTCAGATTTGGGAAAGAAAAACTTGAATGGAGCCATTCGTCTGGGCATGACCGAAGATGCTACGACCAGCGACATCGCTGGAATCCTTGGTCGGTTTACGCGGTTGTACCCTTCTGTAAGTGTGCGAACGCGGACCAGCCAAAGCCTGAATGTTCAAGCCTGGCTGCAAGCAGATGAGCTTGATCTTGCGATGATGCAGGTGTTCACAGCAGACATAGAGCCCCAAGATCAGGCTCTCTTTGATGACACCCTTCATTGGGTCAAATCGAAAGACTATGAACTAGACCTCGCTCGACCAATTCCGTTTCTGTCTTTCGATACCAATTGCTTTTATCGGAAATGGGGTTTTTCGGAGGTGCTGCAAAAAGGGCGATCCTTTGAGAAAGTCCTTGAGTGCCCAAGCGCTGCAGGCATTCAATCGGGTGTTCGTTCAGGGCTTGGCATCGCCTTGTTGAACGGAATGCATGTGACAGAAGACATGGATGTGATCGAAAACCTGTTCCCATCGCCGCCTAGCATTACATTCGTTGCACGGGTCAATCCCAAAAGCAGGTCTGCTCCAGTCAAGGCACTGGTCTCAGAAATCGCACGCGAGTTTCGTGCACCTGCCTCATTGAGCGCCGCTGAATAACCGCATTGCGGACATTCACAGCAAACAACCTTACGGTTGGTTTGTCCGCATCTGAGACGTCGGAGGCATAAGTGCCGAACGGCAGCTGCCTGCGGGAGCAGTCGTTCGGGCACAAAAGCGGACTTCATCACGCGGTCCGGCCTCCTCAAATGGCTGCTGAACCCGGCTTTGCGGACATCTGACCGAACCGCTCAGATGTCTCAGAAGAGCCCAGTCCGGAAGTACTTCGGTACCGATGCTCGCACCTGCAGCAACGCGAACGCCAAAATTGCTAGCCACGCCGCAGAAATTTAAGCGGCCGTTTAGTCACGCTGCAGCTAGATTTGCAACGCCCATTGCGGCTTTGCGAATAGAACTGCCGGTTGCTTTGGATCCAAACAAAGCGACCGCAAGATGCGGTCACTCTTAGAAATTTGTTCAAAGACTAATTGCTTCAGCCGCCCTGGTTCCTTTGCAAGCTCTCCAGCACTTGGTCGATCGAGAAACTCGCAGGCTTTTGTCGGGGCGGATAATTCTCGAATGTTGACAAGAATTGCGCAACAAACGCCTGAGCAGGGACCAAGAGATAGGTCCGGTCGAGCCGCCATCTTGAGTACCCGATTGACTCGTGCTCCGCCCGTTCGAACGGATCGGTGTAAAGGTCGATGATCTTTGGTAGCCGCAGGAACGTCAGGGGCTCCTGCCAGACGTCAAACCCATGAGCGCGCTGTTCCGCAAAGACGACCTTCCAGCGATTATAGCGGAGGTTCATCAGGTCGCCACCGTCCGAGAAGTACAGGAACTCTCGCCGTGGACCTTCTTCTGCCTCACCCCGGAAGTAGGGCATGAAGTCATACCCGTCCAGGTGCACCGGCTCGTTGCCCTCGCCAAAAGGCGCCTCGGTCAGCATACGTTCTTTCATGTCTCCATCGCCGAGCGCCGACATCAGCGTTGGGAACCAGTCGAGGTGGCTGATGATCTGGTTAGATTTTCGACCCGGCTCGATCACGCCCGGCCACTTGACCAGCAACGGAATGCGGAATCCACCCTCCCAGTTGTCGTTCTTTTCGCCCCGGAACGGCGTTGTGCCGCCATCTGGCCACGAGAAGACTTCGGCGCCGTTATCGGTGGAATACATCACAACGGTGTTGTCGGCGATGCCAAGCTCGTCGAGCTTATCCAGCATTTGCCCGACCATGCCGTCATGCTCCACCATTCCGTCCGGATAGACGCCGAGGCCGGTGACGCCCTCACTTTCCTCCTTGAGACGTGTATGGATGTGCATCCGCGTGGTGTTGTACCAGAGAAAGAATGGCTTATCCTGATCTACCGCGCGATCGATAAAGTCCAACGCCCCGGCGGTGACCTCTTCATCGATGGTCTCCATGCGCTTCTTCGTCAGTGGACCTGTATCTTCGATCTGCCCGTCAGCGGTTGATCGGATAACGCCGCGCGGACCGAAGTTCTCGCGAAACTCAGGGTTCTGAGGATAGTCGACGTTCTCTGGCTCTTCCTCAGCATTGAGGTGGTAAAGGTTGCCGAAGAACTCGTTGAAACCATGGTTGGTTGGAAGGTGTTCATCCCTGTCACCGAGGTGGTTCTTGCCGTATTGCGCGGTCATATAGCCTTTCGACTTCATGTACTCGGCAATCGTCGGGTCCTTCTCGGACATACCTTCGGGCGCACCCGGCAGACCGACTTTGAGCAGGCCGGTTCTGAAGCCGGATTGCCCCGTGATGAAGGAGGCCCGCCCCGCGGTACAGGACTGTTCGCCATAAGAATGCGTAAACAGCATCCCTTCGTTGGCGATCCGGTCGATGTTGGGCGTCTGATATCCCATCATGCCCTGATTGTAGGCACTGATGTTCCAATATCCGACGTCGTCGCCCCAGATGATCAGGACGTTTGGAGGAGCGTCCTGAGCTACGACAGCTGTAGCGGAGACTGTTAAGCCAATTCCAATAATCACTCCGGACAACGGTCGGCGAGCGAATTGTAATAATTCGGGCAATCTCATTTGTGTCCTCCCAAAACGTAAATCCTGGTTTAGTTTGACAGGTTAGCCGTGATTGCGCTTAGCTTTTCCGGCCAAGAGACGGAGGTGTTTACGCCTGCTCTTACCTAGGGCGGAGTTCTTTTTGGGCTGTTGAGAGAGAAGACATGGCGAACCTGAACCTCGTTATCGCGCAGGCTATCAAACCGGCCATCAGTGCATCAGATTTGTCACTGTACACCTTGGAACGTATCGCTGACCGCGCCGGGCTGCCACCAAGTATCGTTGAGAACCCAGCGGGTATTGTGCCGCTGCATGCGGTCGAGTTTTTTCTTGCCCTTCTCCAGCAAAAGGTAGGCGAACAAAGCTTTTTGTTCAGAAGTCTCGAGCTTGACCCAGAAGAAAACAGGCAGACGCATTCAGTCGTTGGCATCCCGCTTCCCTGCGGCTTAACGAATTTCGAAGGGCTGAATCACCTGACCGAGAAGTTCAACAGTTTTATATCAGGAGCACGCTTTTTCTGTCATAGGCAGGGCGATCGTTTTTGGATTATGCGAACCACGGCCGCGACGGATTGGTCGGATGAATGGCCCACGCTTCAATACAATCTGGCTATAATGCAACTCGCAACCCGGCGCGTACTCGGCTGCAGCGTGCTCCCAGTCGCGCTGGCCCTACCCATGTTTCCAGAAAAGGTCGAGTTGCATGACGAGCTTCGCCACATTCCTGTGGTCCAATCAAAAGATCACTTTGGTATTGCTTTCGATCTGATAGGTATCGTTGACCGAAACTTCACGCTTTCTCCAACCAGCAGGACCGTTCTCGATGAAGAACCGCTTCCGATTGACTCCAATCTGAGGCAATCAATCATTAGTTGCCTTTCGACATTTTTGACGTTGTCGACAACGGACAGTCTATCCGACCGAGTAGCCAAAGCCTTCGGCATCAGTACGCGAACATATCGGCGCATCTTGGCTGAGCATGGAACGAGTCATGCTCGTCTCCTGGCGGATGCTCGTCTAAACCTCGCGACAAAACTGCTTTTGCAAGACAACTGCAGTATCACCGAAACTGCATTGGAACTGGGTTACGGATACCCCGGTGATTTCACCAGATTCTTCAAAAAGCGAATGGGAGTTACTCCGGCCGAATTTCGTCAAATATACTTCAAATAAACGTTTAAACAGACTAATTGCTATGACTGTGCAACCGCTTTAGTGGCTGCAAGACAGTTACCGAACGTCGCGAAAAGTTTTTTGCGTCTACGAATTTATTCGCCTTATCATTTCGATAACGGGCTTGAAGCCACGAACGACCGGTTCCGTTTACCGTGCTGTCAGCCGCTTTCAACGACCGCTTCCGGATAAATCGCGTTGCAATGCCGCGACAGGCTTCGAAAGTAAGCGGTCGCATTGAGGCCAATTTCGCTGCATTAGCTTCGGGCGGGTTTGTCCCGCAACTCGGTCAGTCGCCCAGTTTCGATAAACGTCCGTTGTTCATGAAAGCTGCCGTCGGAGTCTAGCATCGTTATTAGGTATTAAACCTAGGTCGGGTTGCCCGTTAAAGTTAGGACATTTTCACAGCCTAACTCCAACAAATACCAACATTTACTATCATCAATCTTATTAGAAGAATGCGTATCAACGGAAACGATGGCAAGAAAATTTGGGCTCACATCCATCAACGAAAAAACAGGGGATAAATCAGGGGATACACAAGCTATCGCTCTGAAAAACGTTAAATTACAGAATTTTATCTTGTGTTATGGTGCCCAGGAGAGGACTCGAACCTCCACGTCCATACGGACACTAGCACCTGAAGCTAGCGCGTCTACCAATTCCGCCACCTGGGCAGGTGTCGTGGAGCGGCGTTTAAGCTGACTGGCGGGGGGCGTCAACCGGATTCTGAATGAATTTTGAAAGTTTTTTAAGTTCGGTTTTCGAACTGAAGTTTTGGCCTTATTATTTCATGACCGGCGCGGCGAATTAGTGCCTTGTTTGGTTGGCCTGCGGGCGTTAGTTCTAGGGCGCAATTTCTCAGCAGGAGCCCTCTCATGTCGAAACTGGTGACGATTTATGGCGGATCGGGATTTGTCGGTCGCTACATCGCGCGGCGCATGGCGAGAGAGGGGTGGCGTGTGCGGGTGGCTGTACGACGCCCGAACGAAGCCATGTTCGTGAAACCCTACGGCGCCGTGGGACAGGTTGAGCCTGTGCTGTGCAATATCCGCGATGACGCCTCGGTCGCGCTGGCAATGCAGAGCGCCGATGTCGTGGTGAACTGTGTGGGTGTGCTTAATGAACTGGGCAAGAACGCGTTTGATGCCGTTCAGACCGAAGGGGCCGAGCGTATTGCGCGCTTGGCCGCACAGCAGGGCATTGGTCGAATGGTGCATATCTCGGCTATAGGTGCAGATGCAAACGCGGCCAGCGATTATGCCCGGACCAAAGCGCTGGGCGAGGCGGGTGTGCTGAAGCACATGCCGGATGTAGTGATCCTTCGCCCATCTGTGATCTTCGGTACCGAGGATCAGTTCTTTAACCGATTTGCCGGGATGACTCGCATGGGTCCGTTCCTGCCGGTGGTTGGTGCTGAGACCAAATTCCAACCCGTCTACGTGGACGACGTGTCCCAGGCAGCGGTCAAAGGTATTCTGGGGCAGGCTGAGCCGGGCGTGTACGAGCTTGGCGGGCCGGAAGTGAAAACCTTCCGCGCCCTGATGCAACAGATGCTTGAAGTGATCCACCGGCGGCGCATCATTGTCGGTCTGCCGTTCTTTGCTGCCCGGATTATGGCGGGCGTGCTGGATATTGCGAAATTCGTCAGCTTCCAGCTGTTCCCGAACAACATTCTGACCCGCGACCAGGTCAGGAATCTGCGTCATGACAACGTGGTATCTGACGGGGCCAAGTCCTTTGCGGATCTTGGCATTGCGCCGACCACTCTGGAATCGGTGCTGCCGGAATATCTTTGGAAATTCCGCCCATCGGGGCAGTATGACGACATTCAGAACTCGGCGAAAAACCTGCGTATCTGATCAGCTGTAGGCCATGAACAACAATGCCGCGCCCAGTATGACGCGGTAGATCACATAGGGCGTGAAGCTGACACTGCGCAGCAGTCGCATCATAAGGCTAAGCGCCAGAAGTGCCGAGACAAAAGCAAATGCCGCGGCAATGGCCCCGTCCCGTGCCAGTTGCGCATCAGCGTCGCGTATCACATCCAGTGCCAGCAGTGTGCCTGAGGCCAGAATGGTTGGGATTGACATAAGCATGGCAATCCGTGCGCCGTCTGCTCGGGTATAGCCCAGTTGACGTGCTCCTGTAATGGTGATCCCGGATCGCGATGTTCCGGGGATCAGCGCAAGAACCTGCCACAGCCCCATGATGAAAGCATCGCGCACACCCCAATCAGACGCCCCTTTCGTCTGGGGGCCTTTCTGGTCAATCCAATAAAGCAGCAGGCCAAAGCCCAGCATTGTCCATCCGATTACAGCGATCGAACGCATGGCCTCGCTTAACCCGGTCAGATGCAGGATCAGACCTGCAATCACGGTTGGAATTGTTGCAATGATGAGGCCCAGAGCCAAACGGGCCTGCGGCGTATCTGTCCGGCCGTTCAAGGCGCGCGGCAACCCGGCAAGGGCCTGCTTCACATCCGTCCAGAAATACAGAACGACCGCTCCGAGGGTTCCGACGTGCACCGCGATGTCTATGGCTTGACCCTGATCCTGAAGGCCTGACAAATTCGGCAGCAGGATCAGGTGACCCGAAGACGAAATGGGCAAAAACTCAGTTATTCCCTGAATGATTGCCACGAGAATCAGGTGGAAAAGACTCATCTGCCCTGCCGTGCTGTCGCCACGATTTTCTTGTGGTGTATGGCTATAAGGGCAGTGGAGAAAAGGAAAGTCTTCATATAGGTCCGGATCGTACCTAAAATTCCCTCCATAATTTGCCGATTTCGAGTGGAAGGGTGAAAAATTCTCATAATAGGTCAGTATATATGACTTTTAATCCGTTTGCGCATCGCATAAAGAAACCGAACCAAGCCAATTCATGGAGTCTAACCCGTGGCCAAGCAACCGATGCTGAAATTTGTGCAGATCGACCGCGTCATGCCGGAAAAGCGTGCCGCCAATGACCGCAGAGAAGACTTTAACGAGATCTATGCAGAATTCGCTGCCGAGAAAGCAGCAGAACAGGCCAGCCGTTGCAGTCAATGCGGTGTGCCTTACTGCCAATCGCACTGCCCGCTGCATAACAACATTCCCGACTGGTTGCGGCTGACTGCAACCGGACGATTGGAAGAAGCTTACGAAACCAGCCAGGCGACAAACACCTTCCCCGAGATTTGCGGCCGCATCTGCCCGCAGGACCGTTTGTGCGAAGGAAATTGCGTGATCGAACAATCCGGTCATGGAACAGTTACCATCGGAACGATCGAAAAGTACATTACCGACACGGCGTGGGAAAAAGGCTGGGTCAAGCCAGTGGTCCCTGCGGCAGAGCGCCGTGAAAGCGTCGGCATCATCGGTGGCGGGCCGGGCGGTCTTGCCGCGGCAGACATGCTGCGTCGGGCCGGTTTTCAGGTCACGGTCTATGACCGCTACGACCGTGCGGGTGGGTTGCTGATGTATGGCATTCCGGGCTTCAAGCTTGAAAAAGAAGTCGTCCAGCGGCGCAACGACCTGTTGGCTGACGGCGGTGTCGAGTTCGTTTTGAACTGCGACGTGGACGCTGCCAAATTCGCGGAAATTCACGCCAAGCATGACGCGGTCATCATCGCGACGGGCGTTTACAAGTCGCGGGATCTGTCCATGCCGGGCAGTGGTCTTGCCGGGATCGAGAAGGCAATCGATTTCCTGACCGCATCAAACCGTAAAAGCTTTGGTGATGCTGTTGAGGATTTCGACAACGGACGGCTGAATGCCGAGGGCAAGAAGGTTGTCGTGATCGGTGGTGGTGACACCGCGATGGATTGTGTGCGCACATCGATCCGCCAGGGCGCGACGTCAGTCAAATGCCTGTACCGTCGTGACCGGGCTAACATGCCGGGTTCGCAGCGCGAGACACAGAATGCCGAGGAAGAAGGCGTGGTATTCGAATGGCTCAGTGCACCCAAGGGGTTCACGGGCGACGACAAGGTTTCCGGCGTGATGGTGCAGAAAATGCGCCTGGGGCAACCCGATGCATCTGGTCGCCAGGCCCCCGAAGTGATCGAAGGTGCGGATTATGTCGAGGACGCCGATCTGGTGATCAAGGCATTGGGTTTTGAGCCCGAAGACCTGCCAACGCTGTTCGGGCAGCCCGACTTGCCCGTCACCCGATGGGGAACGGTCCGGGCAGCATTCCAGACCGGGGAAACCGAAATGGAAGGTGTGTACGCAATTGGCGACATCGTGCGCGGTGCTTCGCTGGTTGTATGGGCGATCCGTGACGGGCGCGACTGCGCCGACGCGATCATCGACCGGTTTAATGCCAAGACTGCCGTCGCAGCGGAATAACCCCAGCTTTCAGGAGGGTTCGAAATGTCGGAACTTCAAGGCCAATGCATGTGTGGTGCGGTCACTGTAACAGCTACACCGGCGCGGGATGCGCTGGGGGCGTGTCACTGTGACCAATGCCGTCGGTGGACCAGTTCGATGCTGGTGACGTTTCAGGCGAAAGAAGGCTATGCCGCGCTAGGCCCGGTCAAGACATTTACCTCGTCCGACTGGGCAGAACGTGCCTTTTGCGACGAATGCGGATCCTCGCTCTGGTACCGGATCACGCTGCCGGGTGAGATGCACGGACAGACACAAATGGCGGCTGGCCTGTTTGAAAATGCAACAGGCAACCCGCTGAAACTTGAACTTTATATCGAAAAAAAGCCCGAGGGATACGCGTTCGCAGGTGAACGTCGGCAATTGACCAAAGCCGAGGTCGAAGCCATGTATTCCCCCTCTGACGAAGGAGACAGCCAATGACCAAATATGATGCCGATTGGGTGTGGGCAGAAGAAGCAAAACGCAAGTGGATGGCCGAAAATGGTCTCTACTCCGAGGCAGAAGAGCATTCTTCGTGCGGTGTGGGCCTTGTTGTGTCCGTTGATGGCAAACGGTCTCGCAAGGTGGTGGATGCCGGGATTGATGCCCTGAAAGCGATCTGGCATCGCGGAGCCGTGGACGCGGATGGCAAGACCGGCGACGGCGCGGGCATCCATGTGCAGATTCCAGTTCCCTTCTTTTATGATCAGATCCGCCGCACGGGCCACGAACCAAAGCTGAATGAACTGATTGCAGTTGGTCAGGTCTTCCTGCCCCGCACCGATTTTGGCGCACAGGAGCGGTGCCGGACCATCGTCGAAAGCGAAGTTCTGCGTATGGGTTATTACATCTATGGCTGGCGACACGTGCCGGTCGATGTGACTTGTCTGGGGGAAAAGGCCAACGCGACCCGACCCGAGATTGAGCAGATCCTGATCTCGAACTCCAAGGGTGTGGACGAAGAAACTTTTGAGCGCGAACTCTATGTCATCCGCCGTCGCATCGAAAAAGCGGCCTTGGCGTCGGGCATTTCGGGCCTTTATCTTGCGTCGCTGTCCTGCCGGTCAATCATCTACAAGGGCATGATGCTGGCTGAACAGGTCGCTGTATTCTATCCCGATCTGATGGATGACCGCTTTGAATCGGCGTTTGCGATTTACCACCAGCGGTATTCCACGAACACCTTCCCGCAATGGTGGCTGGCACAACCATTCCGCATGCTGGCCCATAACGGCGAGATCAACACCCTCAAGGGCAACGTCAACTGGATGAAAAGCCATGAAATCCGGATGGCTAGCGGAACTTTTGGTGACTATGCCGAAGACATCAAGCCGATCATCGCTGGTGGTTCGTCAGATTCCGCCGCATTAGACTCGGTTTTCGAGGTGTTGGTGCGTGCGGGGCGGTCGGCCCCGATGGCGAAAACCATGCTGGTTCCGGAAAGCTGGTCCAAGCAGGCGGTCGAGCTGCCGCAAGCGTGGTGCGACATGTATTCCTACTGCAACTCGGTGATGGAGCCATGGGATGGTCCGGCCGCGCTGGCGATGACCGATGGACGCTGGGTTTGCGCTGGTCTGGACCGGAACGGGCTGCGCCCCATGCGGTACGTCGTGACCGGTGATGGCCTTGTCATCGCAGGGTCGGAGGCCGGAATGGTGCCGATCAACGAAGCCACCGTGACCGAAAAAGGCGCATTGGGGCCGGGTCAGATGCTGGCGGTCGACATGAAAAAAGGCAAGCTGTACCGCGACACCCAAATCAAGAACAAACTGGCCAGCGCGCTTCCATTCGGCGAATGGGTTGGCAAGATAAACGACCTGGACGAAACGCTTGCGGGTGTGACCGAAGCTCCGATCTTTGCGGGTGGCGAGTTGCGCAAGCGCCAGATTGCTGCGGGATACTCGGTAGAAGAGCTGGAACAAATCCTTGCTCCGATGGCTGAAGACGGCAAGGAAGCCTTGGCATCGATGGGTGATGATACGCCCTCGGCTGTTTTGTCAAAACAATACCGCCCGCTCAGCCATTTCTTCCGTCAGAACTTCAGCCAGGTGACCAACCCGCCGATCGACAGCCTGCGTGAATACCGCGTGATGTCGCTGAAAACCCGGTTTGCCAACCTCAAGAACGTGCTGGATGAAGACAGCAGCCAGACCGAGATCGTGGTTTTGGAAAGCCCCTTTGTCGGTAACGCGCAATGGGACAAACTGGTTGAGAACTTTGATGCGCCGCTGGCGGAAATCGACTGTAGCTTCGAGGCTGGTCAAGGCGCATTGAGCGCAGCTTTGGCCCGTATCAGAGCCGAATCCGAAGAGGCGGTGCGATCTGGTGCCGGGCATATTGTCCTGTCTGATATGCGGTCGGGCGAGGATCGGATTGCGATACCAATGATCCTCGCGACCAGCGCTGTGCATTCCCATTTGACGCGTCAGGGTTTGCGGACCTTCTGTTCGTTGAACGTTCGTTCGGCCGAATGTGTGGACTCGCATTACTTTGCCGTTCTGATCGGATGTGGTGCGACTGTGGTGAACGCCTACCTGGCCGAAGATTCTTTGGCCGACCGCATCGACCGCGGTTTGCTGGACGGAACCCTGACAGAAAACGTCGCGCGCTATCGCGAGGCGATCGATCAGGGCCTGTTGAAGATCATGGCCAAGATGGGCATCTCGGTCATTTCGTCCTATCGCGGTGGTCTGAACTTTGAGGCCGTCGGCCTCAGCCGTGCCATGGTGGCCGAGTATTTCCCCGGTATGACCAGCCGGATTTCCGGTATCGGTATAAAAGGTATTCAGGCCAAGGCCGAAGAAATCCATGCCAAGGGTTGGAACAGCGGTCTGGATGTGCTGCCCATCGGTGGTTTCTACAAGGCGCGTAAGTCAGGTGAGACCCACGCGTGGGAAGCGACCTCGATGCACATGATGCAGATGGCCTGCAACAAGGCTTCGTATGAGCTGTGGAAACAGTATTCGGCCAAGATGCAGTCGAACCCGCCAATTCATTTGCGCGATCTGATGGATTTCAAACCGTTGGGCAAGCCGGTGCCGATCGAAGAGGTGGAATCGATCACCTCGATCCGCAAACGCTTTGTCACGCCAGGTATGTCGCTGGGTGCATTGTCGCCCGAAGCGCATAAAACACTGAACGTGGCGATGAACCGGATCGGTGCGAAATCCGACAGTGGCGAAGGTGGCGAAGATCCGGCACATTTCGTGCCTGAACCCAATGGCGACAACCCTTCGGCCAAGATCAAACAGGTGGCTTCGGGCCGGTTTGGCGTGACTGCGGAATACCTCAACCAGTGTGAAGAGCTTGAGATCAAGGTCGCTCAGGGTGCAAAACCCGGCGAAGGTGGTCAGTTGCCAGGTATGAAGGTCACCGACCTGATCGCGCGCCTGCGCCATTCGACCAAGGGCGTGACGCTGATCTCGCCGCCGCCGCACCACGATATCTATTCGATCGAGGATCTGGCGCAGCTGATCTACGATCTGAAGCAGATCAACCCGCGCTGCAAGGTGACGGTCAAGCTGGTAGCGTCCTCGGGCGTTGGCACGATTGCTGCCGGTGTAGCCAAAGCGAAAGCGGATATTATCCTTATTTCGGGTCACAATGGCGGTACAGGCGCGTCGCCTGCGACCTCGATCAAATATGCCGGTTTGCCGTGGGAGATGGGCCTGACCGAGGCGCATCAGGTTCTTGCGATGAACAACCTGCGGGATCGCGTCACCCTGCGGACCGACGGTGGTCTGCGTACCGGTCGCGACATTGTCATGGCCGCGATGATGGGGGCCGAGGAATACGGCATCGGTACCGCCGCGCTGATCGCCATGGGCTGTATCATGGTGCGTCAGTGTCAGTCGAACACTTGTCCGGTGGGCGTGTGTACGCAGGATGAATCCCTGCGCGCCAAGTTCACCGGCAATGCGGATAAAGTGGTGAACCTGATCACTTTCTATGCCCAGGAAGTGCGAGAGTTGCTGGCCAGCCTCGGTGCGCGCTCGGTTGACGAGATCATCGGCCGAGCCGACCTGTTGGCTCAGGTCAGCCGGGGATCGGCGAATCTGGACGATCTGGACCTCAATCCGCTGCTGATCACTGTCGATGGGGCACATAACATCGTCTACAACCGCGACAAAGAGCGCAACGCGGTGCCGGATACGCTGGACGCCGAAATCGTTCGTGATGCGGCCCGGTTCCTGAAGGATGGTGAAAAGATGCAGCTGTCTTATGCCGTGCAGAACACGCACCGGACCGTTGGAACCCGTGTGTCCAGCCATATTGTGCAGAATTTCGGGATGCGGAACACCTTTCAGGACGACCATCTGCATGTGAAGTTGCAAGGCTCTGCCGGGCAATCGCTGGGAGCTTTTGCGGCCCCGGGTCTGAAGCTGGAAGTGTCGGGCGATGCCAATGACTATGTTGGTAAGGGCCTGTCCGGGGGTATGATCGTCGTGCGCCCACCGCAGGTCAGCCCGCTGAAAGCAGATGACAATACGATCATTGGCAATACGGTTCTCTATGGGGCCACTGATGGGTATCTGTTTGCCGCCGGTCGCGCCGGTGAACGGTTCGCGGTGCGGAACTCTGGCGCCAAGGTTGTTGTCGAGGGGTGCGGTTCCAACGGGTGTGAATACATGACCGGCGGTGTCGCTGTTATCCTTGGAACGATCGGAGCCAACTTTGGTGCGGGCATGACAGGCGGAATGGCCTATCTGTATGATCCCGAAGGCAAGGCAGAGGCGCTGATGAACAGGGAAACGCTAGTCACTTGCCCGGTCACTGTGGACCACTGGGAAGAGCAGTTAAAAACGCTTATCATGCGTCACGCTTCTGAATCACAAAGCCGCAAGGCTGCTGATATTCTTCAGCATTGGGATGTGGAAAAAGGCAACTTCCTGCAGGTTTGCCCGAAGGAAATGCTGAACAAACTTAGCCACCCACTGAGTGTTGAAGCCAAAGCAGTTCCGGCGGAATAAGCCGAAACTTTTTACCTCGCGAAACCCCGCGTGTCATTTGCACCACGCGGGGTTCGTATATTAACGACGTTTCAGTGCTGGTCTTGCCCGTTTATCCGAAAATCGCCAATCTTTCTTCACACTCAGGCGATAATCATGGGCCGATCTAGGCACCAGATGATAAGCAGACAGGGGCAACCGGATGCCAACACCGTATCAGGATCAGTTTTATACTTTCGATCCAGCAAACCCGCCGCCTGCGGGAACGGCTGTCGCGGTTAGCAGTTTCACTTTGATCGATGCAGATGATGACAACGAAATTGATGCACCGAGTGGTGATACAGTCAATGGCCAGGACGTTACGAATTCCTGGCCGGGAGACACTGTTACCATCAACGTCGCGGGCGTCGGGAATGTAACCTATACCGGCACCACGTTTTATCTGGCTGATGGATCTCGGGTTTTTACACCGACAGACGGCCAGGTCTTGCAGCCGGGAACGTTTGTTTCAGCCACCTTCGTCAACACACAGGGGCCGCTGAATGTCGGCAATTTGGGTCCGCCCTGTTTCACGCCGGGCACCATGATAATGACCCCGGATGGGGAACGCACGGTGGAAGATCTTAAGGTCGGTGATCTGGTCACGACCGTGGATCATGGCCCTCAGCCTTTGATCTGGGTTGGGCGTACAGTGGTAGCCGCCGAAGGAAAGCTGGCCCCGATCCGGTTTGAGGCCGGAGTGTTCGACCTGGATCGTCCGCTGCTTGTTTCGCCTCAGCATAGGATGCTGATTGAAGACTGGCGAGCCTCGTATCTGTCCGGGCACGCTGAAGCGCTGATTCCGGCACATGCTCTGGTCAATGGAAAAACGGTGACCCGCGTGGAAGGCGGTGAGGTAGAGTATTTCCACCTTTTGTTCAAGCAGCACGAGATCGTCATCGCCAATGGCGCCAAAAGCGAAAGCTATTATCCGGGGCATGCGTTGTCGGCCTCGGACCGCGAAACGCAGAGCGAGGTCCTGCATCTGTTCCCTGAACTGGCAGGTCATGATCCGATGTCGGTAGAAACCGCACGCCCGGTTGTTCACCCGCGCGAAGCGCGCGCCTTCGCGATTTAGGCCGTTTCAAACCCGGACCGCGCGTCGTATAGCTGAGGTATGGCGAAGAAAGCAGCCCGCAAATCAAGCGGTAAGAAAAACAAGGCATCCAGCAGGAAATCACCAACGGTGCGTCAGATACGCCGTTGGCTGACTCGTGCGGTTGCGGCAATTGCAGGAGCTTTGCTTGCGATAATCCTGTTGTATTCGGTTGTGAACCCACCTGTAACCCATACGATCTGGTCAGAATGGCGCCGATTGGGAAAGGTTGAGCGTGAATGGGTACCGATCGAGGACATGGCCCCGATCATGGCGCGATCGGTTGTGGCAGCAGAGGATGCGAATTTCTGCCTGCATTGGGGATTTGATGTAGAGGCCATTCGAGATGCGCTTGAGGATGGCGGAAATCGCGGCGCCTCGACCATTACACAGCAAGTGGTAAAGAACGTATTCCTTTGGCAGGGGCGCAGTTGGATACGCAAGGCGCTGGAAACTTCGATCACACCTGTGGTCGAGATTTTCTGGAGCAAGCGGCGCATCCTTGAGGTCTATCTGAACGTTGCCGAAACCGGGAATGGCGTTTTTGGGGTCGAGGCTGCCGCGCAACAGTATTTCAACACCAGCGCATCGAAACTGACCCCAGTTCAGGCAGCGCGGATTGCCGCCATTCTGCCGTCACCGCGCAACAGGTCAGTCACAGATCCGACGGCGCGTACGCGCAGACGGGCGGCATCTATTCTGGATGGGGCGGCCACCATCCGCGCAGATGGTCGCGCAGATTGTTTCGAGGATTGAAACCCGTCGCCTGCCAAGGCTAAATCTGTCGGGTACTCACTGGTTCGATTGGAAGCCCATGGCGCGTTTGTTTCATGTTCCCCTCTCTCCGTATTGCCGCAAGGTTCGGCTGTCTTTGGCGGAAAAGAAGATCGAGGTTGAGCTTGTCGAAGAGCGATACTGGGAGCAGGATCCCGACTTTTTGCGCCGAAACCCTGCGGGTAAAGTACCAGTATTGCGTCTGGACGGACAAATGATGTCGGAAAGCGCGGCGATCTGCGAATATATTGAGGAAACCCGCCCCGAACCATCATTAATGCCAAAAAGCCCCGAAGCCCGATACGAAGTACGGCGCCTTGTCGGTTGGTTTGACGACAAATTCCATCATGAGGTGACGTCGAAGCTGCTGTACGAACGGGTGAACAAAAAAGTGACGGGTCAGGGCTATCCTGACAGCAAGAACGTCAAACAGGGTGCTAAAGCGATCAAGTACCATCTGGATTATATGGCATGGCTGTTGGATCACCGCCGGTGGTTGGCCGGTGATCAGATGACACTGGCTGATTTCGCGGCAGCGGCGCACCTGTCGTCGCTGGACTATATCTCGGATGTGGATTGGAACCGCAGTCAGGTGGTCAAGGACTGGTATGCAAAAATCAAATCGCGCCCTGCGTTTCGCTCTATTCTTGCGGATCAGGTGCCGGGTTTCCGGCCGCCGCCCCATTACGCGGATCTGGATTTCTGATAGGGTGCGCCCGGGGGGCTGTCTGCCCCCCATCGCGCATCTGCGCGATTCCCCCCGAGGATATTTTTAACCAGATGAAGAGCGGATCTGATTTGAAGGAAAAGCTGGTACAGCAGGCCCTTGAAGAAGGGTTTGTTGCGTGCCGTGTCTGCCGCCCCTGGGATGTTCCAAAAGTTCCCGAGCGTTTGGCAGCGTTCTTGGACGCAGGGTATCATGGGCAGATGGGATGGATGGCCGAGCGGACGCATTGGCGCGGTGATCCTGAGGCCCTCTGGCCTGAGGCGCGATCAGTGATCATGCTGGCCGAGAGTTACACGCCGGAACATGATCCTACAGACGTCTTGAAGCAACGCGGCCACGGGGCGATTTCTGTCTATGCGCAGAACAAAGACTATCATGATCTGGTCAAAAAGCGACTGAAGCGCCTGGCGCGGTGGCTGATTGCCGAGGCGGGCGGCGAGGTTAAGGTGTTTGTTGACACTGCACCCGTGCCGGAGAAAGCCTTGGGGCAGGCCGCCGGGTTGGGCTGGCAGGGGAAACACACGAATCTGGTCAGCAGGGAGTGGGGTAATTGGGCCTTTATAGGGTCTGTTTTTTCAACTTTGGATATACCCGCGGATCCCGCTGAGATTGATCGCTGCGGGTCTTGTCGGGCCTGTTTGGACAGCTGCCCCACGGACGCCTTTCCGGGCCCGTATCAGTTGGACGCACGGCGGTGCATTTCCTATCTGACAATCGAGCATAAAGGCCCTGTGAAGCCTGAGCTTCGCAGAAAGCTGGGCAATCGAATCTACGGCTGTGACGATTGCCTTGCGGCTTGCCCGTGGAACAAGTTTGCGGTTGCCGCAAGCGACCTGCGCTATGCAGCGCGCGAAGATCTGGCGGCGCCTGCGCTGGAAGAGCTGGTGGCGCTTGATGATACTTCGTTCCGAGCGAAATTCTCGGGCTCACCCATCAAACGGATCGGGCGCGACCGGTTTGTGCGCAACGTGCTTTATGCCATTGGAAACTCGGGGCAGTCGAAACTGAGGGCCGCGGCCCAAAGTTTGACAGATGACCCAGATGAAACCGTGGCCGACGCAGCGCGCTGGGCGGTGGAACAACTTTCATAATTGCCGCAAACAGGCTGGACGTGTCGGCCCCAATCGCTACACCAATCTGCAGCGAACAGTAAGGAGAACCCGATGGCGCTGGCTTTGGGGGTGGATACGGGTGGAACCTATACCGATGCGGTACTGATCCGGGATGAAAAAGAGGTAATAGCCTCGGCCAAGTCCCTGACCACACGTGCGGATCTGGCAATTGGTGTAGGCAAGGCGATTTCTGCCGTTTTGGAGCAGGCAAAAGTTGCGCCGGATCAGATTTCAATGGCCTCTTTGTCCACTACATTGGCGACAAATGCCTTGGTCGAAGGGCAGGGCGGGCGCGTTGCATTGATCTATATCGGGTTCAAAGACAGCGACCTTGAAAAGCACGGTTTGAAGGACGCGTTAAAAGGGGACCCGGCCCTGGTTATGTCTGGTGGGCATTCCCATTCTGGCAGCGAAGCTGCACCATTGGATGTTGCCGCGCTGGAGCAGTTTTTAGACACTCACAAGGGGATTTCAGGCTTTGCCATAGCCGCTCAGTTTGCCACCCGTAATCCCGCGCATGAACTTGAAGCCGCGCGAATCGTTTCGGAAAGAACCGCGGCTCCGGTAACATGTTCGCATCACTTGTCGGCAAAGCTGAATGGGCCGAAACGCGCCGTGACGGCAGTGTTGAACGCGCGGCTGATCGGGATGATCGACCGTTTGATCGGGCGGGCGCAGGACCGGCTGCGCGAGTTGGGGATTATGGCCCCGATGATGGTTGTTCGCGGTGATGGGGCGTTGATGAGTGCTGAACAGGCGCGTGAACGCCCCATTGAAACGATCCTGAGCGGACCTGCCGCGTCAATTGTCGGCGCGCGCTGGTTGACTGGCGCAGAGAATGCGTTGGTGTCGGATATTGGCGGTACGACAACTGACGTGGCGTTGATCCGTGACGGTAAGCCCGCGATCGACTCGGCAGGGGCACAGGTAGGTGGGTTCCGCACCATGGTCGAGGCAGTTGCGATGCGCACCCATGGCCTTGGAGGCGACAGTCAGGTGCATGTCGTTACCGAGGGATTGCAGGGCGGTGTGTTTCTGGGGCCGCGCCGCGTTCTTCCGGTGTCCCTGATCGCCTCGGAAGCGCCCGAGATCGTTCATGCCGTTTTGGACGAGCAATTGCGGGCCACGACGGTGGGTGAGCACGATACGCGCTTTGCCCGACGCGTGCCGGGAATACGTGACGACGGTATAGATGTGCGCGAAGAAGCCCTGTTGGAGCGGTTGGGAGATCAG
Organism: Ruegeria sp. AG7; assembly: GCF_056541545.1. NCBI lineage: Bacteria > Pseudomonadati > Pseudomonadota > Alphaproteobacteria > Rhodobacterales > Roseobacteraceae > Ruegeria > Ruegeria sp. AG7. Next base: position 20,074 of record NZ_JBQFYP010000024.1, read on the forward strand.
GTTCTGCCGATTGGTTCCTTGCTTAGGTCCCGAATGGAAAGCGGCGCATTGACCCGGTTGGTGGATCGCGGGATCGTTCAGATCTCGGGCGTGACGCCGTCGGATGCCAGCCATGTACTGGGGCGGGTGGATGCCTGGGATGCTGAAGCCGCCCGTAAGGCACTTGAATTGGTCGCGCGCAAACGGGTCGGGTCCGGGGATATGTTGGCAAGTTCCGCCGAGGCGCTGGCGCAAATGATCGTGGACCAGTTGACGGAACAGACCAGTTTGATCTTGTTAGAGGCTGCTTTTGATGAGGAACCGAACAGTTTCGGGCTGCCGCCACAGGAGTTGGCGCGGCATGTCCTGACACAGCGCGGATTGGCGCGGCATCGCGGTTTGTTGTCGCTGACCGCAGCTCTAAACGTTGATGTTGTGGGGCTTGGGGCATCAGCCCCCAGCTATTACCCGACGGTTGGTGAACGGCTGCACTGCCGGATGATCCTGCCGGAACATGCGGGCGTAGCCAATGCGATTGGCGCCGTAGTGGGACGGTTGACCTTACGGCGATCGGGCACGGTGACAAGCCCTGCCGAAGGGCGGTATCGTGTACATCTCGAGGGCGGGCCCAAGGATTTTTCCGCATCAGAAGACGCGTTGGCTTTGCTGGAAAATGTTCTGAGGTCGGAAGCTGAAGGCGCGGTGCGCGAAGCCGGTGCAGAAGATATCCGCGTGATCGTGGATCGCGACATCAAAACCGCGCGGGTCGAGGCCAATGATGTGTTTGTCGAGGCAATGATCACGGTCGAGGCAAGCGGGCGACCGCGGGTTGCGACGGGCTAGCCCCTCTGACTTGTACAGAGGGGCATGGCAGGTGGTGCATTATTCTGCGGCGCTGGCACGTTTGGGAAGAACCCAGCCCTGGCGCGGGAAGTGGCAGGTATATCCGTTCGGGATGCGCTCAAGATAATCCTGATGCTCGGGTTCGGCCTCCCAGAAATCGCCGACGGGTTCGACTTCGGTTACGACTTTTCCCGGCCACAAGCCGCTGGCATTCACATCTGCGATAGTATCCAGCGCAGTTGCTCTTTGGGCTTCATCGACGTGGTAAATCGCGGAACGATAGCTCATGCCTCGGTCGTTGCCTTGCCGGTTCACCGTGGTCGGGTCGTGAATCTGGAAGAAAAATTCCAGCAGGTCGCGGTAACTGATCTGCAACGGGTCAAACCAGATCTCGATCCCTTCGGCGTGGGTGCCATGGTTGCGATAGGTTGCGTTGGGCACATCGCCTCCGGTGTAGCCCACCCGGGTTCGCAAGACGCCCGGCAGCTTGCGGATCAGGTCCTGCATACCCCAAAAGCAGCCTCCGGCCAGTACAGCACGTTGTTCAGTCATTGGATTTCCTCCACGTGGATCAGGAATTCGGCGTAACCTTCAGCCTCCATCTCATCCCGATGGATGAACCTGAGCGAGGCCGAGTTGATGCAATACCGCAGGCCACCATGTTCTCGCGGGCCGTCGGGGAAGACATGCCCCAGATGGCTGTCGCCGTGTTTCGAGCGAACCTCGGTCCGGATCATACCATACGTCGTATCGCGAAACTCCTCCACATGCTCGTGGAGGATCGGCTTGGTGAAGCTGGGCCAGCCACATCCGGATTCGTATTTGTGGGTCGAAGCAAACAGCGGCTCGCCTGACACGATGTCCACGTAGATGCCCGGTTCCTTGTTCCCCAAATACTTGCCTGTCCCCGGTCGTTCGGTGCCGTTGCGTTGGGTGACATGAAACTCTTCGGGCGAAAGCGCCGCGATAACCGTGGGGTCTTTGGTGTAGCGTGTCATGGATCCTCCGGCTGATTTGACGTTTGAGCCATTATCTGGGGGCTGCAGGGTAGAAAGCAAAGCGATATTTCAAACAGCTCTCACAGTCGTGCAGTCGGTCAGACGCAAACATTTGGGTCCTTGCTTTAGGCCGAAGCCGTTTTGCGAGAAGGTTGGCGTGACAGCTGAACAGCAAGAATACCCAGCGTCGTGACGGTAACGCCAATTGCGTCCATCGCGCCCAGTTTTTCGCCCAATAATATGGCCGCAATCGTGACACCAAATACCGGGTTCAAAAAGTGGAACGTGGCTGCGCGGATCGCGCCGATGCGATCCAGAAGAAGGAACCAGATCAGCGTGGCCAGCAGCCCAGGAAACAGGGTTGTGTAAGTGAACGCCAATGCCAGTGGCAGCGTCGGGTGGATGTAAATGGTCTCAAAGATCGGAGCGGCCACGAACAACGTGGCGGAACCTACAAGCATCTGCAGGCCCACGACCATCATGAAATTGCCGCCTGAGGTTGCGCCGCGAACCGCGAGGGTGGCAAAGGTCAGCGCCAAAGCTCCGATGCCGCATAGCGCGACGCCGAACATGTCGACACCAGAACTGATCCGGCTGCTCATGATCAGGGCGACGCCGGTGAATCCGGCAAACAAACCCAAAATACCGAGAGGGCGCAGTTTCTCGCCAAAAATAAGCCACCCTGCCAGTGCCACCAGCAAGGGCATTGTGGACGCGATAATCGCCGCAACCGAAGCCTCGACCGTTTGCATCGCGTAAAAATTCAGACCCAAATACAGGGCATTTTGGCAGATACCGAACAGAATTGTCGCCCGCCATTGGTTCCGAGTCAGGTGCCAGCTTTGCCCCATCGCCCGGGCAATCAGAACCCCCAGAACCCCTGAGATCAAAAACCGCAGAGCCAGCGAAAACAAAGGAGATGCGTCTGCCACGATGATCCGCGCCGAGGTAAAGGCGGACGACCAGATCAGGGCAAATGTCAGCCCCATGGCTATGGCGCGCAGATCCATGGAGACCCCCTGTCACTTTGCGCGGACTGTCCCCGATTTTGTGATCGGTCGCAAGCGCTGCGCGTCATAAAAGACGCATATGTGATGACAGGAAAGTCGCCCTTATGTTTTCGTTGATTGACTGACCAATTAAAGCTATCAGCTCCGGGATCTGACATATCAAGGGAGGGTTGTCGGTGCTTCTGGAATACATTCTATCTTTTGGCGTCCTACTGGCGTTGGGCCTGGTCGCGTTCTTCGTCGTGAAATGGTGGAACCTGCGCTGCGTTGGCGTGACACCTGTTCACCTTTTCACATTCATCGCGATCCTGTTTACGTCCGGTCTGGATGTTGGCCTGATCATGTTCCCGTTGACAGAATTTGGTGGGTATGCCGAAGATCCGGCATATGCCTTTGCTAATCCACTGGCGATCGAATTCGGTTTCTGGGGTTTTCTGATCTGGGCGTTTTACTTCCTGACAGCCTTCTATTTCTGCGTGATCGAACCGCGCGTGAACTTCTTTGAGATCCCGCTGGTCAAACTGATCAACAACGTGGTCATTATTGGCACCTGCGCCTTTACCGCCAGCCTGTTCCTGATCTACCTGCCTGGCTACCTGCCAGAGGTCGGAGATGGCGAATCTGTCGTTACCACCTTCTACGTCATCGTGTTTGTGGTCATATTGGCGGCGGCATACTCGTCGACCGACCTGAAATATGTGCGGATCCTGTCGGTGGGCTCGACCTTCCTGTTCATGGCCCTGATCCTGGGAATGTGGGCGGCCGCTGGTATGGGAATGACCGGGTTTGTCGAAACCGGCAGTAACATTGGCGCCTATTTCACCAATATGCACAAATTTGTCCTGCCGCTGACTGACTACCATGCCTTCTACCTGTTCTGGTGGTTTGCGTGGTCAATCATGATTGGCCAGTTTACTTCGCGCTTTGTGGGCGGGTTGAAGACCTGGCAGTTGCTGGCGGCGTTGCTGATCTTCCCGTCGATCCCGCTCGGGATCTGGTTCACCGTTCTCTACTACTATCATCTGAACGGTATCAGCACCGCAGGGATCACCAATATCGCGATGGTAATCGTGGGCGTGACCTTTGTGATCAACTCGCTGGACTCTCTGATTAGGCTCTATACGGACAACCTGAACATGACCGCCGAGCGGTTTGGCAAGGCGACCTATGTCGCCGGCAACGTCGCGCTGCTGTTTGTCCTGACCCTGCTGTTCCAGAGCCAGTGGCTGCAAATCCAATGGATCGGAGCCGTCGTAGTCGGTCTCTACCTGGCTTGCGTGGTCTATATCCTTGTAACCAAGCGCAAAGAGGTGATGAGTATCGACGCCATGCCGGAAGATCGTGATCTGGACTTCCACAAGGTTGAGACGATTCACTGATTGTTTCTAACCTACCAAAACAAAAGCGGGCCTCGACATCGGGGCCCGCAGCCGTGTTTTGGCGCTGCCCGGTTCGCGCCTCATTCCGTGTCGAGACGATATTTGAGGAAGCTGTGGCCAGAGTAGTCTACTTGCCCAACAAAATACGCGCCGAGTTTAGTCATTGCGCGCAGTTTCGTGCGTGAAGGCGGCAGCAAGAATGTCACGAACGGAATACGATTGTCCTGCTTTGCGAATGCGATGGCCTGACGCGCTATTTTGGCACCCAGTCCAAATGCACTGGGCTTCAGGACCAGCCCGAAATCCCACTCTTCACCTTCTTTTTGAAAACCGCCCCATCCCACATATTGTCCGCGGTGCAGAATTGCCCAATGACCTAGGTCGTCCCGCGCCCAACACGACTCTTTCGCATGAACGAAACTGGCGACTGTTTCCTCATCCCAATCCTGCGTCAGGAGAGGCATGTGTTCGGCAAGAATTGGATTTCTCATATGCGCCAGTATCTCAGGTGCTGAGACGAGGGGCAGTCGCGTGAAGGTAATATCCTGTTCCATAGAACTGGGATTTAGCGGGCCGAGCAGGAAATCAAAGGGTTGTCCGAAAAAAACGTGCCAAGGACATCCAGCGCTGAATTGTAGCCTTTAGTCACAACCTAATGCCTTATGACCTAGTTACGCGGGCCGTAGGATGTAAAGTTCAGGCACAAAAAAAGGGGCCGCGTAACCGCCACCCCTTTACATGGTTCCAAGCGCTTTGGATCAGCCGTTCACGCTGTCTTTCAGTGCTTTCGCGATGGTCATTTTCACAACCTTGTCGGCTTCTTTGGTGAAGGTCTCACCGGTTGCCGGGTTGCGGACCTGACGCTCAGGGCGTTCGCGGCAGTAGATTTTGCCGACGCCAGGCAGGGTCACTGCACCACCTGCGGAAACTTCGCGCGTGATCAGGCCGGTGATGGCCTCAAGCGCAGAGTTCGCGGATTTCTTATCGGTTCCCATTTCCTCAGCGAGAGCAGCAACCAGCTGAGTCTTTGTCATAGGTTTTGCCATTTCTTGGTCTCCTTAACGTGCCCGATCTATAGGGCCTCACCGCGTAACTGTAACGGGATATTGTGGCCAAACACAACGAATAGTAGCGCAGAAACCCCTAAAAATATGGGGAAAACGTTGCTTTTTTGCGTCAGAGGAAGGCAGTTTCATCGAAGGAACGCAATTTCCGGCTGTGCAAACGCTCTAACGGCATGCCCCGCAGGTGCTCCATGGCGCGTATCCCGATCATCAAATGACGGCTGACCTGGGTGGTATAAAAGGACGACGCCATGCCCGGCAGCTTCAGTTCGCCGTGCAGGGGTTTGTCCGAAACGCACAACAATGTGCCGTAAGGAACGCGGAAGCGATAGCCGTTCGCGGCGATGGTGGCGCTTTCCATATCCAGCGCGATGGCCCGCGACTGGCTGAGGCGCTGAACCGGCCCGGATTGATCGCGCAGTTCCCAGTTGCGATTGTCGACCGATGCAACCGTACCCGTCCGCATGATCCGCTTCAGTTCATACCCTTCCAGCTCGGTCACTTCGGCCACGGCGCGTTCCAGCGCGACCTGAACTTCGGCCAGGGGCGGGATGGGCACCCAGACCGGCAGGTCATCATCCAGAACCTTGTCATCCCGTAGATATGCATGGGCCAGAACGAAATCGCCCAATGCCTGCGTGTTGCGCAATCCGGCGCAATGGCCAACCATCAACCACGCGTGCGGGCGCAGAACCGCGATATGGTCGGTCGCAGTTTTCGCATTCGAGGGGCCGATTCCGATGTTCACCAAAGTAAGACCCGAACCATCTTCACGCTTCAGATGATAGGTTGGCATTTGCGGCAGTTTCAGCGGTTGCTCGATTTCTGCGTCCGGCTCCGTGATCTCAACATTCCCGGTCGAGACAAAGCTGGTATACCCGCTGCTGGGATCAGCCAACTGCTCACGGGCGTAGTTCTCGAATTCCGAAACATAGAACTGATAGTTCGTGAACAGAACGTGGTTCTGAAAATGCCGGGCATCCGTCGCTGTGTAATGTGCCAGTCGCGCAAGTGAATAATCGACGCGCTGGGCAGTGAACAATGACAAGGGCCCGACGGCGTCTTCATGATCGTGCACGCCGTTAACGATGTCGTCATTCGTGGTGGTCAGATCCGGCACGTCAAACACATCGCGCAGGGTGAAAGCAGCCGCCCCCTGATGCGGCACAACCAGACCTGACGTATTCGCCACGGCAAAATGCACCGGAATAGGTGTGTCCGACGCTGCAATCGTCACCGGTTGGTCGTGATTCTTGATCAACAGGGCAATCTGCTGGGTCAGGTAGGACCGGAATAAATCCGGGCGCGTTACGGTTGTAGCGTGAACACCGGGTTCCGCCACATGCCCAAAACTCAGGCGGCTGTCGACTTGAGCATAGGTCGACGTCATTATGCGAATCTCGGGGTAATAGGCCCTGTATCTGGCGGTTGGTGCTCCATTTTGCAGTACCTTCGAGAAGCTGTCGCACAGAAATTCTGTTGCTTGAGTGTAAAGCTCCTCCAGTCGCGCAACTGCGGCTGCGGGATCGGTGAACTGTTCTGGCGAAAGGGCCTCAGGTGTCAGGAGTGTCGTCATGCCAAGGGTTCCAGAAGATCAATTTTTTTGAATGTGCGCACGTCAACCAGCCCGAGATCAGAGATCCTGAGTTCCGGTATGACGACCAACGCCAGCAGCGAATGTTGCATATATGCGTTGTTCAGATTGCAGCCACATTCCTGCATGGCTTGAACCATCCTGTCCGCCTTGGCCGCAACTTCAGCGGCCGGGCTGTCGGACATCAGACCGGCAATGGGAAGTTCGACCATCGCCAGTTCCTGGCCGTCCCGGAAGATCGTGATGCCGCCACCCACCTCGGCCAGTCGATTCGCGGCCAGCGCCATCTGTTCACGGTCCGTGCCGACGACGATCATGTGGTGACTGTCATGTGCCACGGTCGAGGCCATGGCCATTTTTCCCTGATATCCAAACCCCGAGACAAAGGCATTGGTGACGCCCCCTGTCGCCCGGTGTCGTTCGACCAGTGAGATCTGACATACGTCACCCTCACCTTCAACAAGCCCGCCGATAATCGGCAATTCGGCTTTCAGCGCTTTAGTGGGGGCCTGGTTTTCTACCACGCCAATGACGTTGGCCCTTACCTTGTTTGCGCCCTTCGGCGCCGTGATCTCAAAATCGGTCGAGGTCAGCGCATGCTTCAGATGAACCGTGCGACGTGCCTTGTCGGGCCAGTTTAGATGGGGGCAATCAACCTTGATCACCCCGTTTTCCGCGACAACCTGCCCGCGCGCTATGACCAGTTCGACCGGCAATTCGGTCAGGTCAGAGCTGAGGATGATATCCGCCCGTCGTCCCGGCGTGACCGATCCAATCTCGCGTTCCAGACCGAAATGCGTGGCGGTGTTGATCGTCGCCAACTGCACGGCAACAAGCGGGTCACAGCCGCAGGCAATGGCGTGGCGCACGACGCGATTCATATGCCCTTCATTGACCAGCGTTGCAGAGTGGCAGTCATCCGTGCACAGGATGAAATTGCGCGCATCCAGGCCTTTCTCGGTTACTGCGGTAATCTGGCTTTCAACGTCATACCAGGCCGAGCCCAACCGCATCATCGAACGCATTCCTTGACGAACCCGTGCGATGGCATCCGCTTCGCAGGTGCCTTCGTGGTCATCGGCAGGTCCGCCAGCCACGTAAGCCGCAAAATCAGGCCCTAAATCAGGGGATGCGTAATGCCCGCCAACAATCTTTCCTGCCCGCTGCGTGGCCGCAATCTCGGCCAGCATCTTGGGATCGCCGTGAATCACGCCGGGGAAGTTCATCATTTCACCCAAGCCGATGATCCCGGGCCATTTCATCGCCTCGGCGACGTCTTCGGGGGTGATTTCATAGCCTGTCGTCTCTAACCCCGGTGCAGACGGCGCGCAGGAGGGCATCTGAGTGAAGATGTTGACCGGCTGCATCATTGCTTCGTCATGCATCATGCGCACACCATCCAGCCCCAACACATTGGCGATCTCGTGCGGGTCGGTGAACATACTGGTTGTGCCATGAGGGATCACCGCGCGAGCAAACTCGGCGGGGGTCAGCATCCCCGATTCGATGTGCATATGCGCGTCGCATAAGCCGGGCAGGATATAGCGGCCTTGCGCGTCGATAACCTGTGTCTCTGGTCCGGTACAATGCGAGGCGTCTGGACCGACAAATGCAATCCGGCCTGCGGCGATTGCAACAGAATGGTTCGGCAGCAGTTCGCGGCTGTGCACATTTACCCAAGTCCCACCCGTTATTACCGTATCTGCTGCCTCACGTCCGGCAGCAACTGCGATCAATTTGGGGGCGACATCGGGCCAAGTTGGGAAGGGTGTGTTTTCCATGGCTCAACTTTCACGAATGCGCGCGCGGGTGCAACCCCGGTTCTTCACTACTGCCGACGGATCACAATCCTGCAAATCTGCCCAACCCGGCCATCGAAAGCTGACATAGGTGCCGACAGCGCCCAGGAACCCGTCGAGTTTACGTTTCGGACCCGAATTCTCGCCGTATCCAGTTCGCAAAGGTGACGGCCCCGGGCGTATCCTCAGCCTGAGGGGAGAGCAGCAGATAATACGCCTCGGGCATCGGGGCGCGATGCTCAAATGGTGCGATCAGCCGCCCCTGATCGATCAGGTGACCCGCGATGGTGTCATGGGCCAGGCACAGGCCACCTCCGGCCATCGCGGCTGACAAACAAACCAAATAGGTTGTTGCGTAGGTAATAGAAGGATTCTGCCAATTCAGACCCTGATCTTCCGCCCATGTCGCCCAGTTGATCAAAAGGTTGGAACAGTCGAACAGGGGTTTATCCTGAAGGTCTTGCAGACACACCTGATATCCCGGCGCGCAGACGGGATAGTAATATTCAGAGCGCAGCATTTCTGTCCGGGTCGTATCAGAGGGTCGAAGGGAAAACCTGATCTCGACCGCTGCGCCTTCGGCCATCTCGCGCGGCTCCCACAGTTCGGTGAAGATGTTCAGCTGAACATCCGGGTGTTCCGCCCGAAATAACGGCAGGCGCGGGGCCAGCCAGTTCACGGCGAAACTGATGTTGCACTGAACCTGTACCGCGTTCTGTTGCGCGCCAGTAACCGCCTGAGTGCCCCGTATCAGCGTCCGAAACGCCTCGCGCACCACCGGCAAATAGGTGATCCCGGCCTCTGTCAGCTCAAGCGCCTTCGGGCGTCGCAGGAACAATGGCTGACCCAGATGACCTTCCAGCGATTTGATCTGCTGACTGACCGCACTTTGCGTCATGTTCAGATCCCGCGCCGCGTCGGTGAATGACAGATGGCGGGCTGCGGCTTCGAATGTGCGCAGCCAGCCCAGCGGGGGAAGCCTGTTTTGCATCGACATAACTCCGGCATAAGTTCAGCTAATGGGATAGTTGCGTTTTTTTCGTTGGTCAAATTGCCGGACCAAATGCAGGCTTTGGTCATTCGCAGTTGTCAAAGGACTCCACACATGAGCCTCACTAGCCTTCGCCCCAATATCGATCATTGGTCAGAACGTGTGGACATGGCCGCAACCTTTCGCTGGACAGCCCGGCTGAATATGCACGAAGCCGTTGCCAACCATTTCAGCCTTGCTGTGAACAAAGACGGGACGCAGTTCCTTATGAACCCCAATCAGGCGCATTTCTCGCGTATTCGCGCGTCTGATCTGTTGCTGTTGAACGCCAACGATCCGGATGTGATGTCACAGCCCGGTGCACCTGATCCCACGGCCTGGGGCCTGCACGGCTCGATCCATCGCCATTGCCCACACGCGCGCTGCGTCATGCATGTGCATTCGATCTTTGCAACTGTTCTGGCCTCACTGGCCGACAGTACGCTTCCGCCAATCGATCAGAACACTGCGACCTTCTACAATCGCTACGTTGTTGACGAAGAATTTGGCGGGTTGGCTTTTGAAAGCGAAGGAGAGCGGTGCGCCGGGATGCTGGCTGATCCGAAAAAGAAGGTCATGATCATGGGCAACCACGGGGTTCTGATCACCGGTAGCGACCCTGCAGATACTTTTAACAGGCTCTATTATTTCGAGCGCGCTGCCGAAACATACATCCGGGCACTGCAAACAGGTCTGCCCCTGCGGGTGCTGTCGGATGAGATTGCCGAGAAAACAGCGCAGGAACTGGACGACTACCCTGATCAGGCCGAAGCGCATCTGCGAGAGATCAAGGCAATACTCGATGCAGAAGGCTCAGATTACGCAACCTGATGCAAGACAGAGTGACCGACATGCGAGATACCGCGCAGGACCCCGAAGCCGCCCGCTGGCATTACCACCCCGACGGGCCAGTAGGCCTCAATCCGCTGTTCAGTTGGCCGCCGCGCCCATCCGCCGTGCTGAAATGGTACGGCGGAGCGTGGTTGCAAATCACCGCCCTGACCCTGTGCATGACTTTGGCCGTCATCGCCTATGCGTTCTTTTTCCCTGCGTTAGAGACGATGAAGAGCTTTGCACCCGGCTGGATGTTCAGGATTTGGTTTCTGAACATGGTGCCGCAAACTCTGATAGCAGGAAGCCTGCACTGGTGGCTGTACATGCGCAAAGGGCAGGGGATGTACAAAAAGTTCGATCGAAGAGACCTGACGCGGGACAACGGAACATTCACATTCCGCAATCAGGTCTGGGATAATATCTGGTGGACGCTGGGCAGCGCCATGACGGTGGCGACCATTTACCAGTGGGTCATCTTTTGGGCGATGGCAAATGGCTGGGTTCCGACGATTACCTGGGCCAGCGCGCCGGTGTGGTTTGTGGTTTGGATGCTGTTCATTCCCATGTGGTCCGGCCTGCATTTTTACTGGGTGCACCGGCTGGAACATCATCCCAGGCTTTATAAACATGTGCACGCGGTCCATCACCGCAATGTCAATACCGGGCCGTGGTCAGGGATTTCGAATCACTGGTATGAAAACATGCTGTATTTCACGACGTATTTCATCCACCTGATCGTGCCATCCCATCCGCTGCATGTGTTGTTTCACAGCTCGTTCCAGCAGGTCAGCCCGATACTGTCCCATTCTGGGTTCGAGAAGATAAAGGCCGGTGAGACCGAAGCCGCGCGGGCGGGCGACTTTTTTCACCAGCTCCACCACCGGTATTTCGAGTGCAACTACGGCACATCCGAAATTCCTTTCGACAAGTGGTTTGGCACCTATCACGATGGCTCGGCCGAGGCGACGACACGCACGCGCGCTTACAAAAAGCAGATGTATACTTGACGCGGCTGGACCTGTCCGGGGCCTAAACCCGTTCGAACAATGCAATGAAGGCCGTGTCATCCTTGTTTGGACCTGCGGCAAGATCACCGTAGATGCGAACCTCGGGCAGGGTCAGGTTGCGAATCTGATCCTGTTCCAGTTCGTGCAGCTTGCCCTTGAAGCCCATCTTTTCGAAATGGTGGGCGTTTATTGACAGGGCGAACGTCGCGCCTGACCGTGCGACGCGAAGCAGGGCGGGTAATACTTCGGGACCCAGATGGCCATGCGTGAACGTGCCAGATGACACGATGCCGGAGTAGCTGTCAGGCGGAACCGGGATGCCATGGGTCAGGTCAGCCTCGATCGCGTCCCGGTAGATATCCTTGCGCATAGCCTGTTCCAGCATTTCCGAACTGATATCCGTGGCATCAATCGGCCCAACGCCAAGCCCAGACAACACCGCGCCGCATAGGCCCGTTCCCGCACCGACATCCAGAACCGGCCCCTGACCGCCCGCGCCCACAAACGCCCGTGCGGTATGGATATGAAGCTGATAATCCTCACGCGCGGCAAAGCTGTCGTCATAATCCCCGGCCCATTCCGCATAAAGGCGTTTGTTTTCGTCCGGAGAGCTCAGCGCGTAGGCAGAATGCAGGTCTGGTTTCTTTTTGCTCATATCCACAGAAAGGCGCATCAGAAGATTCGATTCAAGTGCGTCCATGCGGCGCTTGCATCCCGATGCGCTGAAGCCCATCAACGGGGCATGACCAAGACACTCTTCTCATTTGGCCACGGCTATTCTGCGCAGGCCCTTTCCCGAATTCTTGCCCCGAAAGGCTGGCAGATTTTTGGCACCACACGAGATGGCGAAGGCGCAGATGCGATACGTGCCTCTGGCGCGGACCCGCTGATCTGGCCCGGTGAGGTCCCAAATCTGGATGGGGTGACGCATTTGCTGATCTCAACGGCACCGGGCGAGGCGGGCGATCCGGTACTGGCGGCGCTGGGCGATGAGATCCGAAAACGGACAAGTCAGTTCACATGGGTGGGCTATTTATCGACAACGGCTGTTTATGGCGATCATCAGGGCGGCTGGGTTGACGAAGACACCCCGCCAACACCGACCGCCAAGCGTGGAAAGTGGCGCATGCTGGCTGAAGAGCAATGGGCGGCTGTGCCGGGCCTGCCTGTTCACATCTTCCGTCTGGCAGGGATATACGGCCCAGGTCGTGGGCCGTTCTCCAAGCTCACACGCGGTGGGCTGCGGCGCATCATCAAGCCGGGGCAAGTGTTTTCGCGTATCCACGTGGATGACATTGCGCAGGTTCTGCAAGCCTCGATGACAAGGCCGAATCCGGGCAGTGTTTACAACGTATGCGACGATGAACCTGTCCCGCCACAGGATGTCATCGGGTATGCCGCCGAATTGCAGGGGCTTCCTCTGCCCCCGGCGGTTTCATTTGACAAGGCTGACCTGACACCGATGGCGCGCAGTTTTTATAACGAGAACAAACGCGTCCGAAACGACCGGATCAAGGATGAGTTGGGTGTCGAATTGATCTATCCAAACTACCGGGTGGGGTTGGAGGCGCTGATGAAGGACCGGTAGGTTCTTTACTGCGCGGCTGCTTTAATCATATCCGAGGCTTTTTCCGCGATCATTATTGTTGGCGCGTTTGTGTTTCCCGATACCAGCGTTGGCATCACCGACGCATCAACCACACGCAGCCCCTCGATCCCCCGCACCCGGAGTTCAGGATCCACAACCGCCAGATCGTCGGTGCCCATCTTACAGGTGCCAGCCGGGTGATAGATCGTGTCGGCACGGGCGCGGATATGCCCCTCCCAATCGGCGTCGGATTTCGCCGTATCGGTTCCGAACATCTCTTTGTGCCGATATTTGGCCAAAGCCGGCGCTTGCAGGATGTCTCGCGTCATTCGCGCGCCTTTGATCATGGTGTCCAGATCTCGTGCATCTGAAAGAAACCCCGGATCGATGACAGGCATTGCCATTGGGTCCGCGCTGCTCAGGCCAACGGTTCCCCGACTTTCCGGGCGAAGCTTGCAGATATGACAGCTGTACCCGTAACCGTAATGCAGCTTGCGGGCGTGATCATCGACCATTGCGATGGTGAAATGCAGCTGGATATCCGGGCGTTTCAACTCGGGTGAGGTCTTCAGAAACGCCGCCCCTTCGGCAAACGGTGTGGCCGCCATTGACACACCGGTCTTGCGCCACTGACGGATGTGCTTCAGCAGTCGCACCGCTGCTGTCGCGCCGATCCCAAAGTTGTTCGTGTCTTTGGTTCGGTAGGTCAGCGTAAAGTCGAGGTGGTCCTGCAAATTCTGCCCCACACCCGGCATTTCATGCAGAACAGCGATCCCGTGCGTTTCAAGATCAGCGCTTGCTCCAATCCCTGAGACTTGCAGCAGTTGAGGTGTTTTTAATGCTCCCGCGCACAGGAGAATCTCGCGCGTGGCGGTAACGGTGGTGTCTGCCTTTTTGCCTTTGACCCTGAAAACAACGCCAGTTGCGCGCTTACCCTGTAAGACCAGCCTTTTCGCATAGGCATGTGTAATGACCGTCAGGTTCGGGCGGTTGGCAATCGGGAACAGGTAACCCGCAGCCGCTGAGCACCGCTCTCCATTCTTTGAAGGGTCATGATACTGCGTTACCTGGTACACCCCGACACCTTCGTTATCGCCTCGGTTGAAATCTTCAGTGTGGCGATGTTGGAGTTGCTGCGCGGCTTCAATGAACGCGCGGGTGATCGGGCGAGGTTCTTTTTGCTGTGACACCTGTAACGGGCCTTTGTCACCATGCCAGCTGTCTGCACCAAGCTCATTGTTCTCGGACCGTTTGAAATACGGCAATACGCTGTCCCAATCCCAGCCGTCGCAGCCCAGATCGGCCCACCCATCATAATCCTGCCGCTGACCTCTGACATAAAGCATCGCGTTGATCGCGCTCGAACCACCCAGTGCTTTACCGCGGGGTTGATACCCCCGGCGTCCGTTCAACCCGAGTTGCGGTATGGTTTCAAAAGCCCAGTTGTTGATCTTGGGGCGTCCCGGAAGGGTTGCCACGACAGCTGCCGGCACCCTGACAGTCAGGCCCTTTCCGTTCCCGCCTGCTTCGAGCAGGCAAACGCGTGAAGCCGGGTTCTCGCTGAGGCGGTTTGCAAGAACGGATCCTGCCGACCCGCCGCCCACGATGATATAGTCGAACTGCATGCTGGCTTCCCTACTATCAGAACCATTGATGCGCTGGTCCGCTGTTCGTCATCCGAGCCAGGCTTCCCTGAGACTGCGTCAATTGAGTGAAAAAACAATTGTGACTTGAAGTCAGTTTCCAAGTGTTCTTCGACATTCAGCGAAACGGTACGCCCGCGTCGATCGAAAGACTCAAGACGGATATCAATGTCGTCGTTTGCTGTCGGGGCCGACGATTCCAGCCAAAGCGCAGATTTCACCCACTTCTTCTGATGAGCCTGCACCTTAAGTGGCTGGCGGAAATCGCAAAATAAACGTTTAAGTATTTGAGTTATAATAATTAATTTAGAATTTAGTGAGAAAAGCAAAGTTTTTTCAAAATGGGGGTTGCGGGTAGGGATTCTAATCCGTAAATACCCCTTCACCGGCGCAGCTGAGGTTGGCCTGACGGACTGGAAAGACGGTTGAGACGCACCGGAGAGACGGTGGGCATCTGAG
>NZ_JBQFYP010000025.1:0-33893 GCF_056541545.1 Ruegeria sp. AG7
CGGGTCGAGCGCTGCTTCAACAAGCTCAAGAACGCTCGGCGTGTTGCAACCCGCTACGACAAGACCGCAGAAAGCTTCCTGGGATTCATCGATATAACGTCCATCCGACTTTGGTTTCGCCATTTGTCAACATGACCTAAGCAAAAATTGGTATCGGCCGCGCGAAGTCCGATGCAGTCCTTGTTGTTCATTAGAATTGCTCAATTGCCACAGAAAATTTCCCACAAGAACAAAATTTCTTAATTGTTCTCATTGAGCTTTAAGGTGGATTCGACTCATTTAATTCATACGGGGACCAGGCAGTTGTCAATTTGTAGCGCTGGAAGTCTAAGCCGAGTTTCACGGTACAGGATTTTGGTGGGCTTCAGCTCATTGATCTCAACTTATTTGATACTATCCGCCAGCGCGCAAGCCCAAAGCTCACAAGCCTGCGTGGAATTGGGTTCTCCTCGAATTGAGTACTCTTCTGGATCTGAAAGCACTCGCGTTAATCAAACAATCTCAACGACGGAACGCACGTGTCTCCCGATCCCAAACGGACCCATTACAGGACTTACAATTGGAAACTCCTCAATTACTTCCTCAGGTGAAATTGAGTTGTATGTTCCGGGCCAAAATACCGTTCCAAGCAATGCTTCAGTTTTAACACTTTTGAATGTCGATGTCGCGGCGGGTAGCGGAGACTTTGTCTCCCGGGAAGCGTTGGCAACAAACATCAACGGGAAGCTCAGAGTGAACCTCATTGGAACTTCGATTGGTTCCGGCAGATCAATGACGTTCGCTCCCTTCAACGGCGCGAATATCGACCCCACTGAAGTCTACTTCCAGTCCGACCGCCCGCTAACCTATGACAACCTGACCGTTATGGGAGCCACCGAAGTAGTTTTCGGAGCCTACTATTTTCAGACTCGGGTTGCTGAGGCTTCTGATTTCACACTGACGAATAGTTCGATTTCCTCAACCAGCGATATGGCGATAGCCGCAGGCACGACTGTTCGCCTCGATACCACAAGCAGTTTGAACACCGTAAACTTTGAGAATTTTGGCACGTTGGCCGGAACGGGAAGCGTGAACGCATTCAACTTCACAGTTAAGAACGGAGGGGTGCTTTCGCCGGGCTTTTCAATTGGTACGCTCAACAATAGTGGCGGAATCGCTTTTGAAACTGGGTCAAGACTTTTGAGCGAAGTCGATCCGACGGCCGGTCAGAAAGCCGACTTGGTGTCATCCAGCGGGCCCGTGACAGGGATTAACCGCGCCACCATACAAGTTGAAGCCGCTCGTCCCGGCCTGACTGCGCAGGACTATGCTGCTGGCAACGACTACACGGTTTTTCAAGCCTCGAGTTTTGATGGTAACTCCCCAACTCTTGTTGCCGGGGGATCCCTGCCCGCCCTATCCAGTCTGAGTATCTCAAACACGCCAACTGCGGACGGTAGTATTGATATTGCGTTTTCGACCCTCCCCATTTCGAGTTTACCGCAACATCCATCAGTTATCGGATCTCCCAATGCAAGCAACCTTGCTGGTGCGGTGGCCAACACCACAAACACGTCTCCAGGAACCAACCTGACCAACGGCACAACCTTGGGCAATGCCGTTAACACGCTTACCAATTCAGGTTTGGCTGGGTTTAATAGTGTGCACGCAGAACCATATTCCTCCAATTTGACCGTTGGTCTGGAGCAACTTGACCTGATAACCAACACCGTGCTGAGCCACGCTGACTGCCGCAAGTATCAAGCGGTCGGCTTCAGCAATGAGGATCAACCTATTGCATCGGGAGACATCGACTCGACCCAGAGCCCTAGTGGCGCAATAGACTGCTCTGATCGGCGCTGGTGGATCGACACGGCCTATGTGAGCGGGGACGTTGATGGAAGCAACGGCCTTGGGACATTCGACTATTCGCTGGGCACCATTCTGGTCGGAGCGGATGTCGCAAGCACCGATAGAGGTGTGGTCGGCGTCTACGCAGGTTTTGGGACATCCTCCATGGATGAACACGATCAAGTCGATCAGGATTTTTCGACCGACAGCTATCATGTGGGCGTCTATGGGCGTACAACAACCGGAACTTGGGAGTTCTCCGGACTGATCGGTTACATGTTCGGTGAAACCGACGCCAAGCGGAATAACCCTTCTGTTGATGGCTTTACGGGAGGCGAGGCAAAGTCTGATTTGGACCAAGAGGGCATCCATGCCGGTATCCAGGCACGGAAGCTGTTTAACCTGGACAGCGGTGCAAGGGTTTCTACGGTTTTTGGAGTGAACTACGGGCGTATTCAACAAGGTTCAGGCACAGAGACCGGCGGTGGTGATTTCAACTACTCGATTGAAAAAGCGAACGCAGAGTCTCTGGTCGCCTCCATTGGAGTTGACTACCAACGGGACTTCTTGACAGAGAGTGGTTTGCTGACCCCAATCGCCTTCGCCCGGTATGAATATGACTTCTTTGCCAACAAGGATAGTGAGCACGGAATCACAGTTACAAGTCCATTGTTCGGAACATTTACACAAGTCGGACAAAATCGAGGAGCAAATGGCTTCGTTCTCGGGCTTGGACTGGGCTATCAGATCTCTGATCTGGCCAGACTAACGGCAGGATATGGCTATTCAGTTCGCTCCAACGGCCAAGAGCATGGCCTCGGTGCAAACTTAAGTGTTCGGTTCTGATTAGGGTGGACCAACGAAGAGGAGTGGTAAGCTAGCTGCAACAACTTGCGGAAGCTATCGTGGCGATGTGGGCTTCATTCTCTAGCGATCAAAATTTGGGGATATTAAAAACATAAAGCCGTGATTTCTTGGCGTCGTCTGTCAGGATGTAGAGAAGCCCTTTGGTCTCATCGAGAGCGATTCCTTCGGGATGTTTAACTTCCTTTTGTTTGCCATCTTCTGTGAACGTCAAACTGATAGACTTTACGGACTTGGACTCTGGATTGTAGACGAAGATTTGACGACCTTTGTCACTCACAATCCAAAGAGAACGTGAGGACGGGGACCATGCTAGGCCGCTCAAATCCAGTTCATCATCATCTACACGCTCGGAGATAAAACCTGCATCGCGGGCTAAAGGAATGATCTCAACAATTTCGTCTAGCGCTGGTGATACGACCATTAACAACCTTGGTTGTCCTTCAATGCCAATGAAGACCCGCCCTGATTCCGGGTCGACGGCGATGCCCTCAGGTCCCTTGTTCAAAGGATTACCGACGAGCAATTCAGCGGCGTCCGAGTAGCCTTTGAGAGATGTGAGAGGGATTGTAGTTAGTTGAATGGGGTCAGTCGGGTGAACGACTAGAATTGATCGATCAGTTTCCTGAAGTACTAAAACAGACCCATCTTTTCGTGATGCGACGCCCTCCAAATCTGATCCTACCAATGCTGGCAACTTGAAAGAGTTTCCTAATACCCCGTCGACTCCGAGTAGGTGCAGTTTAGGTTCGGCATCACTTACAGACCACAAGAAGCCTTCGGCGTTGGAAAGAGACAATCCGGAAGGCTCCGAGAAGCCTTCCGATTTATCCGCCACCTTGAAGGAGTCGATGAGTGTCAAACCGTGACTCTCGGCATGGGCGAGCTCGATCCATGCCAGAAGTGCAACAGTAGCGCTTGCAAAAGAAGCCTGTGTTCCAAGCTTGGGCAAGCACCGCAAAAACCCAAGTTTCAACCGAAGCAGCTTGTGTTCTGACATTGGATTTTCTCACGCTTGGACCACATCCCAGTGTCAGCGTTCGTATCACAGTCCGGATGCTTTGTCCGAAGAATGCATGGTAATCTCTTTACCTGATCCCGCCTATTGCGATTGAATTAGACAAGATTTGCCTTTGGCGGAACACAATCTGCTAGAGTAGGTAGGAAGGAAGTTAAGTTGAACAAGACTTTCCCACTTATGGCCGGGTTATTGGTGATGCTGTTGCCAAGTGCTGCGTTGTCACAAATCGACCCCGCGACGATGCTGGCCGGCAATTCAGAGTCGGAAATACTTATCGAACGACGTTGGACTCAGTTTCGGGGCAAACAGGAACTGTATTTTTTCACTCTCGACGTCATCGTAACTGTCATATTGACTGGACTAATCGTTTATCACCCTGTGAGGCGGAGAGCCCGCAGAAGTGTCAGCGATATCGTCATGCCGCGACTGTTCTTCCTATACGCGCTTGTCGGCATGGTGGTTGGGTTTCTGGTCGTACAGCACGGATCGATGATTGGGTTCGTGATTTTTGGAATAGGAGCTCTGTTAAGGTTCCGATCAAATATGGATGACCCGGTCGACACGGTTGAAATGATTATAGTGACCGTGCTTGGGCTCGCGGTCGGTTTGGGCTTACCGCTGATGGCCACACTGGTGGCGATTGTGTGTTGGTGTTTCATTTGGCTCGGTGGGCGAAACAAGGGCGTGGAAATTTCGCTCAAGGCTTCAGACGAAGAGCACTCATTGAAAGTCAGCGGGGACATTGAAGCTATGGCCGCAGACGCTGGCTGGAAGTTGGTCAGAAAACACCACGTACCCGGAAAATCTCGCGTTTCTTTGCTTTTCATTACCTCGGGTGGATTGTCGGAAGCTCGGATCGAAGAGATGATAAACGATCTGGTCCCTGAAAAAGTTGAGCTGAAACTCAACCTCTAATCATTTCACAAGGTCTAAGCGTTTCAACACCGCATTCGGGGATCTGATCTCTTTCGGGAGCGACTTGAAGTTTACTGACCTTTCGAAATCAGGCCCTCGATATACTGCTATTCCAAACTCTCCATTCGGCTGGAACGTAACATGAGTGAAGCTGTGAGATGATCTGGCTTTTGAGCCGATGAGCCGTCGCGGGCCACCTCCCAAACAAGCTTGGGAAACATAAGCCACACCGTCTTTCCAGCCTGGGTAGAAGGCATGATGGTGGCCTGACAGATGCAGAACGACACCGCTTTCTAGGTAAATTTTTTCAAGTGTTGGGTCACCGATGATTTCGCGTTCGCGCTGGATCGCGAACGGCCAAAGTGGGAGGTGACTGAAAGTAACAATCGGGTCTCCGTCTGCACCCAATTCCCCAAGTCGGTCCTGTTGATCACCGGATAGCGGCCCTAAGGTTGTTGCATCCAAAGACGCAAATGTTACACCCTGCATCTCAAATGCGTAGAAGAACGGGTAGTCATCCGAAATCAGGAAATCGACGTCTGGCTTTCTCGGTGTCCATTCCTCTGCGTATATTTTTCTTTCACGCTCGAACCCACTGTAGGCGGAGGCATCATGGTTTCCAGGCGTGACAGCAAATGGAATTCCGGCAGCCGCTAAAGGATCTGATACGGCCTCGTGAAACGCCTTCCACATCTCTCTGACCTGTTTGTCTGACAAGTTGGGAATGCGCTGTCCCGCGACCATATCGCCCGTCGAAATCACCAAATCGGGATCAATCTCGATTATCCGTTCAATCGCCGTATCGACCCGAGGCGCATACTTTACCGAACCGTAACTGCCGTTCAGGTCCGATATGACGATGACGTCCAATGCCGCCGCTTTGCAGGCGATTAGAGCGGTCCAAATGAACGCCGCAAAAAGCGTAGAAAGCCTACGGGTCATTACAATCCACTGTCTCTACCTCGGTGTTGTTTCTCAAAAAGAATGCGACAGGATCCAAGTCGAACATCAAATCACCATTAGAACAATTGTTCTGGAGGATGGACGTTGCCAGCGCGGTATTTTTGACGGCTTGTGCAATCTGACTGTCTGAAAGCCCAAGGCTTAGCGACAGCCAGTCATAAACCGGGCCTTGGGTTTGAAGGTCGCTATTCAATGCAACCAAGCGCCGGTAAGTGCTTGGAGAGAAGTGCCGCATTTTCTCTAGCATATGAGTAGATTTCGCGAAGTTGGCATACTCGACCCGCCCACCAGCATCGTTGTCGTTTAGATTGCTGCGACGGATCAATAATGCGTCGGCGGGAATATCTCCATCGTTTGGCTCATGGTGTTTGGCTTTCTTGTGCTTCAGCTTTCCGTCTTCGACCCAATACCAATAGGGTGTGAAGTCTATGTTTCCTACGCGGTCCTGCTGGCTAAAGATAAAGTCGAGGAGAACAATCTCGGTCAGTTCTTGCATCCAAAATGCCATCTGTTGGTCACTGACATCGGGACCGAGATCCTTGTTGATCATCCGGTCTTTTCGGCCTTCTTTCACGCCCTCTGCAATGGCCTCTAGCAAGGGTTTTGAAGATCGCAAAGCCAAGAAAGCGGGGGTTTCCTGAAAATCACGGTTTTGGCCTTTCCCCCAACCAGATTTACGGGTGCCGTTGATTTCCGAGCCGTATCGATGCCCAGGGCTATCAAGCAGTACACCATATATTTGCGTTCGATCCGATGTGAATAGATCATCGGTCGGTTGGTATGAGTTCGGGTCGGCATCCGCAGCTGCGAAGACACGCCAGCCTTCGTGGTTCATGCGCCCGCCATGAGAGCCACCGGAAATCGCAAGACCAGGCTCTGCGACCTCGGAAAAATGCGCCTGGGCGTCCATGCTGCGCCAAACCGCGACTGGAACTTTGACAGTCGTGTCGAAATACCTGGAGAAATGATAGTAAAGCAGCGAAGAAGTGGAAAACGTTCCACTGGTGCCCTTTTGGTTCATGGTGGACTTGAATTTAGCCACCCTGTCTTTGGCCAGATCTTTTGCCAACTTGCCCTCTTTGCAAGCGTTTCTCTCGAATTCAGAACGGTTCCCCATGTAGGGTCCTTCCGAAATATCGTAGACGGCCATTCCTGGGCTAGTGCTCCAGGTTTTTGGGCAAATAGCAATTTCAGAGGCATAGAAATCGATCTCGCAATAGGCTGTTTCTTCCTCAAGATCGCTGTTCTTGTACTCGCCCGTTGGAACTTTTTCGATCCGAATACAACGTTCAGAAACGCCGTTGGGACTATCAAATGTTGTGGCTTCACCGAGAACTTCGTCGTTCGCCCACAAGACAGTGGGTGCGATGAAAGCAAGTGGCCCCAGAAGATTGAACTTCATTTGGATAGTCCTCCCGGTATCATTTAGGGCAAATCGCTGCCTGTTGTTCGGTGGAGATTTTTAACTTTGGGTCGACACTGAAGTTGGAGAATTTTGTGTCAATCCACTTGTCGCATCCGCCTGAACAAGGCGCCCCGTTTCGGGCGTCATTCCAATATTCCTTGGCCCTTTCTTCCGTCCAACCGCAAAACTGAACGAGCGCCATTGCCGACAATGCGCCCGAGGAATGAACGCCCCACATGCAGTGCACCAGAACAGGGCCCTTTCCAGGGTTTTCAATCACCTCGTGTATGGACGCCATGACAGCATCGGGTCGGGAGGATCTGGCGCTTTGATAGTCGAAAGATCCGTTTCCGCAACTGGTGCGACCGTATTGAGTGTTTTTGCCGAAGTCCGCATAAAACCCGGTTGAAAACCCCTCATCGCACAGGGTTTCGCGCTGAACGTTACTCAGACCCGTTCGATCCTTGTCACCGCCTTTGAAGCCAGAGCGATACAAAACTCCGCTCAAGACCGGGCGAAAGAAAGCGACGCCATCAACACCTCCGTCGCCACCCTTTGAAAGCATTTGACTGTTGCTTGGGCCACCGTTTCGACTGGTTACGTCAGAATTTGCAGTAGTTGCAAGAACACCAATGAATATCAGTGACGTCAAAAACCGCATGCCAGCTCCTTTCTATTTTTGAGCCTGTTATGCTCAAACTCTTCCCACTTTGTAATCTATTGGAGCGGCTCATTCTCGAGATCCATTTCAAGTGGGTGATAAGCCTTCCGCCATGCAGCGTTAAATTGGCCACACCAGGTTGATGATAAAGACGACCACG
This sequence comes from Ruegeria sp. AG7, assembly GCF_056541545.1. Taxonomy (NCBI): domain Bacteria; kingdom Pseudomonadati; phylum Pseudomonadota; class Alphaproteobacteria; order Rhodobacterales; family Roseobacteraceae; genus Ruegeria; species Ruegeria sp. AG7. The sequence continues at coordinate 7,820 of NZ_JBQFYP010000025.1, forward strand.
AAGTAGGCCAGAAAAACTTTCCAGTTCCATTGGTGGTTGCTTTCTTCGTTGATCACGCCGGACGACTTCAATGCCAGGTTTGTTATAATTAGAGCGACGATGGTGACCGCTGCATGCGCCAAGTGGTAATGCAAACTAAAGCTCCCTTTTGCAGATGTTAGATTGATGACAATGTGTCAGCAGTCACCTGATGGCAGCATAGTTACATCTGAGTACCTTCCCTCAGACGTCGTGATCCGAGCACATGCACCAGTATCCGTGTTAAACCAGTACGAGGTCAGCCCTTCGCTTCGGATGAGTTCAAATCCGAGACTCTGGATGCCCATTTCAGCCTGTCCCGCTCTTGCCCCTTCAAATGACGAAAGATCGCTAGAGCTGCCCACAGTTGGTGCACTTGCATCCACCGATCCGCCACTCTCATCGCATGCCGCGAGCGCAGCAATACACGCCGTGCCTATCACCAATAGGACCTTGGATTTCATCTTTTCGCTCCTTGCAGTATTGGACTTGAGATCCAGGATTTCTGGTCGATAACCTATTCAATTCCGAAAATTACGTTGTAGTCGACGGAAGAGTTGCTGCGATTGATAACCTCCACAACATGATCACCGGATTGCCAAAGCTGTCCTCGATAATCATTGTCCGCCGACATCAATCCCAACAGTTCAGAACCATCGGGGTTACGAATGACGTAGTCCAAGGAGCCATTTCGCGGAGCAACGCGGACGTAAAGGAACTGTTCGTTCTTTGCACCGAGAAGGTATTGCTGCGACGCTCCGGGCGCGAGTTGGCCAACAAGTTCGGCGCCAGTGGAGCCGGCATCGAATTTGACACGTTGGTTACCGGTAGAGCAGGGGGCACCTGCCATGGCGCCACCGCCGTCATCCATCGCCTCGACAACCGACATCTCGCCAATGCTTCCATCCTTGTACGCGATGCAGCGCCAAAGCGTTCCGCCTGCGTCGCGTAGCATGACGAGCGTACCTGCTTCCGAGAACTCTGAGCTTTCTATCGTACCTGATTGACCGTCTGGTCCACCAACCTGCCGCAAATGGTCGATGCAAGCGTCGTCGGCGTCTGACATGGCCAGCGCGGCTGTTCCGCTGATCGCAAGTACAGGAGTGACAAGGTTCATTAGACTACGTTTCATAAGCAGGTCCTCTTTTGGTCCATCCTTGATGTTCTGTTCCTCGTGGGAAGGAACCTTATTTCGCATCCCTCAAATTTGATAGAAACTCATCGCATGTCTGTGCGCTGCCGACGACCTCGTCTATCGTTCCAATTCCTTGCAGTGATGCCATCTCGGAATTTACGCGATTGAGAATCTGATCCGCTTGCTCGGGGATGATCAGGTTCTCTGCTTGTGCTCCTTTCAATGTGGTGCAGACACCGGCGGAAAAGCCTGTCGCAACGCCGACACCCACCGCGGCCCCGCCACCCAGGGTCATCGCCCCAACCACGCCGAGGACGAGCCCGATCACAATACCCAAGATCACTTTTCCCATGTTTTCCAAACTTTTGGTGAAAAAGATTTCAGGCTTCACTATTGGCGCAAACTGCGGGCCCATCTGCAAATCAAGACCAGCGCTAGCAGATTGAGTACTGGTGCAATCGCCGCGAACAACGGTTTGGCTGACTCCGAGACCAAATCCGCCAGAAGTATCCAAGGCAGACCCAACGGCAGAAGGAACACCCCGGACAAAGGGTCTCTTTCCTGTCCCAACCAGCCAAATGTGCCCGTCAAGAATGCAATCAACGCCAACAGGTAAAGGATCGCGAATACAATGATGGTGGTTCTACAAACCAAGTCGAGCCTCAGCAGATCAAGCCAGTGTTGCGCAGCCGTTTTCGGCTACGCAGCAGACTGGTCACAATGCGCCTTCGTCGCCCAGGAACTCGATACCAGCTGTCGCGCCATCACTGTAAGCAATGCAATTCCAAGGAGCACGATCCTCACCAACGCCTACAGTAACCTGTGTTCCCGCCTCGCTAAAGGCGGATGAGAGCACCACGACTTGCGAATTGTTCGTCGTGTTGGCTACATCTCGCAAACACGCCTGTTGGGCTGGCGTGAGCTCGGCTGACGCGCTTGATGTACTCGTATCGTCGCAGGCCGCAAGCAGTGCGAAACAAGTTGCGCCCGCAATCTTCACCATCTTGTTGGTCATTTTCTTCTCCCTCTGGGTTCGTTGAAATTAATCAAATTGGATGTGCTTGTTTGAAGCTCTCGTATCTGGACAGCCAATGGAACATACCTCGACCCTGTGACTATCTTGCCCAAAACCTGCCGCGGAGGGCTTTTTCGACGGAACGATTTTTCGTTGACTGCCGAGACCGCCAACAACGCGTGATGCCCGAATGGCGCCACTGGAAAAAGCTAAAGCGAACTCTGGAGGGAGGGCTAGTTCGTTAAGTCCAAGCATCGCGTCCTCCCAACGCTCGATCAATGTAGAAGGCCTTCCGACCGCCAGCACTCACTCCAGCAGTCGGAAGGGCTCGGCACAGCGAGCAGCAGCGACCACAACGGAGGTAAAATAAAGCTGTGTCGAATTCGAATGTTTGAATCTTATTCTTCATAAATCAATATTTTTTTTGTAAGCTTCTTTACGCTCTCGTACGATAGGCTTCTGCTTTTAAACAAAAAGGTAGGTGGGAGCACTCATAAGGGAGAATGTGTTCTTTTGGGTCGGCGACGCGTTCTGAGTTCGCACAGAAACTAAGAAAGGATTGAAAATGGGGTTTGTTGAAGCCGTTAAAACGTGTTTCTCGAAATACTTCCAGTTCTCCGGTCGGGCTATACGCTCAGAATACTGGTGGTTCTTCTTGTTTGTGGTTCTCGTGAGTGCTGCTTTAGCTGTGCTGGATACGATCATATTCGGGACCAACCCCGAAACGGGGCAAGGATCTCGGGTTCTGTCCTTTGTTTTCCAACTTGCAGTTATCATACCTATGCTGGCCGCCGGTTGGCGGAGGCTGCATGATACAGGACGACCTGGCTGGTATTTGCTGCTGCCGATGGCGCTCAGCATTACAACGCTTTTTGTTATGTTGGGTGGGGTGGCGTTCTTCTCGGTGTTGGAGCAAGGGACCGAAAACCCCGATGCATTACGAGGACCCGCCGCAGTCCTGGGCGTAACCGGTATTGTTGTTGTCTCAATTCTTCAATTGGTTCTGTCCATCTTGATGATCTGGTGGCTGACACGACCTTCGGAAGAAGGCGCAAACGAATACGGCGCACCTGTTTCCTGATCTGGTGGCCGGGGCGGCGGGCCGGATTCTCTGCTGAATGAAAGTGCGAAACGCAACAAAATGGAGAGAGAAAATGAGTTTCAAGACGATTTCCATTGGAGCGCTAATGATAGTAATAGCAACCACGGCATCGGCGGAGTGGTCGTTCAGTTCCGGGCCCAACCCCAATGCCTTTATTCAGACCGGAAACATGACGCTGGAACTTCAGTGTAATCGTATCCGCTTTGCTCCGGCTGGATATGAGGATAGCCAGGACATCGTGGAAAAGCAGGGGCTCTCCATTCGTTTTTTGAAGAACGGCACCACCGAGGTTGGTGCATTTCAGGTTGGCGCAGAAAACGCTGCCATGCAGATCGTCGACAACTATCCCGTCGAGGTCAGTTTCAATAGTCAAGAGGACTATGGTTTTGTATTGGACCAGCTTGCGGCCAATGCAACAGTTAATCTGTCGATGATTGATCAAGATGTAAGCTATGGAATCTTTGACTTAAAAGGTTCCGGTGCGGCAATTCGGTCCCTTCGTTCCGCGTGCGATTCAGATCCTGGCCAGGAGACCTCCTACGAAGCACCCGAAGGCATCGTCTATTGTGGTGGTGGAGCGATAAAACGCCAGATCGAATATGTAATTCTGGACAATCCGGAGGGGAAGTGGGACGCGCGAGTAACGGTCAACGGCGAGTCGATCAGAGCCATGACGGCCTACAGTTACTTCGGAAACTCTGTGCCGCCCGCCGGATTTGTCGTCGCCCTGCTTGGGGAGGACAGGTCCGAGTTTCTGATTTTTAGCGAAGGCTCCGCAAACTGGCTAGAATATGGGGACTACAGGTATGATCAGTGCAATTGATGCCACCTTCCAAACGGCTTCCCAAATAGCGTGTAAGATGAAATGTTTGGTCGCCGGGATTGTGCTTGCTTCGGGCCTTGTTTGGACCTCACCAGCTGTCGCGGCTGATGTATCGCAACTTCCGCCCGGTTTGCAGGCGAGGGTTGATTTGGCGGCACGAGCCTGCGCGGAGTTCAACGACGGTCAATTTGACATAGCCTGGGGCGCGGTTGAAAGGGTCGATCTCGACGGAGACCTACAAAGTGACTGGGTTCTGAATGAGTCAGGTTTTGCGTGTTCAAGCGCTGCATCTCTTTACTGCGGAACTGGCGGATGCGTCTCGCACTTCCTGGTTGAAGAGGAGGTTCATTCATTGCTCAATCAAGGCTGGACTGTTGTTGATTTTGGGCGTCAACGCGTTGTCGTGGCAGATATTCATGGATCCAATTGCGACGCAATAAACCCAACGCCTTGCGTCAGCGCTAGTGTTTGGGATGGCGAAGCCAACACTTGGCGCTCGTCTGCTGGCCATTGGGAGTAAGTAACATTTAGGCACCGCAGGTAAGCCTGAGAGTCTGTTTGTTCGATGAGTTCTCTATAGCATGCAAACATATGGGCAAATCGTGCAAAGTTATGCGCTAATACCGCGAAGAGTTATGGGCAAAGTTCCAAGATTTTCTTTAATGAAATCAATGTCGGAAATGTAGCGTTACGAGCGCACCTACACGGTTTGTAGGTGCGCGCATAACACTTCGCACACCCCATAAGTTTGCGTAGTTTGCCCATAGTTTTGCGCTGCGCGATTGTCTGCCTTAGTGATGAATTCAATCAGTTTTTGGCTTAGTCGTTGCGGTAATGGCCCTTTGCGTTGCGCAATCTCGCAAAGGGCCTCCCTAAGGAACCTTGGGTTCCATGCGGCCTTTTTGCTTGGATTCTCGCTAAGGTCTGCGATGCGCAGAAAGCAGACTTTGCAAAGTTTGTCGACGTGTATCTTCCTGACACCAATCTCGCTACCAAGTGCTGCTGCGGCTTCCTCCAATAGCTCATTGAAACAGGCTGTAGGGACAATCTTGGTACGAACGGGCAAGCTAAGATTTTGAACGAGTTCTCAGGGGCATGACGGCAACGGCGACTTCGATGCCGTCTGTGATTTCAAAAGCGCCAATGGTCGCCTTGCTTTCTAAAACTGTGATTTCGTGATATCCTGATATCGCCTTGGGGGGCTGTTATGGGCGATTTCTTTTGGATTGGAACAGCAATCGGCGCTGCGATTGGGCTGCTCAATATGTTGTTCATTTTGCGTTCTCGCCTCGGTCAGACCGGGTTAAATCAAGCAAAGACAATTTGGCAAGGCCTGTGGGTATGGGCGCTTTGGACTGTGTTCGGTGCCTATGTTCTGGCGCTCTGGCTTGTGGGTGTCGTTCTCTTGGGTTTATCGCGAATTTTGCGACGGGGAACTGAGGCATGAAAGTAGGGGAGGTAAAAACCGCCGCTATCATTGGTGCGGGGGTTTCCGGGCTTGCTACTGCAAAATGCCTGACGAGGGTTGGGATCCACTGCACTGTTTTTGATCGCAATCCGTACCTTGGCGGTGTCTGGGCGGACGGATACCACGATTTTGGCGTTCAGGTGCAAAAGGACCTGTACGAGTTCCCGGATTTTCCGCTTTCCGAAGAAGCGTCTCATTTCACTCCGGGGCCGGTCTTTCGAGAGTATCTGGAGGATTATTGCGATCATTTCCGAATACGAGAGTGCTTACGGTTAGGCACCCGCGTCACCTTGATTGAGCGCAAAACTGACGGGTGGTTACTTGAGGTTAGTGGCTCCGAAGGATCTGAAGATGTTGAAGTCGATCTCGTTGTCGTTGCAACCGGGCTCTATTCAGAGACACCAAATGTCCCGAACATTCCCAAACGTGAAGATTTTGGAGGAGAAGTCCTTCACGCCAGCGAATTTAAAGACATATCGCAACTCAAAGGTCGTCGTGTCGCTGTAATCGGTTACGGAAAAAGTGCCACAGATATAGCGGGTTCGGCTGTGGGTGTCGCGGAAAAGGTTCACCTCGTATTCCGAACCGCACACTGGCCTGTTCCGCGCAAATTGCTGGGTGTTCTTCCTTTCAAATGGGGAATGCTGACACGCCTTGTTGCAGCCCTGATCCCTCCGTATGTGAGACCCAGCCCAATCGTGCGCGCTATCCACTCAATAGGATATCCGTTGCCCTGGCTGTTCTGGCGTATCGTAGAACTGCTGCTCAGTACCCAGCAACGATTGCGAACGCAAATCGCACGTGGTGAGACCCTGATGCCTGAGACGCCTGTCGAATTCGACGCGTTTACGGAAGTAACTATGGTTCCACGTCCTGAGCTCATCGACTTTATCCGATCTGATAAGATTTCTGCACATCGAACAGGTGTGAGTGCATTCTCTTCCAACGGAATCGACCTTGCGGATGGGGATTCTCTTGAGGTCGATTGTGTCGTCTTCGGCACGGGCTGGAAGACCGGCTACCCATATCTACCGAAGTCGATTCTCAACTCTTTGGATGATGGGCCGGATGGGTTCTATTTATACCGGCATGTCCTACACCCCTCGGTGCCAAACCTTGCATTCGTGGGTCGGGCGTCCTCCTTCATGAGTGTGACGACCTTCGCGCTTCAGGCCAAATGGCTTGCGGAAGTCGTTGCAGGTCGTGTGCTCTTACCGGATGCTGAGGCCATGCAAAGCGATATCGATGCGCTCAAGTCCTGGAAACAATCATGGATGCCAGAAGGACCGGGACGTTCCGCCACACTTCTGCTTCACATGTTCCACTATCACGATGAACTCCTACTCGACATGGGTGCGGACCCACTTCGCAAACGCGGTATTCTGGCGCCGATTTCTGAACTGATTGTGCCTTATCGTGCGGCCGACTTTCGAGACGTAGCCTAAGCGATTTGTACGAGAAGCCCCTGATATCCTTTTGACATTCCTTTACAATGGATACGCGGGAGGATTTTTTGTTTGAAACGACACCTGGCAGCCATACTTGCGGCTGATATTGTTGGTTATAGCGCGCTTGTCAGTGCTGACGAAGAAGCCACTTTGCAGGCGTATAAGGGCCACTTTAGGGCGCTGGAGCCGCATGTCGGTTTGAATGGCGGGCGCCTGTTCAAAAAAACTGGTGACGGTTTCCTTGCAGAGTTTCCCTCGGTTGTGGATGCGGTGGCGTGTGCGGAAACGATACAGCGTCAGATAGTTGAGCGGAACGCGGCGCGCGGGCAAATCCCGGAGATTCAATTTCGTATGGGAATTCACGCGGGTGATGTTTTTGATGACAACGGTGATGTTCTTGGTGACGGCGTCAACATCGCGGCCCGGCTGGAAGGTCTGGCTCCTCCCGTAGGCATTATCGTTTCAATGGGGGTATACGAAGACGTCATAGGTAAGGTGGATATTGCGTTCGCAGAAATAGGATCGCAATACTTGAAGAATATCGCGCGCACTGTGACAGCCTACTCTGTTCAGACTTCATTCTTCACCACGCGCCCAGCAGCTCAATCTCGCCCTGACAAACCTCCCGTGGCCGTATTGCGTTTGAAAATCTGCCGTCTGACGCAGAGCAGGACTATTTCGCAGAAGGTATTACCGAAGACATTATTACCAGCTTGTCCAGAGTGCCCTGGACATTCGTAGTCGCCCGAAACTCTTCTTTTTCTTACAAAGGGCTTTCTGTTGATGTGCGTCGTATAGGCCGTGAACTTGGTGTCCGCTACGTGCTGGAGGGTTCTGATTGTGGAGTTGGTAACCGGTTGGGTGTGACTGGAAAGCTGATTGGCGCGCAAACCGGATCGCATGTCTGGGCGGATCGATACGATGGCAAGCGCGACGATGTTTTTGACCTCCAGGGTCAAATTTCTGAGAACGTTGTAGCTTCAATTGCACCAAGCATAAGACAGGTTAAGATCGATCTCGTTCTGCCCACAAGCGCCCGTATATGCTAGGAGCATATGATCACTTCCTGCGAGCACAGGCAGCGACCTACAGGTTCAGCTCCACTGAGGCGGACGACCATGAGAACGGCGGTGAGAAAGCCTGCCACAGTAGCGGCGGGATGACCCTGCTGCGGGCGGCGAATAAGTCGTCCAGCTTTGCCCTTTCTTTTGACGGAGGGAGGGAGGATCTTCACCGTGGATTTGTATCGTAAAGTTCGTTTGCCGTGTGCCGAGGGCATGAGTCAGCGATAAGCGGCTTCGGATGGCAAATATGCCAAGGGCCACCTTTGGCTGGAAGCACCCGGAGATGTGCCACCTTTTGAAGATGCGGTCTGGTTGCGGGGGCATGATGGACAGTCCATTGGAATCTTCCCCTCTCATGATATGGTGATTTTGCGATTGGGATTGACACCGTCTCGGCTGGGTTACTCACCCTTGCCACTGGCCAAGGAACTGATTTCCGCCACTGGGGGCTAGGGTACCAGTGTGCTGATACCAATTGGCCGCGACAGACAAATCACGCATGACGGACAGGTATTTCGACAGATACATCCTCGATCAGGACACAGGGTCGCAGGAGAGTGTCTTGCAAGTTGTGAGCATTTAGTATACCGCGGCATACAAAATTAAGGCGCTGGTTTATTACCTGCCAGCGCACCAGCTAAATGGTCGGAACCGTCATGAGCCTATATACAGAATACCTGAACGAGATCGAGACGCGCAAAGAGCAAGGTTTGCACCCCAAACCCATTGAAGACGGTGCGCTGCTTCAGGAAGTCATTGAACAAATCAAAGATGTGGACAACGTTCACCGCGCCGAGTCTTTGTCCTATTTCATCTATAACACGCTGCCGGGTACAACCAGCGCAGCTGGTGAAAAGGCGCGGTTCCTGAAAGAGATCATACTGGGTGAAGCCTCGGTCGAAGAAATCTCGCAGGCCTTCGCGTTCGAGCTGCTGTCACATATGAAAGGCGGCCCCTCGGTCGAGGTTCTGCTGGATCTGGCGCTGGGCGATGATGCGTCGATCGCAAGTCAGGCGGCAGAGGTGCTGAAAACGCAGGTGTTCCTGTATGATGCGGATACCCAGCGCCTCAAGTCTGCTTTGGAGGCCGGAAACGCGATCGCAAAGGACATTCTGGAAAGCTATGCCAAGGCCGAGTTCTTTACTCGGCTGCCTGACATCGAAGAGGAAATCAAGGTTGTGACCTATGTCGCGGCCGAAGGAGACATTTCCACCGACCTTCTGTCGCCCGGTAATCAGGCGCATTCTCGTGCGGATCGGGAACTGCATGGCAAATGCATGATCACACCGGCGGCACAGGCCGAGATTCAGGATTTGCAGAAACAACACCCGGACAAACGTGTCATGCTGGTCGCCGAAAAAGGGACCATGGGCGTCGGGTCGTCGCGCATGTCCGGCGTCAACAACGTCGCCTTGTGGACCGGAACGCAAGCCAGCCCTTATGTTCCCTTTGTGAACATCGCACCAGTTGTCGCGGGAACAAACGGAATCTCACCGATCTTTCTGACCACCGTTGGCGTGACCGGAGGTATCGGCATTGACCTGAAGAACTGGGTCAAAAAGCTGGATGACGACGGCAACCCGATCTTCAACAACGACGAAAGTCCTGTCCTTGAACAGAAATACTCGGTCGAGACCGGAACCGTTCTGACCATCAACACAAAGGACAAGAAGCTTTACAACGAAGCAGGCGATAAAGAGCTTGTCGATGTATCGTCGTCCTTCACGCCGCAAAAGGTCGAATTCATCAAGGCTGGCGGCTCTTACGCTATTGTCTTTGGCAAGAAGCTGCAGACCTTTGCGGCCGAAACCCTTGGCGTTGCGCTGGAATCTGCATTTGCTCCGTCCAAGGAAATCTCGCACGAGGGTCAGGGCCTGACAGCTGTCGAGAAGATCTTCAACAAAAACGCGGTTGGCGTGGCTGACGGAAAGGTTCTGCACGCGGGCTCGGATGCTCGGGTTAAGGTCAATATCGTTGGGTCGCAAGACACCACCGGCCTGATGACCGCGCAGGAGCTGGAAGCCATGGCGGCAACCGTGATCTCGCCCATCGTTGATGGCGCATATCAGTCCGGGTGCCACACAGCGTCAGTTTGGGACGCAAAGGCGCAGGCGAACATTCCCAAACTGATGAAGTTCATGAACAACTTTGGCCTGATCACTGCGCGTGATCCCAAGGGTGTTTACCATTCGATGACAGACGTAATCCACAAGGTGCTGAACGACATCACCGTGGATGACTGGGCCATCATCATTGGCGGCGACTCGCACACCCGCATGTCCAAGGGCGTAGCGTTTGGAGCGGATTCGGGCACCGTTGCGCTGGCGCTGGCCACCGGTGAAGCCACGATGCCGATCCCTGAATCGGTGAAGGTGACCTTCAAGGGCCAGATGGCAGACCATATGGATTTCCGCGACGTGGTTCACGCCACCCAGTCGCAGATGTTGAAGACATTCGGTGACAACGTCTTCCAGGGCCGGATCATCGAAGTTCATATCGGCACCTTGCTGGCGGATCAGGCGTTCACCTTCACCGACTGGACGGCCGAGATGAAGGCCAAGGCTTCGATCTGTATTTCCGAAGATGACACGCTGATTGAATCTCTGGAAATCGCCAAAGGCCGCATCCAGATCATGATCGACAAGGGTATGGAAAACGAAGCCCAGACGCTGCAAGGTCTGATCGACAAGGCGAATGCGCGGATCGCGGAGATCAGGTCGGGTGAAAAGCCGGCCCTGAAACCCGATGAAAACGCCAAGTATTTTGCCGAGCTCGTCGTTGATCTGGATGAGATCGACGAACCGATGATAGCCGACCCGGATGTGAACAACGCTGACGTATCAAAGCGTTACACCCACGACACTATCCGCCCGGTTTCCTACTACAAGGGTGAAAAGAAGGTCGATCTGGGCTTTGTCGGGTCGTGCATGGTGCACAAGGGCGATCTGATTATCGTCTCGCAGATGCTTAAGAACCTTGAAGAGGAACAGGGCACTGTCGAATTCAAGGCCCCGCTGGTTGTCGCAGCACCGACCTACAACATCATCGATGAGCTGAAAGAAGAAGGCGAGTGGAGCATTCTTCAGAAATACTCGGGCTTTGAATTCGACGATCTGTTTCCGAAAAACAAGGCACGCACGGAATACGAAAATATCCTGTACCTTGAGCGGCCCGGCTGTAACCTTTGCATGGGGAACCAAGAAAAGGCTGCAAAAGGCGATACCGTTCTGGCGACATCCACGCGCCTTTTCCAGGGTCGTGTCGTTGAAGACTCCGATGAGAAAAAGGGTGAGTCTCTGCTTGCGTCGACACCGGTTGTCGTGCTCTCGGCTATATTGGGCCGGACCCCAACCGCCGAGGAATACAAGTCGGCGGTAAAGGGGATCGATTTGACCAAGTTCGCGCCGCCGATGGAAAAGCCCGCGACCGCGAAATCGGCTCACTTCTGAAGACGTTTTGATCCTTGTAAGCCCGGCCGCCAATAAATGGTGGCCGGGCTTTTCCAACTGAGTGACACACCCCGCCCTTCAACACCACGTCTTAGAAAGGATGGGTTATGCCGCTAACAGAGCCGCTCAGGTTCCGTTTTGGTGGACCCTGTCAAAGAATGGGTAAAGGGCCGCGGGTCTTGGTCTGGCGAAGCACAAAGTTGCTGCGGGTGTCGCGGACCAGCCCTGATTTCAACAGGCGCTGCATGATGAAGACCTCAAGATCCTCAGGGGATTTGGCGTAAACCTTCAGGATAAAGTCGTGATCCCCGGTGATCGAGGCGCACTCGACGATTTGCGGCTCGGTCTCGACCAGACGAAGAAACGCCGAGATGCTGTTCTCCTGATGGTCCTTCAGCGCGACGTGGACATAGGCAATGGCATTCAGGCCGACTGCCTTGGCAGAAACCTGCGCGCGATACCCTGAAACCACCCCGGACGATTCAAGGTCACGGACGCGGCGCCAACATTGCGAAGCCGACAACCCGGTCCGGTCGGCCAGTTCCTGCATAGACAGGCGTCCACTGGCCTGAAGCTCTCGCAAAATATCAATGTCGGCAGGGTGAAGCATTTGGCCCGCAAATGGCAATATCTCGGAACGTTTCGTTCATAATACAGACGATGCGCAGAATATCAAAACAAATTCTCCATGTGAGTTGAGGTATCCTGATCTCATGCAGGAGGATGCTGATGCCCAAATCGACCAAATATGTCGCCAAACTCGCGGATGAATATGGCCACATTACCTACACAGACGAAGAGAATGCGGTCTGGGCTGATCTTTACGCGGCACAGGAAGAAAACGTACGGCGCTATATGGCGCCGGAATACCTAAGCGGTTTGGCGCGGCTGGACCTACCGAAGACAAAAGTGCCTTCTTGTGCAGATATTTCTAAACGGTTGCTGGACCTGACCGGTTGGCGGGTGCAGCCGGTTCCGGCGCTGATCGGATTCAAGACGTTTTTCGGGATGCTGGCGGATCGGGTTTTTCCGGCCGCCTCTTTCATCCGCTCCCGGGAAGATTTCGACTATATAGAAGAGCCGGATATCTTTCATGAGATATTCGGACATACACCGTTGTTAAGTGATCCGCGTTTTGCCGCGTTCAGCCACGCCATCGGGCTAGCCGGAAAGCAGGCAGATGACGCGGATTATGCCTGGTTGATCAGGCTCTACTGGTTCTCGATCGAGTTTGGCCTGCGCCGCCAGAACGGTCAGATCAAGGCGCTGGGTTCAGGGTTGGCGTCGTCGCCGACAGAACTGGTCTATGCCGTGACCAGCGACATACCCGATCGTGACCCATTTGACGTTCTTACGATTCTGCGAACACCCTACCGGATCGACATGCACCAGATGGGGTATTTTGTTCTGGATGACCCTGAAGAGTTGTTTGAGGCCGCCGAACGGGACCTGCTGGCAGATGTTCGTCGTGCGCGCCGCCTCGGGCTGTTGCCGAACAAGTTTCCCGAAAAGGTAACCGCCGCCGAGTAGCGGGGGCTGCGTCTTTTCAAGGGTCAAGGTTTTTGTACATATAGGTTGTGGGCTCGAATTTTGGTTCAAATGGGTTCCGGCAGTAATTCGGTATTTCCCCCGCGATCTGAAACCCGAGGCTTTGATAAAGCAGCCGCGAGGGGTCGGTGCTGCGCGTATCAAGTACTAGCACCGTGCGCCCCACCTCTCGCGCCCGAAGAACAAGCGCATTCATCAGGGATCGGCCTAACCCCCGCCGTCTGGCGTTGGGGTGGACCAGAAGTTTCGCCACGTCGGCGCGGTGGGGTTGGTTGGGCATTGCCGCCGGGATCAGTTGGACGGTGCCTGCAATGCGGGGACCGTCATTCGAAACGAACAAGTCCAGTTTACCTGACCTAAGACCGGGCTGTACGTATTGTTGCCAGTACGCACGCGCATCATTCAGGGTAAACGGAAGTATGAAACCTATGCTGGCCCCATCGTGAACACAGGCATGCAGGATTTCTGCCAGGTCGTCCAGCGCCGCGTCAAAATCGTTATCGGTCAGGCGCGTGATCATATAAGCACCAGCAGGTAACGTGCGCCACGCGACGCCCCTGTTTCAAACCGGGTCGGTCCTGACAGATGATAGCGCAGGCAATCTCCGGCGTTCAGCGCGTGGGGTGTTCCATCGACCGTCAGGGTAAGCGCTCCGTCCACTAAGATCAGATGATGCTCTTGCCCCGATTTAGTTGGCACTTCGTAGGTAATGACCCTGTCCCGGGGAAGGTGGCATTCCAGAACCTCGGCGTTCAATCCATTTGCGGGTGGTGAAACAGCACGGCGGGTGAAGCCGGTTTCAGGGTCGCGCCACTCGGTCTGGTGTTCGAATGGAACCTTGGGGTCAAAGCTGTCTTCAACCATCATCAGCAGGCGTGAGATCGGCAGATCGTATGCAGCACACAGACGGCCTAGGTTGTCGGCTGTTGGGCTGACATCCCCTTTTTCCATACGGGACAAGGTGGCGCGGCTGATCCTGCTGCGTTCGGCAAGGTAATCCAAAGACCAACCGCGCCCGCGGCGCAGCTCGCTCAGGCGATTGGCAAGGCGGTTTGACAGGGTGTCAGGCATTACACCATCGTGAAAAAATTTCTCATATATGAGAAAGTACACTAACAAATATCACATATCAACGAAAAAGGATGCGAACAATCCGCATCCTTTTCAATAAGTCAGCGCTAAGAAAGATTACTTCCAGCCAACTTCGTTAAAGATCTTCTGCGCTTCGGGGATGTTCTTTGCAACGTCTGAAAGGTTCACGTCGTCGGCCTTGAATTCACCCAGCGCCTTGACCGACTCGGCCAGTTCGACATTTGGAACAGCCGGGAACTCGTCATTGCCCGCCGAGAAGTATTTCTGCGCCTGATCGCTGGCCAGATACTCAAGGAAAAGGATCGCGTTTTCCTTGTTGGGTGCGTGCGCGGCGACCCCACCACCGGATAGATTCATATGCGCGCCATAGCTGTCCTGGTTCGGGAAGACCCAGTCGATCATGTCGCGGTCTGAGGACAAGCCTTTGACGTCTGTGCGAATGGAACGCGCGAAATAGTAGGTGTTCGAAACCGCGATTTCACACTCGCCCGAAACGATGCCGCGCAACTGGTCGGTGTCACCGCCCTGCGGGTCACGCGCCATGTTGGCGACAACACCCTCGGCCCAGGACTTGGCGGCCTCAGTGCCTTCGTGTGTGATGATCGACGCCAGCAGGGTCTGGTTGTAGGTGTTGGTCGAAGACCGGATACAAACCATTCCCTTGTATTCCGGTTTGGCCAGATCAGCGTAGGTGGCCGGCGGGTTGGTCACGTTTTCCTTGTCGAAAAAGATGATCCGACCGCGTTGCGAGAAACCAAACCACTGATTGTCGCTGTCCTGCAGGTTGGCTGGAATGCTCTCTTCCAGTTTTGCGCTGTCGATCGATTGCAGGATACCTGCGTTCTTGGCTCGTGCCAGGCGCGACGTGTCCACGGTCAGCATCACGTCGGCAGGTGAGTTTGCGCCTTCCGCTTCCATCCGGGCAATCAGTTCATCCGCTTTGCCTTCGATCCTGTTAATCTTGATGCCAGTTGCGTCTTCAAAGTCGGTATACAGCCGTTCGTCGGTGTCATAGTGGCGCGACGAATAAAGGTTCAGCTCGCCTTCGGCGGCGGCAGATGTTGCGATCAGAGCCGACAGCGCGGCGGCCAGGCAGGTCGTGGATTTCAGCATAGTGTGCCTCAACAATTGAATTTCGGGCCGGTCATTAATCCGACTGATTTTCTCAATTATATGATTCTGGGCGGGATGCAAGTAAATCCGACTGATTTACTCGGTCAAAAGGTCGCGACCGTACTGTCGAATTTCCTGAAAACAACCAAACCTTCGACCAGTGTATCGAGGAACAAAAAAACCGCACCCGAAGGTGCGGTTTCTTTAAGCAGTGATGTGCAGTTCTTAGCCCTGACGCGCTTTGAACTTGCGCTGCGTCTTGTTGATCACGTAGACGCGGCCTTTGCGACGCACAATCCGGCAGTCACGGTGCCGGTTCTTGAGCGAGCGGAGCGAGTTCCTGACCTTCATGGTCTGTCTCCAATCTGCGGCGCCTTCATCAAGGACGTGGCCAGCGCCTGGGTTACTCGGGTGTCCCGGAGAACCGGAACAGTGAAATCATGGTGGGCGGTACAAGGATCGAACTTGTGACCCCTTCGATGTCAACGAAGTGCTCTACCGCTGAGCTAACCGCCCACTTTCCCTTTGCGTGCCTTGCCCCATAACGAAATGGGGCGCGGATCCCCGCGCCGGTAGCGGGTCTATAAAAGGAGTCGCAAATGGGTTCAAGGGGTTTGGAAGAACAATTTTTCCGGTCTATGTTGATTACGAGCACGGAGGGATCATGCAAAGCGCAGCCTATGTATTGGATATACCCGAAAACCGCACCTCGTGCGTGGTTTTTTCATCGCCTCATAGCGGGCGGGAGTATCCTGAGGCTTTTCTGAACCGGTCCGTATTGAACCGGAGCGTGATTCGATCCTCAGAAGACGCCTTTGTTGATCAGTTGTTCGCGCCCGCCGCGGAAAACGGTGCCCCTTTGATCAAGGCGGCCATGCCACGCGCCTATCTGGATTTGAACCGCAGTCTGGATGAACTTGACCCGGCCTTGATCAGCGGTGCCCGCAGGCTCGGGCATAATCCAAGGGTCGCGTCAGGGCTCGGGGTGATTCCCCGCGTGGTAGCCAACGGTCGGGCAATTTATCGCGGCAAACTCACCATGGACGAAGCGCGGCTGCGCATCGACACTTATTGGCGCCCTTATCATGCGCGGTTGAAATCCCTGCTGGCCGAATCACACGAGATGTTCGGACAGGCAATTCTGGTGGACTGCCACTCGATGCCGCACGAGGCGGTGGCCATGGCAGGCACTGCGCGCGGAAGGCGGCCCGAGATCGTGTTGGGCGACCGGTTTGGCGCGTCCGCTTCCTCTGAGGTTGTGGACCTCATTGAAGCGGCTTTTGCGGCAGCGGGTCTCAACGTGGCGCGCAATGCGCCTTTTGCCGGGGCATATGTGACACAAACCTATGGTCGTCCCGGTCGCCAGCAGCACGCCGTTCAGATCGAGATCGATCGCGCTTTATACATGGACGAAGAAAAAATCGCGCCCAATGCCAATTTCATGGCGTTCTCGAGGCTGCTCAGGCAGGTGGTTCGGGAGATTTCCAGCCTGGGTGCGAGCCCAGAGCGTCTGGCGGCGGAATAATATCAGCGCAGCGCACGGCCCTTCATGATTGCTTCGGCCCCGAACCGCTGGCGAATCTCGTCCGTGGCCCGTTCGGCCTTTGATCTTCGGGCAGCATCCGGATCCAGCAGGTCGCCGGAAATATCCGCCTGATCCGCCGGGCAAAGGTCAGACAAACCACAGCCCAACAACCGATACGGCCCCTGATCGCCAACCTGATCGAACAGGCCCCGGGCCGTGCGGTAAATCCGGTCGGCAATCTGTGTCGCATCCCGCAAGGACACGCGCCGCGTCAGGATCTTGTGATTGGCTTTCTTCAGTTTCAACGTGACAACCCGGCCTGCCAGATCCTTTGCCTTGGCGCGGTCCGACACTTTCAAGGCCATGCGCCACAAATGGCCGTCCAGAATATCAAGGCTCGACGTGTCTTCGAAAAATGTCGTCTCGTTGCTGATGGATTTCATCGGCTCATGCGCTGATAAGCGTCGCTTGTCCTGACCCCGGGCCAAGTGCCACAGGCGATATCCCATTGAACCGAACCGTGCGGTAAGTGCCTCCTGATCCCAACGCAGCAAATCACTGAAAGTTCTGATCCCGGCCTGGTCCAGCGCTTCCTGCGCAGCCGGGCCAATACCCCAGATCAACCGCACGGGTTTGTCGTTCAGAAACTCTGCCGTTTCCGCCTTGCCGATGACTGAAAACCCGCGCGGTTTGTCGAGGTCCGATGCGACCTTGGCCAAAAACTTGTTGTGACTTAACCCGATGGAGCCGGTGACACCGATTTCATCCTTCATGCGCTTGACCAGACGCGCCAGCATGACGGCCGGAGGCGCGCCATGCAAACGTTCGGTTCCCGACAGGTCCATGAAGGCTTCGTCCAGCGACAGGGGTTCGACCACGGGTGTCAATTCATCCATCATGGCGCGGATGTCGCGCGACACCTGGGCGTAGACGGACATGCGCGGCTTGATCACGACGGCTTCGGGGCAGAGTTGCAACGCCTTGAACATGGGCATGGCCGACCGGACACCGCGAATACGGGCAACGTAGCAGGCAGTTGACACAACGCCGCGCTTGCCGCCGCCAATTATGACCGGTTTGTCCGCCAGTTCAGGGTTGTCACGTTTCTCCACCGAGGCATAGAAGGCGTCACAATCCATATGGGCAATCGACAGGTCAAACAGTTCCGAGTGAGTCTTTACCCGCGGACTGCCACAGGCAGTACAGCGTTGTTCGTTTGACAATGTGGTCAGGCAATCTCGGCAAAGACCGGGCATCTGCGTCCTCATGCGTTCCGCAGTTGGCTTGGAAGTTCTTTATATCACCTGTGATCCTGGATCAAAGGCCCTGCTGGCATGGGATGATTTGAAAAGAAGACCCCCCGCACATCGCGGGGGGAAGTAACGAACCTCAGGAAGAAGCGGTTCGTAGGGGAGTATTTCCCCTTCAGAATCCCTGAAAATCATTAGTTTCGATAGGATGAAGGTTGTGCCGAGAAAACTCGGGTTTTGAATGTGTGTTTTCTGGCACAGAGACGATTTGGCGCGGTTTCGTCAAAAAGTGACCTTAGGTCAACTTGTTGCGCGGAAAATCCAACGCAAAACCCACCTGAAATGACCAGGTGGTCTTAGCACACCTTGAGAGAATTTAGTTCGGAAAGAACGGCCTCAGCAGCGGCCTTTGGGTCTTTTGCCTGATAAATCGGGCGGCCAACAACGATGTGATCTGCGCCATCCTGAATGGCGCTTGCCGGGGTGGCTACACGTTTCTGATCACCAAGCGCTGCGCCAGCCGGGCGCACACCAGGGGTTACAATCAGACGCCCTTCAGCCTGTGGCAGAGCACGGATCAGGGCGGCTTCCTGCGGGCTGGCGATAACGCCATCAGCTCCGGCTTCAAAGGCTTTGGCCGCGCGTTCGACAACCAAGTCCTGCACATCGCCGGATTTCAGAAGACTTGCGTCCAAATCGTCGCGGTTCAGCGAGGTCAGGATGGTCACGGCGAGGATCTTCAGGTCTTTACCCGCAGCACCTTCTTTGGCAGCGCGCACCACATAAGGGTCACCATGCACGGTCAGAAAATCCAGATCGAATTGCGCCAACCCCCGAACGGCATTTTCTACAGTATTGCCAATGTCGAACAATTTCATGTCCAGGAAGATGCGCTTGCCGTGGTCCTGTTTCAGCTCGTTGGCCAATGCCAACCCGCCACCGGTCAGCATACCCAGCCCGATTTTGTAGAAAGAAACGCTGTCCCCCAAACGTTCAGCCATGGCCAACCCTTGCAGAGCGTTGGGAACATCAAGGGCTACGATCAGGCGGTCATCTGACATGGGGGCGCTCCTTTTTGGCAAACGTCTGCGTCCTAGCGGCTTCGGGCCGCTCTGTCCATCTGCTAAGCCGCGCAGGCAGCTTCAATTCGTGTTATCGTGCTCTGTATTGATAACTTGAATTCAAAATAAGGGGTAAAAAATGAATAAGCTGGTTCTGCTGGGCGCGTTGATTGCACTGGCCGCGTGTAATGACACGCCACCCGAAACACCGGACACAGGGGCTGCACCAGTGCCGACCAATGACGATTTGCGTTTGGTTGGTGGTTACAGGTCTGAGGGTGATTGGTGTCAACTTACTGGTGAAACGGCGTTTACCGGCAATTTCCTGGACCATACCGCAGATCTGGTCTCTTGCCCGACGGGAAGTGCGGCAGCCCAAACTTTGGTGAATGATCTGGGTGCCGTTCAGGTCGCCGAGACTGGTGGTTATACAGTCTATACCATCCAGCGTGAATAGGTCGATTTCTGTGTTTTAGCCTCTTGAACCACCAAAGATATTTCCCAGATTGAATGTGAGGCTTCGACCGATGTGTGCTGCCAGGCGGGCATGTCAAAACGGGGCGCTTGGAAAAGGAGAATATCATGGACTTGAACAAGTTCACCGAGCGGGCACGGGGATTCGTGCAGGCTGCGCAGACCATTGCGCTGCGCGAGGGGCACCAGAGGCTGGAGCCCACGCATATACTCAAAGCACTGATGGATGACGATCAGGGGTTGGCCAGCAACCTGATCACACGCGCGGGCGGCGCGCCGAGCCGCGTGGTTGAGGCGCTGGACACTGCGATGGGGAAAATCCCCAAGGTCAGCGGTGACGCGAGCCAGATTTACATGGATGGCCAGACTGTCAAAGTCCTGGACGAGGCCGCAAAGATAGCCTCAAAGGCAGGCGACAGTTTCGTGCCGGTTGAACGTGTTCTGATGGCGCTGTGCATGGTGAAGTCCAAGGCCAAGGATGCATTGGACGCCGGAGCCGTATCAGCGCAAAAACTGAACGAAGCGATTAACGACATCCGCAAGGGTCGCACCGCTGACAGCGCGTCGGCGGAAGAAGGCTATGACGCGCTCAAGAAGTACGCGCGTGACCTGACCGAGGCTGCAGCCGAAGGCAAAATTGATCCGATCATCGGTCGGGATGAAGAAATCCGCCGCTCGATGCAGGTTCTGTCGCGTCGCACCAAGAACAACCCAGTTCTGATTGGTGAACCTGGCGTCGGTAAGACCGCGATTGCCGAGGGCATGGCCCTGCGTATCATCAACGGAGACGTGCCGGAATCGTTGAAGGACAAGAAGCTGCTGGCGCTTGACATGGGTGCTCTGATTGCTGGCGCGAAATACCGCGGTGAGTTCGAAGAACGCCTCAAGGCCGTTCTGACCGAGGTGACTGAAGCTGCGGGTGAAATCATCCTGTTCATCGACGAAATGCATACGCTGGTCGGTGCCGGGAAATCTGATGGTGCAATGGATGCGGCCAACCTGATCAAGCCTGCGCTTGCCCGCGGCGAGCTGCATTGTATCGGTGCGACCACGCTGGACGAGTACCGCAAATACGTGGAAAAAGACGCAGCCCTTGCGCGCCGGTTCCAGCCTGTAATGGTACAGGAGCCGACGGTCGAAGATACGATCAGCATCCTGCGCGGCATCAAGGAAAAGTACGAACTGCACCACGGTGTGCGCATCTCGGATTCAGCGCTTGTTTCAGCGGCGACCCTGTCGCACCGCTATATCACTGACCGCTTTCTGCCCGACAAAGCGATCGACCTTGTCGACGAGGCCGCATCGCGTTTGCGGATGGAGGTCGACAGCAAGCCCGAAGAACTCGATCAACTCGACCGGAACATCCTCCAGATGCAGATCGAGGAAGAGGCACTGAAGCTTGAAGATGACGCGGCCTCGAAAGATCGTCTAGAAACCTTGCAAAAGGACCTGGCCGATTTGCAGGAACGATCCGCCGAGATGACAGCGCAATGGCAGGCCGAACGCGACAAGCTGGCGGGTGCCCGTGACCTGAAGGAACAGCTCGACAAGGCGCGCGCTGATCTTGAGATCGCCAAGCGTGAAGGCAACCTCGCCAAAGCGGGGGAACTGTCCTATGGCGTCATCCCCGAGCTTGAGAAAAAGCTGACCGAGGCCGAGAACGCCGAAAGCAATGGTATGATGGCCGAGGAAACGGTGCGCCCTGAACAGATTGCTTCTGTCGTGGAACGCTGGACCGGTATCCCGACCTCGAAAATGCTGGAAGGTGAGCGCGAGAAGCTGTTGCGGATGGAAGACGCTCTGCATTCCCGCGTGATTGGTCAGGATGCAGCGGTGACTGCTGTCGCCAACGCCGTGCGCCGTGCGCGAGCGGGTCTGAATGACGAAGGCCGCCCACTGGGATCGTTCCTGTTCCTCGGACCGACCGGCGTGGGTAAGACCGAGCTGACCAAGGCCGTGGCGAACTTCCTGTTCGACGACGACAACGCGATGGTGCGCATCGACATGTCCGAGTTTATGGAGAAACACGCGGTTGCCCGTCTGATCGGTGCCCCTCCGGGCTATGTCGGTTATGACGAAGGCGGTGTGCTGACCGAAGCCGTGCGGCGCAGGCCCTATCAGGTCGTGCTGTTTGACGAGGTCGAAAAGGCCCACCCGGATGTGTTCAACGTGCTGTTGCAGGTTCTGGATGACGGTGTGCTGACCGATGGTCAGGGCCGCACCGTGGACTTCAAGCAGACGCTGATCATTCTGACGTCGAACCTCGGCTCTCAGGCGCTCAGCCAGTTGCCCGATGGCGCGGACAGCGCGCAGGCCCGCCGTGACGTGATGGATGCGGTGCGGGCACATTTCCGGCCCGAGTTCCTGAACCGTCTGGACGAAACAATCATCTTTGACCGGCTCAAGCGGGCCGATATGGATGGCATCGTCGATATCCAGATGGCGCGTCTGCAAAAACGCCTGGCGGCCCGCAAGATCGAGCTGGCCCTGGACGATGGCGCCAAGGAATGGCTGGCCAACGAAGGCTATGACCCTGTCTTCGGAGCCCGCCCGCTGAAACGCGTGATTCAGCGCGCCCTGCAGAACCCGCTGGCCGAAGCGCTGCTGGCTGGTGATATCAAGGATGGTGAGGTCGTTCCGGTCACCGCCGGGGCTGATGGCTTGATCATCGGTGACCGGTTAGGGACGTCGGAACGGCCCCGCCCGGATGATGCAGTGGTGCATTGACTTAGGCACAAACGGAAGACCCGCTGTATTGGCGGGTCTTTTTTGTCTGAATCTACGTTCTCCGACGCGCCAAAATTCCCCGGCTTGTCCGGGATGGTGGGCCTGCGGGAAATGAGTGCTCACCTTCGCATTCGAAGCCAGCTTTGTGCAATAGTCCCAGAATTTCTTCTCTGCCGAATGTGCGATGGCGCCATTGCAGCCAGATGATTGCATTGCACCAATGCGGCTTTGACACCACCAGATACAAACGACC
Source organism: Ruegeria sp. AG7 (assembly GCF_056541545.1). Taxonomy (NCBI): domain Bacteria; kingdom Pseudomonadati; phylum Pseudomonadota; class Alphaproteobacteria; order Rhodobacterales; family Roseobacteraceae; genus Ruegeria; species Ruegeria sp. AG7. The sequence goes on from NZ_JBQFYP010000025.1 coordinate 30,385, forward strand.
ACTAGGGCGCATCAAATCGTGAATCTGCTCAAGTGCGCGCAACGGATCGGGGCAATGTTCGATGACATGCGCAGCCAGTGCCACATCAGCGGGTTCCAGAACGACAGACCCTAAAAAGCCCTGCACAAGTCTTGGCTCGACACCCCGCGCCTGTAACGCGCTTTGACCCTGTTTCAACATGGCTTGACTGGGTTCGAGAAGGGTTACTTCGACGGGTGACCCATGAACAGCGACCCAGGCTTCTGCAAACGAGGCGGTTCCGGCACCGATATCAACAACCCGATTGTTATGCTCTGGCGCGAGCTGACTTGCTGACAGAAAACCAAGATACGCATCGTAATAACCAAGAGCACGCATCTTATCCCGCCATTTTGGTGCAGCGGTATCATAGCGCCGTGTGGTATCAGATTTGGTCTTGCCCATTGGCTGGCTTTCTCTCAGTGCCTACCACTCATGGAATGCGCAGAAGGAAACTGGCCCACTGAAGAAAGCGGGCCAGTTTCGCCGTACGTCAGTTAGGTCAGATCAGCGCAAGTATCCGCGCCGGACCTCCGGTGCCGCCAGCGTGTTTCGGTGCGCCAATAACAAGTGTCGCGCCCGTCGCGGGTACCCGGTCCAGATTGGCCAGGCATTCGATCCCGAACCGGCCAGAAGGCAACCAGGCATAATGGGTGGCGAAATCCGCAGACATGCCGTGATCCAGTGACAAGGTGTCAACGGCAATTGACCGCGCCCCGGTTTCCTCCATCAGCATCTGCGCAGCTTCAACGTGAAAGCCTGGGTAATGCTGCGCTTCGCCGTCGAAATTGCGGAACTTATCCGTAGCGGTTTTGCCTGCCCATCCCGAGTGCATGGCGACGCAGGCCCCGTCGGGGATGTCACCGTTGGTGGCTATCCAGGCTTTCAGGTCATCAGGGGTTAAACGCGTATCGGCGTCTTCTGCTGCGCGGGCTGCGATATCGACCACGCAAAGTGGTGCAACCAGATCTGAGACCGGGATTTCATCGACTGAAGCTCCATCCGCAGAAAAGTGCAGTGGGGCATCTATATGCGTGCCCGTATGCTCATTAATCGACAAATTGAACAGATTGAATCCGTGTTCCGCGAAATTGAATGCCTGTTCAGCCGAGATGCCCGGCTCTCCGCCCCAGGTCGGGAACTCCGGGCTGAGCGTGTGGGTCATGTCTTGGACACCGCCATGCCCCGCGGCCAGTGCGGCCGGTGCCATTGCTCCGGTTGCGGCAGCCGCAACACCCGATGCCGCAGCAGCTTTGAAGAACCCGCGCCGGGACAGCATCCTGTCTTTTACGGCGTTCATTACACAGATATCACACATTTTTGTCCTCCCATTGCGGCCACGCGGCTGCAAAAACAGGCCCGCCACACTGTTGATCGCGTATGGTGCCTGTCGGACAGAGTGCAGTTTTGGACCCGCAGTTGTAAAGACTGCAGGCAGGCTACCCGGCTGTAACTCTCCTTTCAGAGCCAGCTCTGAGTAAAACGTATATGCCCGGCGTAATGTTCGAGCACCGCGAGTTGGCTCAGGTCGTGACGACCGTCAAAAACGGGCAAAGCGCGGCACAGTCCGCCTGTCTGGGCCTGTCGCCAACCGGAACGTTACAATCACGTCGCTCAAACGTGACGCCTGTTTCCATGGGTCTGTGCTATCAGCACCCTAAATCTGTAATGACAAACGAATATGACGGAGACCCAGATGGCGCATCGCTGGACCAATACATTGACACATGCCTACGTCACCCCACGGGCGGCGTTCCTGAACCGGCGGCAGGTCATGGCCGGGATGGCGGGTGTTGGTTTGGCGGCAATGGGTCGACCAGCTGCGGCGCAGGATGCGCTGGAGCCGAACACGTGGGAAGAGATCACGAGTTACAACAACTACTATGAGTTCGGGACCGGAAAAGATGATCCGGCGAAATATGCACATACGCTGGTGACCGAACCCTGGAGCGTCAAGATTGACGGTCTGGTCGATCGTCCCGGTGAGTATGATTTCAAGGACATCCTGTCCGAGATGACGATCGAAGAACGCATCTATCGCTTCCGTTGCGTTGAAGCCTGGTCGATGGTCATTCCATGGAACGGGTTCGAATTGGCCGATCTTCTGAACATGGCAGGGATTAAAGAGGGCGCGAAATACGTGGCGTTCGAAACGGCCCACCGCCCGGATGAGATGCCGGGAACACGCTATCCAATTCTGGAATGGCCCTATCGCGAGGGTTTGCGCCTGGATGAGGCGATGCATCCGCTTACGATCATGGCCACTGGTATCTATAACAAGCCGATCCCAAATCAGAACGGCGCGCCTTTGCGTCTGGTCGTGCCGTGGAAATACGGGTTTAAATCGATCAAGTCGATTGTCCGTATCACGCTTGCTGAAGAAGAGCCGCCCACCAGTTGGAATATGGCCAATTCGCGAGAATACGGGTTTTATAGCAATGTAAACCCGAACGTGGATCATCCGCGCTGGTCACAAGCCTCAGAACGTGAAATCGGCGGCGGCTTGTTTGCCTCGCGTAAACCGACGCTGATGTTCAACGGTTATGAAGAAGAGGTCGCCAGCCTTTATGAAGGTATGGATCTGGCCAGGAATTACTAGAATCATGCAAGCTATCAATCAGACACTCCGGCGTATTCCGGTATGGGCTGTTTATTTGATGGGGGTGCTGCCTGCGCCCTGGCTGTTCTATCTTGGCCTGACTGGCGGTTTGGGGATCGAACCGATTGAGGCGCTGGAGCACCGCTATGGCGAACTGGCGTTACAATTGCTGATTGCCGGTCTGGCCATCACATCCTTGCGCCGATTTGTGGGCTTGAACCTGATGAAGTTCCGTCGGGCCATTGGCGTGCTGACTTTTGTATATGTCAGCCTGCATCTCCTTGTCTGGCTGGTTCTGGACGTACAGCTTCCCAGCCAGATTTGGGCGGATATTCTCAAGCGTCCTTATATTACAGTTGGAATGGGGGCGTTTCTTTTGCTGTTGCCTCTGACGGTAACATCCAACAACTGGTCGGTGCGCCAACTGGGGCCGTGTTGGCGCAGGCTGCATTGGCTGGTGTACCCGGCCGCTTTGCTGGGCGGCCTGCATTATGTGATGCTGGCAAAAGGGTTTCAGATCGAGCCGCTGATCTATTTGGCAGCTATCGTCATCCTTCTTACCCTCCGGTTGCCGATTCCAAGCCTGTCACTCCAGTCCAACACAGCAGATTCTGCCTGACTCGGAAGCGAGTCTGTGAGTTACATTATGAACAAGGTGATAAAGTGCGGAACCCCGTCTGTGTTTCCGACGATTTTGGCGCGCCTCCGCTTGATATTGATCAGCTAACAATTTGAAAATAAATAATTAATTTTGACATCTGCATTTTCTATAGTTTTTGTGCATTTTCCGCTTGCGGGTAGGGATTCTAATCCGTAAATACCCCTTCACCGGCGCAGCTGAGGTTGGCCTGACGGACTGGAAAGACGGTTGAGACGCACCGGAGAGACGGTG
>NZ_JBQFYP010000026.1:0-33126 GCF_056541545.1 Ruegeria sp. AG7
ATGTTCTCGGACGCAATCAGCTCGATCTCGTCGCGCTGACGACCCAGCTCAGACCGGATCGAGCCAAAAAGCTCAGGATCGCGGTCCGACAAGGACTGGGTGAAAAATCCGTTTGTTCTATGCGGGGCGTTCACAGTTTTGATCTCCTGAAAATGGTTAGCCGGTCCAGCCAAGACCAGCGGAAATGGCGTTCATGGATTGCAGCAGCGGCACGGGAACTGACCCTGCCTGCGGTTCGTTGCGGGCGTGTTGCAGCAGTTCGACCTGAAGAGCATGAATGCGGGCCAATTCGGCCTGTTTGCGGTCAAACCTCTCGCAAAGGCGGGGAAAGCGATGGCCGATGACCTGACCACCTGTCAGAAACCGGATCGCTTTGCAGGCACTATCGTATTCCGCCTTGATTACCTGCGATACACGTTGGCGGATCTCGATATCAGAGACCAATTCGCCATACTGCGCTGCGATTTCCATATCCGTCTGATAGAGCGATTTTTCCATCTCATCGACGGCGAGGCGGAACAGGCGGGAGTGTCGAAACATGTCGTGCAACACGTCATCACCGCGCGCGCCGCGAAACTTGCGAAAACTGGCCATGGCGGTGCCGAACCCGTACCAACCAGTGATCAGGTGGCGGTTCTGCGACCACGCAAAGACCCATGGAATGGCCCGCAGGTCGTCCAGACTGGCCACGCCGAACCGACGGGTCGGACGGGACCCCATTTTCAGGCGGGCAAGTTCTTGGACAGGGCTCGCCTGCTGGAAATAGTCCAGAAAACCCGGCATCTGCAAAAGCGAGACATACGCTGTCTGTGACAACTCTGACAAAGCATCCAATGCGTCATCGAATTCAGGCCGTGAAGGCGCCTCGTCAGGGGTCGCCGTATGGCGCATCGTGCTTGACAGCAACAACTCCAGATGCGCCGCAGCCGTGCCCCGGTTGGCATATTTGGCCGAAACAACTTCGCCCTGTTCGGTCACGCGCAACCGCCCGGCAACTGTTCCGCTGGGTTGCGCGGCGATGGCGCGCCCGGTCGGTGCACCGCCCCGGCTGACCGAGCCACCGCGACCATGGAAAAACGTGGCCTTGAAACCTTGCGAGGCCAGCGCCGAGACGATCCGGCGTTGGGCGCGCTCCAACTCCCATGTTGAGCAGAAATAGCCCCCGTCCTTGCCGCTGTCCGAATATCCCAGCATCACCTCGATTACTCTACCGTCGGTTTTGAGGCTGCGACGGGCAAGCGGAACAGCCAAAACGTCGAGCAGGATCGATGGGGCATTTCGCAAATCGGCAATTGTCTCGAACAATGGGACTACCGAAAGATCCAGAGTTTCGGACCCAAACCCGGCATAGCGGGCCAATAGGTAGATGCCGAGAATATCGTCGGCCGAACGGGTCATGGACAGGATGAAGGGCCCTATTGCTTTGGGGTCCGGTCCCGATCGCACACCATGGACCAGAGCCAGAAGGGCAAGCAATTCCCGCGCCTGATCGCTTAACGCGTTGCGGTTTTGATAGGGCAGGTTCTGATCCGCCAGTTCGGTTCGCAAGCGGGCTGACCATTCGGCCGTGCCGTAAACCGGCACCTGTCCGGAATGCGACCAGATTTCGGCCAGAACATCGGTTGTGACGGTTGAATTCTGGCGGATGTCCAGCGTTGTGGTCCGGAACCCGAAAACCGAAGCGGCCCGGCGCAACTGACGGATGTGCTGCCGCGCCAGAATATCCGCGTTGACCGCACATAAAGCGGTATCAAGCGTGTCGAGATCGCCCACGAATTGCGAGATGTGATCATATCCGCTGTTTGTCAGCCGATAGCGAATGGCATTGAGTGCTTGCCGGAACGGTTCGTTCCGATTGCGGCCATCGACCGGAGCCCGGTCGACTATCGCTTGTACCTGCGTCCTGACAGGCTCAGGTAAAGGCAATATCAGCGCGCTGATGCTCAACCTTCTTGCGGCACGCTCAAGAGCTTGACAATAAAGGTCCAGAACTGTTTCGCGTCCGCGTTTCAGCGCCAATGCGGTTATCTCGGTCGTGACATTCGGGTTGCCACCGATCCAGCTGTGAAAGCGGATATCAGGAGTTTCGCTCGGCGTACGTCCCAGCACTTGCAGGCAGGCCTGATCGAATCGGCCCATAACCTGCGGGACGGCATCAAAGATTGCATCGCGGAAGAACTGAAACCCCCATTCGATCTCGTCGTGCAGGCTAGGGCGCGACAGGCGAAGTTCGCCGGTCAGCCACAAGAGATCAATCTCTCCTTCCAGGCCATTCAGCAATTCGGCGTGTTCGGTCGGGGTCCAGCGTTGCGTTTCAAGACTGACGAGGTTGCGGTAGATACGCCGATGAATTTCCAGAACCGTTACCCTCTTGGCCTCAGTCGGATGCGCGGTCAAAGTGGGACCGGTACATAGGTGGGCGGTCAGCTTTTCCACCTGGCTATAGGTCAGGGACAAGTCCGTCAGGGCTTCGGAAAAACCGCCTTCTACCGCTTCTGCGCCGTTTTGGGTTTCGGTCAATCGACGGTCCCGAACTTCGGCGTTTTCATCGATGATGCACAAGAGTTGGAACCAGATCGAAAGGGCCTGCAAATACGGCGTTGCCTCGGGTCCCGTGGGAATGGGTTGCAGCGGCGTGGCCTCGGCCCATGCCGCCACATGTGGCGCCCGTTTCAGCAATATGTTCCGCCACAACGCCCGCAATTCCGAGCGCAACCCTTCGGCATAGCTCGAAGGGTTGGGGGTGGGCTGAATATTCGGGGCCAGCGCTTGCATCAGATCACGCGATCCCGGGGTTCGCGGCCTTCAAAGAAATCATTCAGGTTATCGAGAACCCGAAACCCCATCGCCTCGCGCGCTTCGCGGGTGGCGCTGCCCAGATGCGGGAGCATCACAAGGTTGTCGCATTGCAGCAGGTCCGGGCTGATACGGGGTTCACCATCGAACACGTCCAGCGCGGCCCCGCCGATCATCTCGAACATCAGCGCCTGTATCAGCGCCCATTCGTCGATCACTTCACCGCGCGCGGTGTTGATCAGAAAGGCGTCGGGCTTCATCAGGCCCAGTCTGCGCGCGTTGATCAAATGCCGGTTGTCAGCCCCGCCGGGGCAATGCAGCGAGACGAAGTTGCATTGCGGCAGCAAGTCGTCAATCGATGCCACCTGCGTTGCATTGCACATGGCCAGCACATCCGGCGCTATCTGACTGCGGTTGTAGACGAGGATGTCCATGCCAAAGCCATGATGCGCACGGCGGGCCATCTCTTGCCCGATGCGGCCATAGCCGATAATGCCCAGCGTTTTGCCGCTGACCTTGGTTCCAACCAGATGCGTGGGCCGCCATCCGGTCCAGGTGCCGGACCGCAGCTCGCGCTCACCTTCGCCCGCGCGCCGCGCCACCATCAGCAGCAGGGTCATGGCGATATCGGCGGTGCATTCGGACAGAACATCGGGCGTATTGGTCACGGTCATGCCCAGCTCACGCGCCGAAGGTTCGCAGATGTGGCTGTATCCGACACCGTAATTGGCCAGTATTTTGGTCTGCGCACCAGGGACGTCCATTGCCTCGGCGCTCAGTATGTCCGTTACAGTTGGCAGCACCGCGTCATAAGTTTTCAAGGCTTGCCGGATTTCGGCCGGGGACATGGGTTTGTCCCCGGTGTTCAGAACAGCGTTGTAATTCTCGGCCAGCTGCGCCTCGACGGCGGCAGGCCAGCGACGGGTCACAAGAACCGAGGGTTTGACCATCACGCGGCCTCCATCACACGGGCAATTGTTTCACCGATCACAGCGGGGTTTTCGGCAACGGTCACCCCGGCGGCGGACAGGATCTCGACCTTCTCGCTGGCGCTTTCGCCAAAGGCCGAGATGATCGCACCCGCGTGGCCCATCGTGCGGCCTTTCGGGGCGGTCAGACCCGCGACATAGGCAATCACCGGTTTGGTGATGTGGTCGCGGATGTATTCCGCTGCTTCAGCTTCCTGCGGGCCGCCGATCTCGCCGATCATGGCGATGACATGGGTGTCCTCGTCCTTTTCGAAGCGCTTAAGGATGTCCTTAAAGGATGACCCGTTGATCGGGTCGCCACCAATCCCGACACTGGTCGAGACACCGATGCCGCGTTCTTTCAGCTGCGCCGCAGCCTCATAGCCCAGCGTGCCCGAGCGGCCGATGATGCCGACATGGCCGGGCAGATAGATGTGACCCGGCATGATGCCCAGCAGCGCCTTTCCGGGCGAAATCGTACCGGCACAGTTCGGCCCGGTCAGCACCATGCGCTTTTCTTTCGGATAGCGGTACATGTACCGCTTCACCCGGATCATGTCCTGCGCCGGAATTCCGTCGGTGATGCAGACACAATAGCGGATACCGGCATCTGCGGCTTCCATGATTGAATCAGCCGCAAATGGCGGGGGCACGAAAACAAGGCTGGCATCCGCGCCGGTCGCCTCGACAGCCTGTTTGACGGTGTCAAAGACCGGAACACCCTCGACGGTTTCCCCACCCTTGCCGGGTACGACACCGCCCACGACATTGGTGCCATAGTTCAACATGTCCTTGGTATGAAACCGAGCCATGCGGCCCGTAATGCCCTGCACGATGACGCGCGAGTCACGGTCGAGAAGAATGCTCATTTCACAGCCCTCATCTTGGTGCCTTGAGTAAGGTCGTTTTTCCATGCGCCAACAGCGCGTTCTGCCGCCTCCATCAGCGTTGAGGCGCGAATGATCGGCAGGCCGGATTTGGCCAGAATCTTCTGGCCCTCTTCGACATTTGTCCCAGCCAGCCGCACAACGACGGGCAGGTCGAGGTCAAGTTCCCGCAGGGCCTGAACGACACCCTCGGCCACCCAGTCGCAGCGGTTGATACCGGCGAAGATGTTGACCAGAATGGCCTGAACATTGTCGTCCGACAGGACCAGACGAAACGCCTTGGCCACACGTTCGGGCGAAGCCCCGCCCCCGATGTCGAGGAAGTTTGCAGGCTCGCCACCGGCAAGCTTGATCGTGTCCATCGTGGCCATCGCCAGACCGGCACCGTTGACGATGCAGCCGATATTTCCGTCCAGCCCGACATAAGACAGTCCGCGGTCGGCCGCGCGGCTTTCGCGCGGGTCTTCCTGGCTTTTGTCACGCAGTTCAGAGATTTGTGGATGGCGGAACAGGGCGTTGTCGTCAAAGCTCATCTTGGCGTCAAGCGCCAGCACCCGGTCGTCACCCGTGATGACCAACGGATTGATCTCGACCATTGTCGCGTCAAGCTCGCTAAAAGCGGCATAGCAGCCCTGTAGCGTACGCACCATTTGCTGGATCAGCCTGGGCTCAAGCCCCAGGTTGAATGCGATCTCGCGCGCCTGAAATTCCTGAAGCCCAACCGCCGGTTCCACGATGGAGCGGACGATACTTTCCGGGCGGTCAGCCGAGATATCCTCGATCTCCATCCCGCCCTCGGACGAGGCCACGATCATCACCCTTTGGCTTGACCGATCGAGGACTAAACCCAAATAAATCTCGCGGTCAATCGGCACCGCGGCTTCGACATAGACGCGATAGATGCCTTTGCCTTCGGGGCCGGTCTGATGCGTGACCAGCTTGCGACCAAACAGATCATCGCAGGCCTGATAGATTTCGTTCTCGGTGTTGCACAGCTTGACCCCTCCGGCCTTGCCGCGACCGCCTGCATGGACCTGCGCCTTGACGATCCATTTGTCACCGCCCAGCTCACGCGCCCGATAGGCCGCTTGCTCCGGACTGTAGGCCAGTGCGCCGGATGGTATGGCGACACCGAAATTCGAAAGAATTTCCTTTGCCTGATATTCGTGAATATCCATCTGATCCGCTCCTGTTTATGCAGCGATTGAGGTGCCGTAACGGCTTTCCAGCAGGTCTTCGATTGCGTCTTGATTGACCGTTCCGCCCAGTTCTCGGATGGCTTCGGCGAACAGACGCACAATCCGGCTGACGGCCTCGCGGTTCAATTGGTTGAGGATGCCGATGCGCACCTGCACGGGTGCGCTGAGGGTCGGCCAGATGCCAAACCCGCGCGCACGGCAGTTCTGGACCAGCTCCATCTCGCGGCCAGCCAGTTCCGGGGGCAGGTTCAGCACAATCAGGCTGGGCATGTCGGAGGTGACCTCGCAGCCCATTTCGGTAACAGCGTCGCGCAGAACCTTCTCATGCGTCTTGTACGATGCGGACCGCTTGGCCAGACTTTCCTGAAGGGTTAGGCGCAGGGATTCATGGAAGGCCGCAACGGCGTAGCCCGAATGGGTGCGGTGATAGGTGCCCTTTTCAACATCCTGCCCATCAACAATGCCCCAATGGCGGGCCTCAAAGATGGGATTGTGCACATAGGTATAGGCACCGGTGGTTCTGAGTGATGCGATATAGGCGTCGGTAAAGCTGACAGGGGCATAGGTCAGCGGCAGGCAGCATAGACCTTTCTGCGGGCAGGACGCCCATCCGGCGATGCCCGGAAAATCGTCTATCGAGAAGTCATCGACGCCCAGAGACGACACCGCATCGATCAGACCCATCGCGCCATGACGTTCGCACGCGTCGGAAAATCCGCGCAGGTCATTGATGCGGCCAGATCCGGTTTCCCAATGCGCCATGAAAGCCCATTTCGGTTTGTGCTGCGCGAGAGTCGCCTCGACCAGATCACCGGTGACCGGCTGGCCGTGCGGAACCTCGATCACGGTGACGCTGGCGGCCTGAGGCGCCATCGGGTTGGCTGCATGTTCTTCGGGCGTCGCCGCCTTGATCCGCAGGGTCAGCGCGTCGATCCCCGAGAATGTGCCGTTGGCAAAAGCAACGACCTTGTCGCCAGGCATGACAGCCGAAAACATGGTGTCCAGGGCGCTCCAACCGGTGCCGGCAACAGCAAAGGTATAGGCGTTTTGGGTACCCCAGATTTTCCGCAGCATGTGCTTGCATTCGACCATCCCCCTAAGGACGTCCCCCTGCATGTGATCGGCAACGCCTGCATTGGCAAAGGCCTTGAGGACGCGGGCATCCGTGTTACCCGGCCCCGGCCCCGCAGCGAGGGTTTGGGGGATTTCGAGCGGAGGGAAAATCTGAAAAGTCATGGTCTGGCATCCTCGGCTGTTGGCCGGGCATTGCGGCCCGTCGTGTCAAGTTGCCGAGCAGGAAACGCGAGCTTGCCTTATGACGCAACGTAACTTACTACTGCTTTTGGATGGCCAATAGGATGGGGCAATACCTACCCGTTTTGGCAAAAATACGAAGGTATACAAAGAAACTCCCTATCCTTATGGGTAGGTTTTTCCGAATTCGGGGCAAAATCATATGGTTGAGACACCGAGCAAACCCATCGACATCATGCTGGCGGACGGCAACCCGCTGGTTCTGTCGGCCATGTCCGAAATATTCGAGCGGGACCCCCGATTCTCGCTGATGGCCACGTCAGCAACGGCCGAAGGGTTTCTGGGAACGGTGATGCGGGTTCCCGTTCAGGTCGGTGTCGTCGACTGGACGCTTCCGGTTTTAGGCGCTGCCAAACTGATCGAGGTTCTGCGCGATCAGCCCAACGCCCCGCGCTTTGTCGTTTATGGCGACACTGGCGGCGATGTCCCGCGATTGGCGATGCAGGCGGGTGCGGCCGGATTTGCCGCCCGCACGGGCGAGGTTGAGGGCCTGCTGGAAACCTGCGCCAAAGTTGCAGCGGGTAAGATGGTATTCCCGTTCATAGATATCCGGAAAATGCAACAGGACCCGATCCAGAGCCTGTCGCGTAAAGAACGCGCAATTCTGGAGGCGCTGGCGCAGGGAATGTCGAACCGGGATTTGTCAAAGGAACTTCAGATTTCGACAAACACGGTCAAGTTTCACCTATCCAACATCTACGAAAAGCTGAGTGTCAAAAACCGCACGCAGGCCATTGCGTATTTCTATTCGTCTCAGCAGTCGCGAAACTAGACCAAAGGCGATCTGGGTGCCGGTGTTTCCCGACAGGTTTTTCCTCTGGCCCTGACCAATTCTGGATACCGTCAGCGGCAAGGGACACTACGCTTGTCCTGAGCGCTTTGCCGCGCGTTGCAGCGGGTACAACCCTGCGTTGCTTCCGCGAATCCCCCAGACATGTTACCTTGGGTCACCTTTAATGATTTGACTTATTTTTCTGACATCTCGTTTTTTCAGCTCTTTCTCGAGAGGTGACGTTCATGTCCGACTCCAGCAGTGAGCCCCCGCGCATAACGCTGTCCCTACCAAATCTTCGGCCAAGCCCATCGATATCAGCGGAAATTTCCGGCACTGTCGCGGCTGGTGCGCACAGCGTTGAGGATCAGAAGCGGGTTGAGGCGGAAAAGCTCAAGGCATTGCGCCGTGGCGTCGGAATTGAGCTGTCCTCAGAAGTGATCAACGATCTGGTCGACCGGCGCGTCCAGTCGACTGGTGCGGTTTTTCGTCAGCTTGCAACCATTCGCGAAGATCTGGCCGGAGGCTTTCTGGGGGCGGTCGTTCCCACCCTCGCCCCGAAATTGCGGGGGGAACTGATCAACCCTGACGGGACCCCTGCCGAACGCGTGATCGTCGAGGTCCTGCGCCCCACCTTTACCGCCAATGAAGGGATCGACGACGCAGATTTTTCGTGGGCTGTCAAAGCCGCCGTCACGGACGCGCGTGGTCTTTTTTCGGTTGATCTGCCTAATCTCCGCCTGCCGCAGAACGGCCTGCGGTTACGGATCAGGGGTCAGAACACCACCCTGACAGAAGCCGTGCCACGCGTTGACGCGCTGGACGGCGAAATGGGTCTTGTGGTACTGGATCGCACTGTCCTGCCTTTGCAGCGTTCGATCGTCGGTGAGCTGGCCGATATCTTGCCGGTGGATCCCGAGGATGCCGAAGAAAACATATCAGATTTCACCGGTACACAGGCCCCTATCGTGCTGGGCGAGGGCGATTGCGCGTCGGAGTACCGAACCGAAGGCGGCACGGTTTCACGGCGGCGCTATTCGGTTCTGTACCGGCTGATTGATCCCCTCGTCGGGCCCAAGAATATCGTTCGAACGCGCCCCATAGGTGGGGGCCGCTTTGTGACGACTATCCCGGGCACAGCCTTTGCTCAGGCCAATCTGTCAGCCGAAACGCTTCTGGCGGCGTTTAACAATGACGGGGGTGATTGGGATTTTCGAGACCGGATTCCGATTGACGAACCCATTGATATTGAAGACTTCTTTGAAGATCTTGAGGAACGGCCGCAGGATGTGCCCAAAGCGTCGAGCCTTGCGCTTGGCTATATTGCCAAGATGCGGTCGACTGCTGTCCACGCTGGCATGTCTTTGGGTCGGCTGGTCTATTCCCTACCGCTTGCCCCCGGAGAAGAGCAGCGGATTGTCGTGTCGGAACAACGCGAAACACTGAGCGTACGTGAACGAGAGAGCCTGACATTTGAAGAGCAACAGGAATTCGAGGAAGCCCGCAACACGTCCTTTGACAGTACGTTTGAAAGCGCGCTGGATGAGGTGATTCAGGGCACGTCCTCGTTTTCGACCCGCGCATTTTCAAAAAGCTTCGGGGGCGCAGGTGGCGTTGGTGGCGGCCTGTTCGGAGGCATCGGGGCCATCGTTGGCGGCGTGGGCTTCAGCGGCGCACGGTCCAGTTCGAATTCTTCCGGCAATTCGTCCAACACGCAGAACACATCACGCGATTTTCTGTCCGACACGCATGAGACATTCTCTGCCGCGCTTGAACGGGCGGCTTCGGTCAAGCGTAACTCGGCACGGACCAGTGTGCGCACTGCAACTGCGACGGATCGGCGGACGGCAACAACAAAATTCGTGGCCAACCGCAATCATTGCCACGCAATGACCATGCAATGGTTCGAAGTTCTGCGCGACTTTTCCCTGGAAACGCGTATCGAGGGGGTGCAGTTGGTGGTCTTTGTACCCATGCAACTCATCCGCTTCCGCCGTCTGGGGCAAGGCGATCAGTTGCCGGGCAATGTCACCCGGTCCGGATTGCTGAGCCGGTACAAGGTCATCCTGCGCCATGCCGAAGTGTTCCGGCGCGTGTTCCGAAGCCGCCGCAGATTCCGCAGCGCACTGAAGCTGCTGGAAGAGTTTTATGCGGACAAGGACGCAACACCGCAGAACGCGCCCGGCGTCGCACAGGACATCGTCAGTTTCGAGGCGCAGGGCACGTTCATGCCCAATGATGACATTTCTGTCGTGATCTTCACGCAGGATGGCGACCGGGTCGGACCTGTTCCGCTGACCGGATCGCCGATAGACATCGACAACCTGCATGACCTGCCAGCAGAAACACGCGAGAACCTGCTTGTCCGGCTGGCTGATGCGCGGCGTGATCCGACCAAGCGCCGGACCTATACCGGCTCTGTCGCTTTGCCCCGTTCGGTCGAGCGGTCGGATATCGCCCGTGTCGAGCTGCGCAGGCGGACGGGTTCGTTTGCCTATTCGTTCTACACTGGTCCGGATCCCATCAACATTTTCAACATCTGGGAACATCTGGCCAATCTGGAAGATGCCGACGATCTGGATCGGGCCACCCGCAATATCAACCGCAGCCTTCGCACCACGATCTCGGGCTCGGACTTTGACGATCTGGTGGGTCCGCCCATGGTCAGTGAGTTCGAGGCGCGTATGAATGAAAACGCCCAGACCGTTGTTGATGACAATACGTTCCAGGCGCTGCCTGCCACCCTGCCCTTTTCCGTGCAGGAGGTGCCGGACGTTCTTTCACGCCGGGATCTGCGCCGCATCGAAGAGATGTACCAGCATGTTGTGGCCAACACCGTTCGCTATTCCCGCGTGATCTGGGCCAGCATGACGGACGAAGAACGTGCGATCCTGCTGGAACGCTTCACCATCGGGGTACCGGAAGGCGGGCTGGACGATGCCTCAAGCGAGATATCGCTGCTCAGCACCGTCCAGAACAAGGTGTTGGGGTTCTATGGCAATGCCATGATCATGCCCTTCTCGATCCCGCCCGATCTGGCCGACCGGATGGAGATGCGGACCGGTGATATTCAGGACAGTCTGCTGGCCTTCCACCGCGAGGATTTCCGGCCACCGCGCCGCACGATTTCACTGCCGACCAGAGGATTGCTGGGCGAGGCCGTTCTGGGCCGCTGCAATTCCTGCGAGATGATCGACCACCGCCGCTTCTGGAACTGGCAGGACAGCCCGACACCGCCGCCGGTTGGCGACGCGCCGGTCCTGCCTGCTGACAGTGACGCCATCTTTGGCACACGCGCGCCGTCAGACCTGCCGAACAACCAGCCTTCGAACACGCTTACTATTGCAGGGGGCGACATTGGCACCGGCCAGGCTGTGCCCACGTCGCAACTGGCCGAAATCCTCAAGGCCGCGCCTGATCTTGCGCGGGCGGGAACCGATCTTACGGGCCTGAAGGAACTGCAAGCCCAGCTGGCGCTTGAAACGCAATCGGTCGCTGCGGGGCGAGACAAGGCCATCGACACGGCAACGGATCTGACGAAAGAACTGGTTGGAAAGGCCACGGAACTTGCGGGTAAAGGTCAGGAAATCGCTGCCGCCCGCAAAGAGGAAGAGGCCAAGAAAGCCGCCGCTGACAAAAAGGCGTTCGATGCCAGCAACGCCGCCAAGATCAAGGGGTTTGAGGATATCGCCAAGAACGCCTCGGGTGTCGCCGCATTGATTGGCGGACAGGCAGACGGCAACCGGGCAGCCTTTACGCAAAACCTGTTCAAGGATTTCCCCGGCGGGGCTGCGGCTTTGGCCAACCCGTCCAACACACTGCTTCTGGCCAAGCTTTTCGGGGCCTTCACCAAGGCGAACGCGGATGCCGATGACGGCAGCGCGACCAAGGCTGGCAGCCAGTCGGTGCTGGATTTCCTCAATGGCCTGAACGCCCCTGCGGAGGACGACAATGAGTGACACGAGCACAAATGTGACGGACAAACCGGGAATTGATGAAAGCCTTGCCGAGGCGATCATCAACATTCTTGAAACGACCAACTCTCCGGCGATCCAGCGCGCCCGTGAGGTGATTGCCCATAGGCTGGCCATTGCGGGCGATATTGCCCCCTCGCGCATCCCTGCGCCGCGCAACATCACCGAGATCGGCGGCTATATCAATCTGCTGAGCGAGTATGGTGAGGCCGAACAGCGCGCTCGCATGATCGCGGCCGCTTTGGGTATCGCGGGACCGCAGATTTCGCTGCCGCAACCGGGTGCCGTTCCGCCGATGTCTTTCATCACCCGCGACGGTGCAAGGCCCGTTGGTCCGCAGCAGGCCAGTTTCCCGCTGAGCTATACGATCCGCAGTGATTTCGTTCCGGCCTTCGACAATGCGTTGCAGGAGATCGCGATACGTGGCGGTGCGGTACCGATCCTGACACCTGTCAGGGTCCTTCCGGCCGCCGGATCAGGCCCGGTGACCGACGGCATCGCACAGCTGGCTTTGATCGGCCGGACCCTCAGCCTGGCACCGACCGCGGCGCTGCATGCCGTGGCCACCGACCCCCTGTCGCTCAGCCGTCCGACTGCGGGTGGCGGGTTCGAGGTTCTGGCACGGGTCATCGACGCCGCCGCCCCGATTGCCGGGACCATCGCGGCGGCAGACTGGACAAGCTGGGAATGCGATGCTGCTGCCTGTTCCGAGGTTGACAGCAACGATGCGCGCTTTGCCCTTTCACCGATCCTGAATGCGGCCGGTTGGCACCAGGCGGCTGATCCCGGCAATCCCACCAGCCTGTCCGATCCCGGCAGCTGGGCCGCGTGGCAAAACATCACCGGGCTTGTACCCGGCGTCACGCGGTTCGCGGATGAGCTGCAATTGCTGTACCCTGCCGAGATGCTCATCACCTCGCCGGTCTTCAATCAATTGGACAATGTCTGGACGGGAAGCGCATTCGCCGCGCCATAGGACCCCCTCTGCATCCGCAACAAAGTGATTTGGCGGCACTTGGCTTTTGGAGTTACGCTTGAACAGGAGGGGTGCCATGCGAAACCCGGAACGTTTCGAAAAATTCTACTTTGCCAAAGTTGGCATGGGCGAAGCCTGCGGTTGCGCCGAGCGCATCATCGACGTTTTCGAGTTCAACCGAAAAGGTGGCGCGCCGTCGAAACACCCGGTGAAACAGGACCGTCGCAGACGCCTATCGTTTCGCGCATGGGCAGTCAGATATGGGCTTATGAGCCGAAAGCGGAACAGCTGAACACGTATTGGTCCTGTCAGACAGCAACCAGTTTTCCGTCTCGCAAATCCAGCGCATCCGGTGCCAGTTCGGCTCGGAAGGCCGGGGAATGGCTGACAAGAAGGATCGCTTGCGGCAATGCCCGGAGGATTTCCAGCAGCCGGGCCTCGTTCCGTGGGTCCAGCGCGTTGGTGGGTTCATCAAGCAGCAGAACCTCGGGCTCCATCGCCAGAACGGTCGCCAGCGTAACCAGCCGTTTTTCACCCCCTGACAAATTGTGGGTGATGCGGTTCTTCAGATGCATCAGGTCCAGATCACCCAACACGCTTTCAACGATGGCAAGTGCTTCGTCGCGTGTTCTGCCCAGGTTGAGCGGGCCAAAGGCGATATCCTCGGCGACGGTCGGGCAGAACAACTGATCATCCGCATCCTGAAACACAAGGCCCACCCGGCGGCGCACGTCGTGAAAATCAGCCTCATGCACCCTTTGCTGACCAAAGATCCTGACCGTGCCGGACTGTGCGCGCTGCAAGCCAAGCGTAATGCGCAGCAAGGTCGATTTTCCTGCCCCGTTCGGGCCCGTCAGCGACAGGCGTTGACCAGCGGACAGGCTGAGGCTGGCACCGTCAAGAACGGGTGGCTGACCGGCGTAGGCAAAGCGGATTTCTTCAAGCGCAATCAGTGTCATGCCAAATCCAGTATGATCAGACCCGCGCAAAGAGCACCAAGACCTGCAGCAAAAACGATGTCCCTTCGGGTCAGGGTAAAGTCCTGAAGCAACAGCATACGGCCTGAAAAACCCCGGCATTTCATCGCATCAAGAATGCGTTCGGATCTTTCGATCGCGCGCACCAGCATCATGCCCACGAGATAGCCAAAGCTGCGATAGGTGTGCCAGTTTGTTGCCGGGCGAAAGCCGCGCACTTTCATGGCCGCGTGCAGGCGCAGGTATTCTTCCCGCAGAACCTCGATATATCGGATGGTGAACATCAAAAGGTGAACCAGCTTTTCGGGGCAGCGCAGGCGGTGCAGGGCGTGGCCAAGCGTGACCGGCTCCATCGTGCCGACCAGCACCATAAGGGACAGGATGACCGCGTTGGCCGTCAAGGCGATCTCGACCGCTTTCCAGAAGCCCTGCCAGCTTGCGGGGAACCCCCAGAGCGTAAACATCGGGTCGCCGGGCATGGAGAATGGCAACAACACCAGCATGAACAGGATGAACCCGTCCATCATGGCCATGCGTTTTAATGTCATCCGCCAGGGCAGACGCGACGCGGCAAGAAGCGAAAGGGACACCGCCAAAGCCGCGCACAGCGCTGTCAGCGAGGACACCGCCACTGTCACCACCGCGAAGACAACCGCCATAACGATCCGCATCCTAGGATCAAGCGGGTTGATCGCGCCGCGCCGCTGCGTGCCCGCTTTGACCAGCGTGCTTTCCTGTTGTCCCAGAACATGCGCCATCAGGCCGCCAGCTTGCGGCGTGCCGCAAAGTAAAAGCCCAGACCAAACAGACCGACGATATATCCGATCCCACCCAGAACAGTTTGCAGATCATTTTGTTCGCGGTAAGCCGCGATCTCGCGTCGTAGCGGGCGCAGCTCATCACGAACAGCCCTGGCAATGACCTGTTGTTGTTCATCGCTGAGCACCGCCGCTGTCTGGGCAGGTGCGTTTGTTGGCGGGGTATCAGGTTCCGCTTCAACGCCCATGATCCGGGCGACATCCGCAGCGGGCATGGTGACCTCGGCCACATGTCCGGCACCAAGGTTTGCAAAGAATGTATGGGCCACCGGCGCGTTTGGCGTGTAGATAAAGAACCCATCTGCATCTGTTACGATACGGCCCAGCTCGGCTCCGTCCGGGCCGTTGACGATGACCTCGGTATCGCTTGCCATGTCGCCGTTGGAAAAGCCGATTTCGCCTTCGATGGCGTCACCGGATTTAAACACTCCGGCTATGACCTTATGCGCTAAGGCAGGTAGGGGTGCGCAGCACAGCGCCAGAACGATTGCCAGATACCTCATGCGACCGCTCGTTTGACAAACAGCTCGGGCTTGACCTTGCGCGCCAGCAAAACCGCGAACCCGGTCAGGATCGCCTCAATCGCCATGACAGGAATATGTGCAAAGAAAACAAGCTTGGCCGCAGGCAGGAAGGCATCCCCGGACAAGGCCAGTGAAAACGCAACCATGCCGGTTGTGGCGGCAGTGGCAAAGGCACCGCCGACCCCGCCCCATATCGCACCTTGCAGCGGTGAGCCGTGGGCGATCAGGCGGCTAAAGATCAGTCCGGCCAGAACCGCGGGCAACGCGATGTTCAGGGTGTTGATCCCCAATACCGTCAACCCGCCAAAGCCAAAGAAGACGGCTTGCAGCAAAAGCCCGACGAACAGGGCCGGGAATGCGGCCCACCCCAGCAAAAGCCCGGCCATACCGTTGAGGATCAGGTGCACCGACGACGGACCAATAGGAACATGGATCAGCGATGCCACGAAAAAGCTGGCTGACACCACCCCCGCAGTGGGGATGCGATCAAGATCCAGCGACCTGAGGCCCATGGCAATTCCACCCGCCGCAGCGACGGCACCGCCGATCACAACCGGGTTGGACAAGGCTCCGTCAACGATATGCATCTACGGTTACTCCAAATCCCAGGCGCGGATCCAGATGACCGCGTCCTGGCTGAGTTCTTTGCCATTGTGTTCGGTCACGGGACCGGCGCCGAGCGCTGCAAAACCCCAATATCCGGCTTTTGGAACGCCGAATGTGAAATACCCGTTATCATCCGAAGTTGCGACCAATGCACCACCCGGCAACGGCGAGACGGTCGGGGCCGAAGCAGCCGTGCTTTCCATGTCCGGTTCTGCGGCCATGTACTCGATCTCGATCTCGGCACCCGCAACCGGTTGGCCTTCTGCCATAACTCGACCCGTAAAGGTCGAACCCGCGATGATGTTGGTCGGTTTGTTGAGCGGGATGATCTCAACCGGCAAGCCCACCGGGTTCATCCAGTCGGTCGGCAATTCGTTGCGGTTCAGGAATGCCTTGGCGATCTGCTGGATATAGATATCCTCAGACCCCTCGTAATAGGGCTGGGGAACTGTCACCAGCACATAGTCGCCCGACCGTTTGACCGGAACATAACCCTTGAATGCCGCGCCTTCGTTTTCCCCACCGGTGAAACGCACGGGTTCCAGAGTGTCCAGCAGGTCGGTTTTCTGACCGTTGTGGATCACGTAGAATTCCTGCGGCTTGTCCAGATCCATGACATGCCCGTTCGAGAACGGATGCCAGAAGATCAGCTTGACCGGAACATTCCCCGGTGCGTCGATCATGGTGTCAGAGGTGTATTCCAGCAGGAAATGCGCATTTGCCATCGCTGGAAGCGCCATCGCCACAGCGGCCGCAGAAAGCAGCTTGGTCATCAATAGTCGTCCTTGTCCCATCGTACCAACCCCGGTACGAGATGCGTTTTGACTGCGGGGACGTCCAAGCCGAGCTGCTTTTTCAAGCATCCTGCTCCGACGCACATCCCGTCGCCGATTAGGAGTGCCCTTGTCAAAGGCACATGTCCGGCAGGTATCCTGACTTGCGGGTCAAAGCGTTGGGCTGGCCTTCCCGGATTAACTCCAGTGGCACTTCAGCCCTGCTCGCCGCTTACAGTTGCGGGTGCAGTTGCGGAATTGGGCCAAAGCCCGCACCGCATTCCCTATTGATTCCAGAGCACGCCCCGGAACCGGACATGCCGAGCGGCTTGCCAGACTTCTTCGGCATCCGTCAACGATCAATTGCGCTGGCTGTCAAAAAGTTCAGCGGGCAATGCCCTTTTTCCGGTTGATCCGCTTTGGATACAGGTCGGGGTTTTTCGGGGATGAACCTACCCCTCGAGCAGGTATCTTTCCGACAATGGCAAACTGGCCGCCCCCAATGACCGGGCATCCGGGCCCGCCGCCCCTGCCAGCACCAAGGGCCGTTCAAGCCCGGTCAGGTTCATATGGGATAGTTTGAGCTCAACCCTTTCCACCAGCCGCGCCTTGATATCAGCAGGCATCCAGCCATCAATCTTGACACATTCGAAATCGATCAGGCTGCAAGAAGAGACGATGGCATGGGCGATTCCGTGCGCCGCCTGGTTCAGCCAATTCTCAAGGTGGGTTTCCGGTACGTCCCAATGCCGTGTCGTTTCCCAGATTGAGCCGGCTGTTTCGGCATTCCCACCAACTGCGCGCTCCAGCACATAAAGACTGGCGACATCTATCAATGGTTTCACTCCGCCTGCGTCGTCCGGCACAGGCAATGGACCAAGCGCACCGGCATTTCCCCGCCCTGAAAAGATGGAGCCGTTCAGAACCACCCCGCCCCCGATGAAGAAGCCGACATAGAAATACAGGAAATCTCGTGGGCCTTCTGCAGGGCCAAACACCAGCTCGGCACCGCAGGCCGCGGTTGCGTCGTTCTGCAAAAATACCGGCACGTCATAGCTTGCGGCTAGCGCGCCTTTCAGGTCCGCGTCACGCCACGGATCCATTTTTTCCTGAGGAACCTGCAATGTTTGTGCCCAGTCCCAAAGGTAGAACGGCATGGCAATCCCAAGGCCCGCGATTCTGCTGCGCGCCTCGGGCGACATTGACGCCATCACTTTGTCGAGGCTTTCTGTGGAAAAGCTCAATGTCGCCTCGGGCGTCGGAAAATCATAGGTCCGCCGTTCGCGGTGCCTGACGTTGCCAAGAAAATCCGTCAGCACCAGTTCGGTACTACGCCGCCCGACTTTGAGCCCAAAGAAATACGCGCCGTCCGGGTTCAGGCGCATGGGAACCGATGGCTGCCCAACTTTTCCCCGGATCGGTTCGCCCCGCAACAGCAACCCATCGTTCTCCAACTGGCGCATGATGACCGAGACCGTCTGCGCCGACAGGCCGGTCATGCGCGCGATTTCAGATTTTGCGAGGGCCTGATGGCGCCGGACCAGTGACAGGACAAGCCGTTCATTTCGGGCCCGCATTCCACTTTGGTTGGTGCCGCGCATGTCTGGCTCGCGTACGCCAGTAGTATTGCCCTGAGAGTTCATTGCAGACACGGCCATCCCCTTCATGACGACAATGTAAAAACCCTTCCTTTCTGTCAATAATAAATAAGAGTGATTTATTTATTGACTCGAAATTCGAATCTTGTGATGGTTTTCACGTTCGATCGGGCCGGTTTTCGCCCGATCAAACGTATGCCCGGACGGGCATTGGGAAAACTGGGAGGACTACCGATGAAACTTGCGAAACTTGCAGGCGCAACGGCGCTGGCGGTTACGGCCATGGCAAGCAGTGCAATGGCCGAAGGTGAAACCGTTTGCCTGATCACCAAGACGGATACCAACCCTTTCTTTGTTAAAATGAGAGAGGGTGCCACGGCTAAAGCCGAAGAGCTTGGCATGAAGCTGAAAGCCTTTGCCGGCAAAGTCGACGGAGACCACGAAACTCAGGTTCAGGCCATTGAAACCTGCATTCTGGATGGCGCAAAGGGTATCCTGCTGACCGCGTCGGATACGTCGTCTATCGTTCCAGCGGTGCAGCAGGCCCGCGATGCCGGGCTGCTGGTGATTGCGCTGGACACCCCACTTGAGCCTATCGACTCGGCCGACGCGACCTTTGCCACGGACAATTTCCTTGCGGGGCTTCTGATCGGACAATGGGCAAAAGCCACGCTGGGAGATGCGGCAAATGACGCCAAAATCGCCACGTTGGACCTTGCGGTCAGCCAGCCCACTGTGGATGTGCTTCGCAATCAGGGGTTCCTGCAGGGGTTCGGTGTTGATCTGGCCGATCCGAACGTGATTGGCGATGAAAACGACCCGCGTCTTGTTGGTAGCGATGTCACCGCTGGCAACGAAGAAGGCGGTCGTCGCGCCATGGAGAACCTGCTGGCCAAAGACCCGACGATCAACGTGGTGCACACCATCAACGAACCGGCGGCAGCGGGCGCTTATGAAGCGCTTAAGGCTATCGGGCGCGAAAATGACGTGTTGATCGTTTCCGTCGATGGCGGCTGCCCTGGCGTGCAGAACGTGGCGGACGGCGTCATCGGTGCAACATCACAGCAATACCCGCTGCTGATGGCATCGCTGGGCGTTGAGGCCGTCAAAAAATGGGCGGACGAAGGCGTGAAGCCCGAGAACACACCCGGTAAGGACTTTTTTGACACCGGCGTGGCGCTTGTGACGGATAAGGCCGCCGACGGCGTCGAGTCCATCTCGGTTCAGGAAGGCATGGACCTCTGCTGGGGTTAAGCTGAATGTTTGGAAGGCCGCTGCGCGGCCTTCCACTTATCAAAACCACCCACACGCCTGAAACCTTGCTAAAGTCGTCATAAACCTGACGCTTTGGGGGAAGTTCTATGTCCGATTCTTCACGACAAGCTGACGATTTCGAAACCGCCGCAAAAGGCAGCCCGGAGCAAGTCGCCGAGTTTGACGATCACCAACGCGGATTTGTCGGGACGGTTCAGCATTTTCTGCATGTGAACCCGTCGCTGGTCCCGCTGATTGTCCTTGTCGCTGCCATCGTCATCTTTGGTGTCTTATTAGGCCCCAAGTTCTTTTCGCCCTTTGCGCTGACATTGATCCTTCAGCAGGTTCAGATCGTCGGGATTGTGGCCGCGGCACAAAGCCTTGTGATCCTGACCGCAGGCATCGACCTGAGTGTTGGGGCCATCATGGTGATGTCGTCGGTTGTGATGGGGCAGTTTACCTTCCGCTATGGAATGCCGCCTTCGGTTGCGATTGTGTGCGGCCTTGCTGTTGGCTCGGCAATCGGGGCCTTGAACGGGTTTCTGGTCAGTCGCATCAAGCTGCCGCCTTTCATCGTCACCCTTGGCATGTGGCAGATCGTTCTTGCGGCGAATTTTCTTTATTCACAAAACGAAACGATCCGGTCGCAGGAGATCGAGGAACACGCCGCCATCCTGCAACTGTTTGGTGCCAAGTTTAACGTGGGCGGGGCGGTGTTTACCGTCGGGGTGGTCTTCATGCTGGCGCTGATCCTCGTCCTTGCATACGCGCTGCGGCACACGGCCTGGGGCAGGCATGTCTATGCCGTCGGGGATGACCCCGAAGCGGCAGAGCTGTCCGGTGTCAACGTACACCGCACGCTGATATCCGTGTACATGCTGTCCGGCCTGATCTGCGCCTTTGCGGGCTGGGCCCTGATTGGTAGGATCGGGTCGGTTTCGCCAACCTCGGGGCAGCTGGCCAACATTGAAAGCATCACGGCGGTCGTGATCGGGGGGATATCTCTGTTTGGCGGTCGCGGGTCTATTCTGGGGTCCCTGTTCGGTGCCCTGATCGTGGGCGTCTTTACGCTTGGGCTGCGGTTGTTGGGCGCGGATGCACAATGGACGTTCCTGCTGATTGGCATCCTTATCATCGCAGCGGTCGCGGTCGACCAGTGGATCAGAAAGGTGGCAGCCTGATGGAACCCATTCTCAAAGGACGGAACCTTGTGAAACGCTATGGCAAGGTGACTGCGCTGGATCACTGCGACTTCGATCTGATGCCGGGTGAGATTCTGGCGGTGATCGGCGACAATGGCGCGGGCAAGTCGACGCTGATCAAGGCTGTGTCGGGCGCGGTGGCGCCGGACGAAGGCGAGGTCTGGCTGGAAGGTCAAAAGGTGAATTTCCATTCCCCGATCGACGCGCGTGAAGCCGGTATTGAAACCGTGTACCAGACGCTTGCCATGTCCCCTGCCCTGTCGATTGCGGACAATATGTTCATGGGGCGGGAAATTCGGCGCAAAGGACCGCTCGGGTCGTGGCTTCGCATGCTTGACCGTCCGGCGATGGAAAAATTCGCCCGCGAAAAGCTGAGCGAACTGGGTCTGATGACGATCCAGAACATCAATCAGGCGGTCGAAACCCTGTCGGGTGGACAACGTCAGGGGGTCGCCGTGGCACGCGCGGCGGCGTTCGGGTCCAAGGTCATTATTCTGGACGAACCGACAGCAGCACTGGGCGTCAAAGAAAGCCGCAGGGTCCTTGAACTGATCCAGGATGTGAAATCGCGTGGCATCCCAATCATCCTGATCAGCCACAACATGCCCCATGTTTTCGAAGTCGCAGACCGAATTCACGTGCACCGGCTGGGAAAACGCCTGTGTGTGATTGACCCCAAAGACTATTCGATGTCCGACGCCGTGGCGTTTATGACCGGGGCTAAGGAAGCACCGCCCGAGGATCAGGCCGCATGACCGGTGGCGGCACCGCCCCTGACGTTCTGGCCGACCGTATCGTCGACGCCGTTGAGGCGCTGCCGTCGGCCCGACACCGGCAACTTGTCGCGATTGCCGGGCCTCCCGGATCCGGGAAAAGCACCATTGCCAGCCTTGCCACGACAAAGCTGAACCGGCGCGGCGTGTCAGCCGGGCTCGTTCCAATGGACGGTTTTCACTTTGACAACGCGATCCTGAAGGAACGCGGGCTTTTCCCCCGCAAGGGCGCGCCGGAAACCTTCGATATTGCCGGGTTTCATGCCTTGCTTGTGCGTTTGCGCACCGAAGATGAAGTTGCAATTCCGGGCTTCGACCGAAAGCTTGATCTGGCAATCGCTGCCCGATCAATGATCTCTCCCAATCAGCGGGTCGTTCTGGTTGAAGGCAATTACCTTTTGCTGGATGAACCGTGCTGGTCAGGCCTTCATCCCCTATGGGCGCTCAAGGTGTTTCTGGGCGTCGATCTGGCAACACTGGAATCCCGGCTCACCGACCGTTGGGTTGGGTTTGGGCTGGACAAACAGGCCGCAAGCGAGCGGGCGCTTTCAAACGACATTCCGAATGCCGAGCGGGTGATCCGGAACTCGGTACAAGGCGACCTGAACCTGTGACGGATGAGGGCGGGTCTGGCAGCCCGCCCGTGTCTCCTGTCTAGTAGGTGGGCGGCACAAGACCGGCCTGAAACCATGTCACAAAAGATACGATAGAAAACACGGGCAGCCCTGTGGCGCGCTGAATATCGGGCGCGTAGGGGCACATATTCGTGCATTCCAGCACGATCGCGCCAAGATCGGGGTGTTCCGATGTCAGGGCCATGGCGGCTTCTACATTGTCTTTGCGGGCCTTTTCCACATCAAGGCCAAGCTCATTTCCAAGGATCGCGCGGGTGAACTCCGCCCCGCCTTCGGTTGTGCCGATGGGTGTGTCCAATGGAACATTGGCGGCCAGCAAGTGATCTTGGGTCAGAGTAGAGGCTGATATGGTCAGAACCCCGGCGCGTTTTCCCGCTGGCAGGATACGGTTGACCATTTCAACCTGCATCAGGGACGATGTGGCCACCGGAACAGGCACAGCCTGGGCCAGTTCTTTTTGGAACAGGGACAGAAACCCGCAATTGGTGGTAATCCCGTCGACACCATCTTTGAGAAGCTCCTGCGCCGCGTTGATGAACACGTCGAGCATGCCTTCGGCTTTGCGCCGGACCACCCGATCCGGCGAGGCATCGCGAACAATGCGGTAGTGAACCGGAAAGGGCCAGGTCTGCGCGTTGCCCATATCGCCGGGAATGCGGGGAAAGCGGGCATCCAGCATCAGAATGCCGACAGACGCGCCGTAGATGGATTTTCCGCCCTGCGCGATCATCCCTCAACCTCCTCAATAATGCGGGCCGAGATATCGTCCGACCCTTCCATGTAGATGTTCGAAATCCCGTGACGCACGGCATCCTGCACCTGATCCATACGCTTGGAGATATGTGCACCTAGAACCCGAGCGGCCTCATCCGCGTTTCGGTCCATCAAAGCCTGCATGACGCGTTTGTGTTCGTCCTTTGAGCGTTGCACCCTGTCGAGGCTCATGGATATCCAACGGATATAGCGAATACGGTCGTTGATCCGCGTCAGGGTTTGCAACAGTTCCATGTTTCCAGACAGCTTCGCGATACCCAGATGAAACGCCTCATCCCGGTTGACGGCTTCTTCAACAGTCAGACCGGTGATGTCGATGCCCGTTGCGTAAAGCTCATCCCGCAGCAACTGCAGGTCTTCGTCCGATGCCTTGGCACAGGCCGCGCGCGCCGCCGCTGTTTCGATGATCTGGCGCAGTTCGAACAGGTCGAACACGCTTTGCGCATCCAGCGGGCGGCAGAAAAAGCCTTGTCCGGGGCGGAAGTCGAAAAGCCGTTCGGCGACCAGACGGTTCAACGCCTCGCGCAGCGGGGTGCGGCTGACGCCCAGATCCCTGGACAACGCCACTTCGTTCAGGCGGTCGCCGGGGCGCAGGCGAAACGAAACCGCCATCGCCTTGACCTGATCATAGATATCATCGACGCGCGGACCAGCCATTACCCCTGCCCTTCTTTGTTTGAATCACAGGTGCCACACGTTGAGCTTGAAATCAATATACAAAACTGTATACAGATCTGAGTACAGATTTGACACAAGGGACTCGCGACCATGACAGGGACAAATTTTCTGACCGGAGCCGAAGCTATGGTGCGTATGCTTGAAGCGCATGGTGTGACGCATATGTTTGGCCTGTGCGGCGATACCACTTTACCCTTTTATGATGCCCTTGCCCGGATGGATCACGGCATTCAGCACATCCTGACACGGGACGAGAGGCACGCGGCCTATATGGCGGATGGCTATGCCCGCGTCACCGGCAAGCCCGGCGTGTGCGAGGGCCCGTCCGGCGGTGGTGCGACCTATATCTTGCCCGGAGTGGTCGAGGCCAACGAAAGCTCGGTTCCGATATTGGCAATCACGTCGGATGTGGCGACGACCAGCCGCGGTAAATACCCGTTGACCGAACTGGATCAGCCTGCGCTGTTCCGGCCTCTGGCCAAATGGAACACATCCCTCGACGACGCAGCGCGGCTTCCGGCCATGGTTCGGGCCGCCTTCAGGGCGATGACGACCGGCACGCCCGGTGCGACGCATCTGGCGCTGCCGTTTGACACGCAGAAGGGGCAGGTAGACGAGGCTGAAATCTGGGCGGATGACAGGCACCGCAGCTATCCCGCTGAACGGGCCGCACCTGACCCGGACGCCATCGAAGCAGCGGCTGCCATTCTTGCAGGGGCCAAATCCGCGGTTGCGGTCTGTGGTGGCGGGCCGGTTTTGTCCCGGGCGACCGATGCGCTGCGCCGGGTTGCAGGCCTGCTGGACATGCCCGTGGCCACGACCGTGTCGGGTCAGGGGTCCATTGCCGAGACCGACCCGCTTGCCCTGGGCGTTGTCGGGTCGAACGGGGGCATCCCGGCAACCCGCGCAGTCGTGGATCAGGCCGATGTCGTTTTGTTCATTGGCTGCCGCGCCGGTTCGGTCACAACGGAACGGTGGCGAAGCCCCGGGCGCAGCACCACGATCATCCATATCGACAGCGATCCGATGGTGATCGGCGCCAATTACCAGACCGAAGTGGCTATCTGCGCTGATGCCCGTCTGGCGCTGGAGGCTTTGGCGCTGGCACTGGAAAACCGGCAGGACCTGACCAGCCAAGGCGGAGCAGCCAAAGCCCGCGCCGCTTGGGAGGCCAAGAGGACCGCGTTCGCCCCGCTGGCCGCAAGTCGCGAGACACCGATCCGGCCCGAGGCCGTCATGGCGTCCCTGATGGACATTCTGGATGACGACGCGATTGTCGTCGCCGACCCCGGCACCCCCTGCCCCTATTTCAGCGCATATTACCGCTGGCGGAAACCGGGGCGCCATTTCATCACCAACCGGGCACATGGGGCGCTGGGATATTCGCTGGGCGCGGCCATGGGGGCACATGTCGGGCGGCCATCGGTTAAAACCCTGTCGGTCATGGGCGATGGCTCGTTCGGGTTCACCTGCGGCGAGTTTGAAACGATGGTCCGGCACAATATGCCAATCACTTCGATCGTCTTCTCGAACTCAGTCTTCGGATGGATCAAGGCTGGCCAGAAAGCGGGATTTGGTCAGCGCTATTACAATGTTGATTTCAACCGGACAGACCACGCCGCTGTTGCGGCCGCCTTTGGCGTCAAATCCTGGACCGTCAAAGACCCCGAGGATCTGCCGCGCGTGCTGAAACAGGCGATTGAGCATGACGGCCCAACACTTGTCGACATTCACTCACAGCCGCTTCACGAAGCGGCCGCGCCGGTCTCGGAATGGGTCGCGTAAGCGGCAATTGACGGGGTCAACTGGGCCAGAAATTCCTGGGCAATCGTGGACAAAGGGCGGCCCTTGGCCGTGATGATCGCGAGATCCAGCATGACTGGCGGCGCAAATGGGCGGGTCTGATACCCGCTCTCGTCGTCAAAGGTCACAGTAAAGGGGTCGATCATCGCGACCCCCATACCCTGTTTTACAAAGCTCAGCAGGTTTTCGGACAGATGGGTGTGTATCTGGGTACGCCATGTGTGGCCGGATGCCTGAAAGATGTCGCGAGTCCGGCGATGGGTCTGGTGTTCCGGCCCCATCACGATGAAGGGTTCGTTTTCCAAAATCTCTGGCGTCAGTACGTCGTGCTCGGCCAAGGGACTGCCCTCAGGAAAAGTCGCGAGCGTTTCAAACTGAAACTCCTGATAGTTCAGTGTGTCATGCAGAATGGGCATCTCGATGATACCGATTTCAAACAGGCCCGAGATGACCCATTCCTGAATCTTGGACGAATATTGCGACTGAAAGCTGACAGACAGGTTCGGGCGCGTTTTGGCAAACCGCGCGATCTCGCGGGGCATAAAACCAAAGGACAACAGGTGCGGCGCGGCAACCTGCAACTGTCCGGGATGTTTGTTCTGCAGATCGGTTACGGCCTGCGCCACGTGGTCCAGCCCACGCACGACCGTGTCGACCTCACGAAATAGCATCTCGGCCTCAGGTGTTGGCAGCAATCGGCCTTTTGTCCGTTCGAACAGAGGCAGACGCGCTTCGCGTTCAAGCTGTGCCAGAAGGTTGCTGATGCCGGGTTGCGATATCCCAAGAACCGAGGCCGCGCCGGTCACAGTTCCGGTTTCCATTATGGCATGAAAAGCCTGAAGTTGGCGAAAGCGCAGGGACAACGATAATCTCATCACTTTTTCTGATGAACTTACGAAAATATAGTATTTGAAATGATAGTCCGGTCAAGGCAGGCTTTCCCCATCGACAGGGGGCGAAATGAGCAATCTGGCACAGAAAATCATCGGCTATGACCTGTGGCACCTTGAACTGCCGGTCACATCCCGTCGGGATCACGGCATCGGATCGGTTGAAGGCGTTTGCGAAGTCGTCATCCTGCGCCTGACATCCGAGGATGGCACCCAAGGGTATGGCGAGGCGTCGCCCTGGTCGGTATTCACCGGAACACCCGAAGCGAGTTTTGCGGCGCTGAACCGTTATCTGCGCCCTCACGTTCTTGGGGCATGCGTTGGGGATCGGGCCGCAATCATGGCACGTGCGGCTTACGCGGTAGCACATTGCACCGAAGCCAAGGCCGCGCTGGAAACCGCGCTGTTGGATCTGTCAGGCCGGATCAGCGGTGTTCCGGTCTGGTCCTTGTTGGGTGGTCGCTTCCGCGACAGCATTCCGCTGAGTTGTTCCATCGCAAATCCCGACTTTGCCCAGGACATCGAACTATTGGCACGCCTGCGTGAGGATGGTGTTCGGATTGTCAAACTCAAGACCGGGTTCAAGGATCACGCCTTCGACATCATGCGGCTGGAGTACCTTGCCCAGAACTACCCGGAGCTCTCGGTCCGCGTGGACTATAATCAAGGGCTCAGCATTGATGATGCGCCATCGCAGGTGCGGGACGTCGCTCAGTTCAAACCGGATTTCATTGAACAACCTGTCCGCGCCCATCAGTTTGGCATGATGGCAAAGCTGCGGCAGATGACGGATGTTCCCCTTCTGGCCGACGAAAGCGTCTTTGGCCCCGAAGACATGGAGCGCGCGGCACGCGAAGGGATCTGCGACGGGGTTTCGGTGAAGATCATGAAGTCAGGCGGCCCGACCCGCGGGCAGACGGTTGCGCGCATCGCTGCGGCCCATGGCCTGTCGGCCTATGGTGGCGATATGTTCGAGGCTGGACTGGCCCATTTGGCAGGCACGCACATGATTGCCGCGACACCGGAAATCTCTCTGGGCTGCGAATTCTATCAGGCGTCCTATTTCCTGAAAGA
The DNA here is from genome assembly GCF_056541545.1 of Ruegeria sp. AG7. NCBI lineage: Bacteria > Pseudomonadati > Pseudomonadota > Alphaproteobacteria > Rhodobacterales > Roseobacteraceae > Ruegeria > Ruegeria sp. AG7. The sequence goes on from NZ_JBQFYP010000026.1 coordinate 27,266, forward strand.
GGACATTCTGGAGCAGCCATTTCAGGTCAAGGACGGTCAGGTTTGCGTGCCTCAAGGCCCCGGACTTGGCGGAAGACCCGATCTGACCAAACTGAATCATTATGCGGTTGCCAAGGCGGTGACAGAATGACGGAAAAGAAAACCATAGCCATCATAGGGGCCGGAATTGTCGGCGTTTCGACTGCGGTTTGGCTGCAGCGGGATGGTCACAATGTGATCCTGATCGACAAGGCAGGCCCTGCCGAAGGTACCTCGCACGGGAATGGCGGGGTATTGGCCTCGTGTTCGATCGTACCGGTAACAGTCCCCGGATTGTTGGGAAAAGCACCGAAGATGCTGATGAGCCCCTCGCAACCGTTGTTCCTGAAATGGGGGTATTTGCCCAAGCTTCTTCCGTGGCTCTGGAAATATCTCCGCCATGCAAACGCCGCCGACGTCGAGAGGATCGCCGCAGCACTGACATCCATCGTTGGCGACAGTCTGAATGATCACAAGGCGCTGGCGGCCGGAACGGGGGCGGAAAAGTGGCTGGTTCCGTCAGATTACCTGTTTCTTTACAGAGATCGCGCACATTTTGAGGAAGATGCATTTGGTTGGGATATCCGGCGCAGGAACGGGTTTCAGTGGGACGAATTGGAAGGTCACGCCTTCCATGAATATGACCCGGTTTACAGTCAGGGCATCGGGTTTGCCGCCCGGCTTTCGGATCATGGCCACATCACCGACCCCGGCCGGTACGTGAAAGACCTTGCCGCGCATGTTGAGGCGAATGGAGGTCGTATCATACGTGCAAACGTCGAAGACGTAGTTCGGAAAAACGGGCATGTCACAGGGGTTCGGGCCGGTGGCGAGACCATTGCTTGTGACGCAGCCGTCGTCACGGCCGGGATCTGGTCGGGTCCATTGGCAAAGCGCTTGGGAGTTTCTGTTCCTCTTGAAAGCGAACGTGGTTATCATCTTGAATTGGTAAAGCCTTCCGCGATGCCGCGCAGCCCGGTTATGGTTGTCTCGGGCAAGTTCGTTGCGACACCGATGGATGGGCGCATACGCTTGGCGGGCATTGTCGAGTTCGGAGGGCTGGATGCGCCGCCCTCGCGCGCGCCGTTCGAGTTGATGCGCAAAAATGCCCGGGCGGCGTTCCCGGGCGTGACATGGAAGGAGGAAGTGGAATGGATGGGGCACAGGCCCGCCCCGGCTGACTCGATCCCGGTTATTGGCGAAGTGCCCGGTATCAAAGGGGCCTATATGGGCTTCGGGCATCACCATATCGGCCTGACAGGCGGGCCGAAAACCGGGCGCCTTCTGGCGCAGATGATTGCAGGCAGAACGCCAAATGTCGACATGAGCGTCTACGCGCCGTCACGATACGCGAAGTAACAAACAAACCGGTGAGAAACGCCGGTGTTTCCAAATTCAACAGGGAGAAGAATGATGAAGAAATTGACGAACCTTCTGGCGGCAACTGCGCTGACCGCCACCGCCGCGGCACCCGCCATGGCCGAAAAATGGGACATGCCGATGGCCTATGCGGCCTCAAACTTCCACTCGGCCACGGGCGCGGAATTTGCCAAATGCGTCACCACCGGCACCGGCGGTGAGATTGAAATCGTCACGCACCCGTCCGGCTCGCTGTTCAAGGGCGGCGACATCAAACGCGCAATCCAGACAGGGCAGGCCCCGATTGGTGAGCGGTTGTTGTCCGGGCATCAGAACGAAAACGCATTGTTCGGGTTTGATTCCATCCCGTTTCTTGCGACCTCATTCGACGACAGCGCAAAGCTTTGGGAAGCGGCCAAACCTTCGATCGAAAACCTGCTGGCCGAGCAAAACCTGACGCTGCTTTATGCGGTACCGTGGCCTCCGCAAGGTCTGTATTTCAAAAATGAGGTAAACTCGGTCGCCGAGATGAAGGGCATCAAGTTCCGCTCGTACAACAACGCCACTTCACGGCTGGCCGAGTTGACCGGGATGCTGCCGGTTACCATCGAAGCGGCTGAAATCAGTCAGGCTTTTGCAACGGGCGTGGCGGATTCGATGATATCGTCGGGTTCGACCGGGTATGACCGCAAGGTTTGGGAAAGCCTGAACTATTTCTACGAGGTCGACGCCTGGCTGCCGCGCAACTACGTGATGGTCAATTCCGACGTCTGGTCTGGTGTATCCGATGCCAACAAGAACGTCATCAAAGGCTGTGCTGAGCTGGCGGAATATGCCGGGAACTGGCGTGCCAAGGAATACACCGGCTTTACCTTGCAAGGCCTGCGGGATGGCGGCATGACCGTTGGCCCGGCATCGGATCAGATGGTGAAGGAATTGAAAGAAATCGGTGTGACCATGACCAATGAATGGCTAGAGGCCGCCGGGGACCAAGGCAAGGCCATCGTCGACGCGTTCCACGCGTCTCAGTGATCCTTACCGGACGGGCGGCGGCATATCCTGCCGCCCGTTTCAAATCCAATCAGAACACAGCGGGGACGGCATGGCAGTTTTGCGAGGGCTTCGGTCCGTATTGGATTTCATTTATCTGGCAGCAGGGGTTCTGGCGGCGATCAGCCTGATTGCCATATTGCTGCTGATCGTGGTGCAGATGCTGGCCCGCTGGACCGGCGAAGTGTTTCCCGGCGCACCGGACTATGCCGGTTATGCGATGGCTGCCGCCTCTTTTCTGGCGTTTGCCAACGCGCTGAACCGGGGCAGCCACATCCGTGTATCGATCCTGCTGAACGCAGTGCCGGACGGGGTTCGGCGCATTCTTGAAGTCTGGTGCTTTGGAATCGCTACCGCCGTCATGTGGTATTTCTGCTGGTATGCCTATCGCTTTGTCTACTGGAGCTGGAAGTTCAACGATGTCAGTCAAGGACAGGATAGAACCGCTCTTTGGATCCCTCAATCCGCGATGCTGATCGGTGCCGTGATCCTTGCCATCGCCCTGACGGATCACCTGATCCACGTCCTGTTCCGCGGTGAACACCGCATCGCCCGCGATCTGGCCGATCAGAGCCACGGAGAGTAAGCGCATGGAAAACCTGGCTGTTATCATCCTCTTCCTCTTTGTGCTTTTTACCCTGTTAGGCACCGGTGTGTGGGTCGGACTGGCCCTGATGGGTGTTGCCTGGGTCGGGATGGAGCTGTTCACGACACGCCCCGTGGGCGATGTCATGATCACGACCATCTGGTCAGCATCGTCCTCGTGGACCCTGACCGCCCTGCCGATGTTCATCTGGATGGGCGAGATCCTGTACCGAACGCGATTGTCCGAGGACATGTTCAAGGGGTTGTCGCCCTGGATGGCCCCCCTGCCCGGTGGTCTGGTGCATACGAATATCGTTGGATGTACTGTCTTTGCCGCTGTCTCGGGTTCGTCGGCGGCAACCCTGACGACCGTCGGAAAAATGTCGATCCCCGAGTTGCGCAAGCGCAATTACCCCGAGCGGATGATCATCGGAACATTGACCGGTGCCGCAACATTGGGGCTGATGATCCCGCCCTCGCTGACCCTGATCGTGTACGGGGTGACGATCAATGAATCGATCACCAAGCTGTTCTTCGCCGGTATCCTCCCCGGCCTTGTTCTTGCGGCGATGTTCATGGGATATGTCGCGCTGTATTCCAAGCTGGGTAAGGACTGGAACCCGAACGACGAAAGCAAGCTGAGCTTTTCTGAGAAAGTCAAAAACTCACGCTTTCTGCTGCCTGTGATCCTGCTGATCACCGTTGTCATCGGATCGATGTATCTGGGCTATGCTACCGCGACCGAAGCCGCCGCTTTCGGCGTGATTGGCGGGCTTTTGCTGGCCGCCGGTCAAGGGTCGCTGACCTGGAAGACCTTTACCGAAAGCCTGATGGGGGCCACGCGCACCAGTGCGATGATCGCCCTGATCCTTGCGGGGGCGGCCTTTTTGTCGCTGTCGATGGGGTTCACCGGCCTGCCGCGCGGACTTGCCGACCTGATCGCCGGATGGGACCTGACACGGTTCGAGCTGTTGATGGTATTGCTGGTATTCTACATCATTCTGGGATGCTTTCTGGACGGGATATCCTCGGTCGTGTTGACGATGGCCGTGGTTGAACCGATGATCCGTGACGCCGGGATCGACCTTATCTGGTTCGGCATCTTCATCGTGGTTGTTGTCGAGATGGCACAGATCACACCGCCGATCGGATTCAACCTGTTCGTGATGCAGGGCATGACAAACCACGAGATGAGCTATATCGCGCGTGCAGCGATCCCGATGTTCCTGATCATGGTATTGATGGTTTTCATCCTCATCTGGTTCCCGGATCTGGCGACCTGGCTGCCGGAAAATCTGCGCCAAGGCCCGGGTGGGTAGAACAGCCTTGAACCCGTTACATCTGGCGGCGCGTCATGGCCCTCATGTACTGATCGCTGGGTTGGCGGCTGGCCTTCTGCTGCCGTCCCTGGCCGAGCCGATGCGAATCCTGCTGCCGCCACTGGTCGTGTTGTTGCTGTTCGTCACAGTCCTCAGGATGAACCCTGAAACCATTCTCGGGTCGCTGAGCGATCTGCAAAAGGTCGCATTCACGGTCATCGGGTTTCAATTCCTTATGCCGCTGATCGTGCTGGCCATCGGGTTCGCGGGCGGATGGACTGGAACGCCTGTCCTTTTGTCCCTGCTGATCATGGCGGCGGCCCCGTCCATTTCAGGCAGTCCAAATATGTGCCTGATGATGGGTCATCCGCCTGAACACGCGATGCGGCTGATGGTTGTGGGTACGGCGCTGTTGCCGCTGACCGCGTTGCCGGTATTTCTGCTCATGCCTGAACTGGGGGATATTCAATCTGTCTTGCGGGCCGGGTTGCACTTGCTGCTGACCATCGTAACTGCAACCGGTGCCGCCATCGTCATACGGCGCACAGTTCTGCGCGCACCTTCACCCGCGACGCTGCTGAATCTCGAAGGGTTGGGAACGCTCACCCTGGCCGTCTTTGTCATCGGGCTGATGCCATCGGTCAGCGCCACGGCCCTGAACAATCCCGCCATTGCAGCCTTCTGGATCGCGCTCGCCTGTCTGGCCAATTTCGGGGCACAAGCCGTTGCATTTCACCTGAGCCGAAACCGGCTGCCCGCAGACAAATCTACCGCGATATCGATCATCGCGGGAAACCGGAACATCGCCATTTTCTTTGTTGCCCTGCCACCTGATGTCACCGCCCCGATCATGGCATTCATCGGCGCGTATCAGATCCCGATGTACCTGACGCCCATGATCATGCGACGCCTTTACCGCAAGAACCACCTTCCCGCGTAACGGCTTCTGCGCTTCAGATCACCTAGTGGGTCTTAGGTGCAATCCCGGATCACAAAGTGCTTCGTCGTTTCCTCAATGACTTCCCAATAGCCGCGAAACCCATTCGGGATCAGAAAACTCGCCCCGTCGCGAAAATCCTGACGGTTGCCGTCTTCGTGGATCAAAGCGCAATGGCCTTTGACAATATAGCAATATTCGTCCTTGTCCGTGAACGCATGCCATTTTCCGGGCGTCGAGGTCCATGTGCCCGCAGACAACTTGCCGTCCGGACTGGTAAAATGCACCCCGATCTGGTGATGCGGATCGCCTTCGACAACGCGGTCCGGAAGATCGGCCAGGCGCCGTTCGCTGCTTGTTGCGGGCGCACCGAAGAGATTGAGGACCTGGGGTGTCATGACATCATACCTTCCTGCTGAGCGTGTGTTTCAAAGCAGCACGACCCTCCCCTCTGTGCGTTGAGGGCCCCTTTGGTGATGCGAGGGTCGTTGCCTTCGCTGAGGGCGATTATGGGACGGGTGGCCGGAGCGTTTTGCCGCAACAGCTCGACGGGTGTCAGGGTCATGTGCTCCGGCCTCGTCCTGGGGTTAAGC
>NZ_JBQFYP010000027.1:0-31298 GCF_056541545.1 Ruegeria sp. AG7
CAAAGCCCTCAACCGCATGACCCGTCTAGGTCGTGCGACCTATGAACGTGTCGCATAACGAACCGGGGAAAGGGGCAAATGCGGCCCAAGCGCTATTCGTGCAACGCGGTCCAGTCGAATTGAAACCAGATGACAGACGCACAACAAATACTCGACACCGTCCAATCTGATCCGGATGAGCAATTGATCGTTGATCGAATTTATTCCGCCGTAATGGAACAAAAGCTGGCTCCACGAACCAAATTGAGTGAACAAACCTTATGTGAGACCTTTGGCGTTGGTCGCATGCGCGTCCGCCGCGCATTGTTGTTGTTAAGTAGCCAAGGCATTGTTGAACTTCATTCCAACCGCGGTGCATTCATTGCTTGCCCAAGCCCCGAAGAAGCCCGAGACGTGTTTGAGGCCCGCTTGATGATCGAAACCGGTATCGTTCGGGATTTGACGCGAGAAATTAGCAACGCGGGGGTCAAAGCGTTGCGGCTTCATATCAAAAAGGAAGATGAGGCTAGGGCAAGGAACGACCAAACAGAAATTATCAGGCTCTCTGGTGAATTTCATGTCGAGTTAGCTAAATGCCACAACAACGCAGTTCTCACTCGCGTCGTCAGGGAACTGGTGACCCGGTCTTCTCTGATCGTGGCGCTGTTTGGAACCAACAAGGACTCATCTTGCCCCGATGATGAGCACGCGTCGATCATCAATGCGATCGCGAGTGGTGACCCGCAATCTGCGGTAGACAGCATCCAACACCACCTTCTTCACGTTAAAAACAGCCTGGATCTGGAAAAAACCCAAAAGGTTGAACCTGATCTGGCTAAGATACTCACCGGACGCATGTAATTGGTTCTGTCGCAAACTCCGTCCGAACAGGATCGTTGAACTAAAAGGGCATTCTGGCCGGGCCTTTCTGAAAACGTGCCGCCGAAGGAATCCGAGCGATCCGTGCAATACGGTCGCTTCCCGGCACGCGACCAGCCCGTCACTAAGGACAATAACCTGTTCGTCATGGCAGGGCACCGCCAACAATCTGGGGCTGCTGAAAACTCGGCAGCCCCATCGTTTCGGAACAAGTTGGAAACGGCGTTACTTCCCTCGATAAACCAGCCAGTCCGGCAGAATTGCGAGCGCGCGGATCACCCAGGAAAACGGCGCCGGGAAATCCGTGCGGAAACGGCGCCTTGTCATGGCCTTCAACACACGGGTCGCGGCATCTTCGGGCGTCATCAACATGGGCATACGGAATTTGTTTTTCAGGGTCAGGCGGGTCTTGATGAAACCGGGATTGATCAGACGCACAAATACTCCGCTGTCTCTAAGATCAAAACGCATGGTTTCGGCTAGGCTGATCAATGCAGCCTTGCTGGCGCCATATCCGATCGCGGCGGGAAGACCGCGATACCCCGCCAGCGATCCGATCAGGGTAATGTCGCCCCGATCCTGCGCAACCATCCTTGGCACCACTTCGCCCAGGACACGCATCGCCCCGGTGAAATTGACATCCACCATGGTCAACGCGGTTTCGCTGTCCCACTCTGTTGTGCCCATGGGTTCGTAGGCGCCGACATTATAAATCACACCGTCCACATCACCCGCCGCCTGCGCCGCGCGACGCACGGAGTCGCCATCGGTCACGTCCAGCGCAAGCACGGTTGCACTGGTCAACTCGGCATTCAGGGTATTCAGTCGCTCGCGATTACGCGCCGACAAGATCAGGTGCGCACCTTCTGCGTCCAGTCGCTTCGCCAGGGCTCGCCCCAATCCTTCGCTAGCTCCGATGAGCCAATATGTCTTGTTTAGGAAATCGGTCATTTGCCGACGTCACCTAACGGCTGGCTTTCGCTTATAAGAGCCGCGGGCGCAGGGCGTTTCCGAAGAAACGGCGCGCGTTTCAGATACAGGATCGCCGCCTGCCAATGGATCAGCGCCAAAACCCGCACCGCACCCAAGGGTCGGCGGACGGCGGCCCAAAGGAGCGACCTGTTTGTTGCCGCACGCCGCTCTCCGGATAGCGTAGCCAGAACGCCCTGGTCTTCATTTTCAAAGGAAATGCGAATGTCGATCCGTGTGTCACTGAAGCCGAAATTGAACCGGTAGTGACCAGCAATTCTCTGAAACGGAGACACGTGCATGAGTTTCTCGGCAACCAGAGTGTCACTACGTGCGATCGGGCGAAATCCTTCGTGTGCGCAAAAATAGCAATGTCGCTGGCCGAAGGTGCTGTTAACCTCGGCAACAAAGGCCCTCGGGGTGCCATCAACCAGCGCAATCCAAAAGCTGACCGGGTTGAAATGAAACCAAAGGAAGCTTGGCTGGGTCAGAAGCAAAAGTTGTGCGTCCTTGGTTCGAAACCCACGCTCTTGCAGAACCTGCTTGAACCACGCCAACCCGCGCCCGTCACCCCGTGTTCCGCCATGCTGACGATCCCACAGCGACCATAGATTGAACCGGTTTCGCGACAACAGCCAAGGCGCCTTAACACCAAGATCGGTCAACACAAAATCGACACCGTAGCTGAAGGTGTTCTTCAGCTTTCCGCGTCGGGCATGCAGGGTTTGGGCCTGAATATGTTCCAGCATCATGTGTTCTATACGCGGCCGCGCGGCTCATGGATCAGAACGCGTTGAAAACTATTCTCGTGCTTTTCTGATCCAATTTGACCGGCGCCGCGTAACAGCCTCATAACGTTGTAAAGATGAGGACGGCATGTTCGATCAGATTCACGGCCCAAGAAAGAAAATCGCAATTGTCGGCGGTGGTATATCGGGCCTCTCGTCCGCCTATTATCTGGCGCCCTACCATGACGTCACCCTGTTTGAAGCAGCCCCGCGTCTAGGCGGGCATGCCCGAACCGTGATGGCGGGCAAGAACGGCGACCAACCGGTCGACACCGGTTTCATCGTGTTCAACTACGTAACCTATCCCTACCTGACGCGGCTGTTCCGTGATCTCGACGTTCCGGTGATCAAGAGCGTGATGAGTTTCGGCGCCAGCATCAATGATGGCTGGCTGGAATACGGTCTGAACAACGTGGGATCGATCACTGCGCAAAAACGCAACCTGCTGAGACCGCAGTTTTATAAGATGATTGCGGACATCATTCGCTTTGGAAAGCGTGCTGAGGCTGCCGCTACGGATGACAACAAGACCATTGGTGAACTGGTCGAGGAGCTGGGCCTCGGCGATTGGTTCCGCAACAACTACCTGATGCCGATGTGCGGAGCGATCTGGTCAACCCCGGTTGAAGATATAGACCAATTCCCGGCGAAATCGCTGGTACAATTCTTCCGCAACCACGCACTTTTAGCCGGCTCTGGCGAACATCAGTGGTGGACGGTGAAAGGTGGCAGCATCGAATATGTCCGCCGGTTGGAATCCGCGCTTCTGGCTCGCGGCTGTGTCATTCGCACCGATGCACCGGTTCGGCATGTCCAGCGCGACGCGCATGAAGTGCGCATCTTTGCTGACAAGGGCCCATCAGCTTCTTTTGACGAGATCATCATGGCTTGCCATTCGGACCAGGCCCTCCAAATCTTGGGGCAAGACGCGACACACGCCGAAGCCGCCGCTCTTGGCAACATCCGCTATCAACCCAATACGGCTGTTCTGCATTGTGATGAAAATCAGATGCCCCGGCGGCGCGCCTGCTGGTCAAGCTGGGCGTACCGGTCGCAGGATGGCGACATCGGCCTCACTTATTGGATGAACAGGCTGCAGAATATCCCTGAATCCGATCCCCTGTTCGTCACCCTGAACCCGTCGACCGAGATCCCTCAGGACAAAGTTTATGACGTAGCGAACTTCGCCCACCCGATGTTTGACAAGGCAGCGCTCAAGGCACAGCGCGACATTCGGGAAATGCAGGGACGCAACCGGACATGGTTTGCCGGAGCATGGAACCGGCACGGGTTTCACGAGGACGGTATCGCCAGTGCAATGCGCGTCGTGCGCGCCCTGAATGAACGTCACCTAATCACAGGAATGGAAAATGCGCTTAATCAACAAGGCTCTGAAATCGAATTTTCTATCGACCTGCGAGCGACTGCATGACGGGCAGCTGATCCTGCGCACCCCCGAGGGCGAGCGCTACTGGCCCAGCTACTTTGCCATGCTCAAGCGCAGCTTGGCCGAGGGTGGGCGCGTGTTGTTGCAAGCGATCACCGTCAAAGACAGCTTTTTTGACACATACAAGTCCTCGTCCGATTACATCCGCCAATACGTTTTCCCTGGCGGCATGCTGCTGTCGGACCGTGTTATCGAGGCCCAAGCCAGTAACGCTGGATTCGCAGCTTGCGACAGCTTTGCTTTCGGGCAGGATTATGCCCGAACCTGTCGGAACTGGGCCAATAACCTTACCGCGCAAAAGCGTCGCGTTTAGGAATTGGGATATGGCGAGAGCTTCTTCTGCAACTGGCAGTACTATCTCGAGATCTGTGCCGCGTCCTTTGCCGTGGGGCATACCAATGTCGTTCAAGTGGAGATGGCCCATGCGTAGTTTTGTCTTTGCTTTTGCCTTGCTCGCCTCGCCAACGGGTACGCAGGCGTCCGCAATCAAATCTGTGCTGCCCGATGCCGAAACGCGCGGCACGGCAACTTTTCGTTATATAGGCTTCCCGCTCTACGAAGCTCAGCTCTTCACCAAGTCCGGAGCACCTCTGGACTGGAGCAAGGATTTCGGGCTCGAGCTGAAATACCTCCGCAACCTGACAGAACTTGATCTGGTCGAAGCCACCATGCGCGAACTGAGCCGTACCGGGGCCACCCTGCCAGTGCGCGGCCAGTTGGAAATGTGTTTCAACGATGTACGCAAGGGTGACCGCTATGTCGCCATCTCCAAGGGGCCAAACCAAATCGGGTTCTGGCACAATGGAAAACGGGTTTGCACGCTAAGCCATCCTAGGATCAAGAACAGGTTCATGTCGATCTTTCTTGGCGAAAACACACGTTCGGAATCCTTCACCCGGAAACTGAAGGGCGAGTGATGCTTTACCCGCGTGTCAGCCTCTATGCGCTGATGCTGGCCGCGGCTGGCATTCCGCTTTACATCCACTTGCCGCGGTTTGCTTCGGTTGAGCTTGGCATCGGGCTGGGGGCAATTGGCACGATCCTGTTGGTCATCCGGCTGGTCGATCTTGTTCAGGACCCACTGATTGGCTGGGCAATCGACCGCTGGCCACGGGCACAAATCCTGTTTGCCAGCGCCGCGGCGCTTGGGCTGGCCATCGGCTTTCCATTGCTATTCACCGCTCAACCGGGGCCAAACGCGATTCCAAGTCTGGTGGCAATCCTTGTTCTGCTCTTCTCGGCCTACAGTCTTGGCATGATCCTGCTCTATGGACGCAGCGCCACTCTGGCAGCCACACCGACGCCACGCTCTCTGATGACGCTGGCGGCGTTTCGTGAGGGTGGCATGCTGGCTGGCGTGGTGATTGCCGCCATTGCACCGGCTTTCCTTGTCACCTTTGGGGCCACCGGTCAGGGATACGAAGCGTTTGGCCTGTTTCTTGGAGCGCTGGCCCTTGTCGTTGCCGTGATCACCCTGCCGATCTGGCGTCGCGAACCCATCGAAGGTGACCGTATGTCCCTTGGTGCGCTCCGCCAAACTGGCGCTCTGAGACTTCTCGTGTTGGCACTGGTCAACAGCCTACCTGTTGCCATTACCTCGACATTGTTTCTTTTTTTCGTGGAAGACCGCTTACAACTGCCGGGCAAAGCCGGCCCCTTGTTGATCCTGTTCTTTCTCAGCGCAGGTTTCAGCGTGCCGCTATGGGCCCGTCTGAGCCAAAGAATGGGCTCGAAAGCCACGCTGTTGGTCGCCATGCCCTTGGCAATCCTCGGCTTTGTCGGGGCCGCGTTCCTAGCACCCGGCAGTCAGGTTGGCTTTGCCGTGATCTGCCTGGCATCCGGCGCCGCCCTGGGGGCCGATATGGTTATCCTTCCGGCTATGTTTTCGGTGGCGCTGACCCGGGCGGGTCTAAAGGCATCGTTAGCTTTTGGCATCTGGTCCTTTGCGGGCAAACTTGGCCTTGCTGTGGCCGCTTTCGCTGTTCTGCCCGTGCTGGAAAGCAGTGGCTTTAGACCCGGCGCGACAAACAGCACTGAGGCCCTGAATACATTGAACATCTCTTATGCCGTCCTTCCCTGCATCCTGAAACTCGGCGCCTTGGCGCTTGTCCTGGCGCTTCCTACGGAGAACCCAACCCAATGAAACTCCTTACTGCCCTGCTCATTCTTGCCGCTCTGGTCATGGCGGCAAAGTCCATGTTTCTCAGTTTTCGCGCACAAACCCCGTCAGACTATGCCGATACAAGCCCTGCCTTTTCGCTCAAAACCCACCTGAGCGGTGAAATCCTCTCCGAAGGTCTGATTTATGGCCCAACCGGAAAGATGACGAACAGCTTCGTTGCCAGAATGGTCGGTGAATGGGACGGCGACACTGGTACGCTGAGCGAAGAGTTCACCTATTCAAACGGCAAAAAGCAAAGTCGCAAATGGTTCCTGAAGCTCAGCGACGGCAACACGTTCACCGCCACCGCCGACGACATTGTCGGCGAGGCACGAGGAGTCGTTTCTGGGTCAACAATCAAGATGGAGTACAAGATCATTCTGCCGAAAGATGCTGGCGGTCACACGCTGACAGCAATCGACTGGCTTTACCTAACCGAAAGCGGCGTCATCATGAACAAATCTGAGATGCGCAAATTCGGCTTCAAGGTGGCCGAGCTGATCGCGACCATGCGCCCGGACCACGAAGCACGACGCTGAACCGGGATGGGACCCGAACAGAAGGACCTGTCCTGATGAACAAAATCTACCCATTCTTGCGATGACAGTTGCACTGGCGTCTGTTGTGTTTGCGCCGTCTCCGTTGATGACAGATGAATTCGCAGGCTACCGGCCCGAACAGTTTCCTGTCACCATGGACTTCTGGCCGGATCAACCCCCGGGGTGGGGCTTTGGCATCTGGGGTGTGATCTATATTGTCTGACGTCAGCGCTAATGGGACAGTTTAGGTTGATTTGATAAGAGAGGGTTTCTGGCACATCGTAACCACCAAGGAGTGGAGATGAGACAGACACCCGGAATCAAGCAGAGCCATGGCGAGATGGTCGTCAAGTCGCCGCCTATGCGCCAACAGGACAGCTTTGCGCTCAGGGACCTTGCCGTCGCCAGATGCGTAGAGCTCTGCAAAAGATCGCATTTCCGTCAAAGGCACTCCTGTCGAGCGAAGTGACGCCAATAACTCCAACCAATCGACATCTGTCTTCTTGAACCTGCGTTTGCCATCCGAGCCGCGTTGGATGAAGGGCATAGCCCCGATTTCTCATGGAAGCGAATTGTCGAGATGCTGAGCCCGGTGAGTCCGGCAACTTCTGAAATCATTATACTATCAGACCCTTTCGCCCAGGCTCCTACAGTCCTGAAGCTACTTCAGGTCAAGCGTCTTTTATAGAGCTTCTCAGCAATCGGCTTTCGACGACAGTGCAGCATAGGATAAATAGGACTCTCAACTTCCATTAGATTGGTCGCCGCATGCCCTACTGCCAGATGGTAGCGCTCAGGCAAAAAGGCCAGTTGCAAACAAATCAGGCGTTCGCCCACTGCCCGCAATGGGTTTCTTTCAACGTGCCCTGTCCGGCGTGTCTTCCGGTTCACGTGCAATCAGGGCTTCGATCTGCTGCGTGACAGGTTCCGGCAACGCACCGTGCGAGAGAGCTTCCACAAGTCCTTCGATCTGTTCGACGGTGCGAGCGCCTGGAAGCCAGATCGTTTTCATCGGCACGAAGGGCGAATTGGACGGCGAATGGCTGTCCATCACGGCAGTTGGAGCATCATGGCTACCCTTGCCGCGTTTGGTGTGGCGCTGTTCAGCGCGCGCGATTTGCTGGCGGCCGCACGCAGCACGCGGTTGAATGCCGTCAACGCGGCCTCTCTGGTCACGCAACTCGCGCCCCGACAACATCTGCTGATCACGGGTGGCACCGGTTTCATCAGGCAACGTCTGGTCGAGGCCCTGGTTGCTGGTGGCCACCACGTCACCGTCCTGACCCGCAACCTGCAAAAGGCCGACGCATTGCCCCATCCGGTACGCCTGATCACCTCACTCGAGCAAATTGACAACACAGAGCGCTTTGACGCCATCGTCAATCTGGCAGGTGAGCTGGTGGCAAACGCGCATTGGACGCGTCGGAAACGCCCGCATCCTGCAGTCTCGGGTCGTGATGACGAAAGATTTCGTCGCACTGATCCGCAGGCTGGATCAAAAACCATCTTGCCTAATCACCGGTTCCGCCGTGGGCTGGTATGGGCCGCGGCAAGACGAGATCCTCACCGAAGACGACACCTACCACCCCGTCTTCATCCATGAGGTGTGCGACACATGGGAGCGCGCCGCTGCGCCAATCGTGGGTATGGGCATCCGGGTTGTGCAACTGCGTAGCGGTCTGGTGCTAGGGGTAGAAGGCGACATGCTGGCCCGAATGCTGACACCTTTCGAATTTGGTGCCGGTTGTCAGCTGGGGGATGGACAACAGTGGATGCCCCGAGGAACGCCGCGCCCGCCGCACAACGCCGGAACCCAGACGAATCCCAGTGTTGCGCGAGGCAAGGGTAGGACGTGTTACGGCTTGGCTTGCTTGTTGGTGCACAGACCCAGAAGCGCATAAATCGGGCAGAATTTCATGAAGGCCGTCAGCACAAACACAGCTCCAAGCCAACCCCAGGGGCCGATGGTGCCGGTCAGTGCCAGAAGGATCAGCACGCCACCGAGGATCAGGCGCAGAACCCGGTCGACAGAACCAACATTAGACGTGAATTGCATGGTCGAATCTCCTTGATTATCTGGTCCAAGATTCGCTGTTTTCCAAACCGTGTTATGTGACGAGGTCACACAACTCCCGTTCTGGCATGGTGGTGCAGGGCTGGGCGATCCTGCAGATAAATCACACCTCGCTCAAGCCTGACCCATCCCCGATGTTCAAAATCCTTGAGGATACGGGACATGACTTCGCGTGCGCTGCCCAGTTCGGCCGCAATGCGCTGGTGCGTGGTGCGGATATCGCCCGAATGTGCGCCTTGATCCAAAAGCCACTGCGCCAATTTCAGGTCCATCCGGTTAAGTAGAAGATCATCGATAACCTCGGACAGTTCAACAATGCGTTGTGAAAACGCCATGAAGACCGCACCTCGAAATTCTGCATCTGTGGCCAGCAACGTGTTGAACTTGTCCCGCCCGATGGCCAGCGCCGTCACCGGCCCCTCGGCATAACCGAACCCTGAATAGGGGATGTCCGACAACATGCACGAGGTCGTCATAACGCAACTGTCGTACGGGCCAACCCGATAAAGAACAACGGTCCGCCCTGACGGGCTGGTTTGTTCCACTCGGACGATGCCCGAACGAATGATCAAAAACACCTCACCGTAAGCGCCCGGTGCAAACAGTTGGTATCCGTCTGGTATGGCCAGACGACTTCCTTCGGACTTGAGCCGGTCGAGAATTGCCTGGCTCCAGTTCTGTTGGGTCACTGCTTTACCTCCGTATCACGCTCTCTTCCGGGTTTTTTGCCTTGGGACCCTCGCGGGCAAACCCAATTAATCTGTGACGAACCCATCTGCACAGGATCAATGTTGAAGATTCTGTCAATTCAAGCCTTGAATACCAACACCTCATGGGTCCGAAACGAGCTCCATTATCTTTTGGAAGGCTTCCCCATTCCTACGGGTTCCCCGGAACGACTGTCCCCGTTGCGTTTGAGTGCCGGAACGTCAAAGTCATCGCTGTCAGATGGGCGGAAGTCGAGATGACTTCTGAGAGCCGATTACCGGCCTAACAACTGGCGGGACAATCGCCTCTCCAGCTCCGTCTGTGCAGTTCTCAAAGAAATCTGCGACAGAACCTTATTGTTTCAAGGATGAATATCATTCTCAGGGCACCTCGAGATCATAGAAGTGTTCTGCGGTTTCTCTGAACACAGCCGATTGGGCCTCAGCCGGAACCAGATCACGGTAAGCCTGTACCAGCGATGTGTAATTGCCATAGAGTTTGTCGACCGGGAAATTCGAGCCAAACATGACCCTCTTTGGTCCGAATTGTTCAAGGCAAATCTCCACGATCGGGCGAATACTCTCAGGCGCCCAGTTGTGATCGAACATGCCCAGACCTGAGAGCTTGCATGAGACGTGCGGCAGATCGGACAGAGCGCGCAATCTTTGAGCCCAGCTTTTCAGGCCCGCCGGAGTGCGGTCATATGGTGATCCGGCATGGCATAGAGCGACTCGTGTATTCGAGGCTTG
Source organism: Ruegeria sp. AG7 (assembly GCF_056541545.1). Taxonomy (NCBI): domain Bacteria; kingdom Pseudomonadati; phylum Pseudomonadota; class Alphaproteobacteria; order Rhodobacterales; family Roseobacteraceae; genus Ruegeria; species Ruegeria sp. AG7. The sequence continues at coordinate 10,294 of NZ_JBQFYP010000027.1, forward strand.
CGCGAGAACTCGGGTGGTTTTTCCGATCAAATCAGGAATGAGCTGCAGATCAAAGCTGAGGTCACGCCGTCCAGCCTCCTTCAGTCCGTCCAGAAACCGCGGATCGTCCAACAGGAAATTGGTTCCCGTCTGCGCGTCCTCTCCGGGTGCGCGCCCGACGATCTGGCGCACACCGCGTACAGTTGGAAGAGCCTGAAACGTATCAAGCTGGGCGTGTAGGTCAGCCGAGGTCAGGTCACAGAACACAACCTGCGCCATTGGCCAGTCTGGATTGGTTTCGGCGACAGCTTGAACCCACCGGGCTTCGTCCAGACCGTTTTTGGCTCCCACCTGGATATGGATCGAGGCACCGACTCCGCAGGGCGCGGCTTCGGACCGGAACTCGCGCAGTAGATAATTCCGTTGAATCGGCGTCGGGTCGCCAAAGAACCTTTCCACCCCGCGCGCCATCAGCCAGGGGTAGTTTACAGCTTCAAGGTCCCAAAGGTGGTGATGGGCATCGATCCAGCCGGTCATGTTCGCGGTACTTTCGACATGCGCCCCAAAATATCGACACCCTGTTGTTTCCAGAAGTGCAGCAGGTCAATGAAAACCCAGTTCTCGGCCAGCTTGTCACCCGCGCGACGATAGATGTCGATCACACGGAATTCACCGGCCTTGTCTGTGGCGGGCATACCCATGAACCCGCCGGTGGGCCGCGCCGTGAAATTCGGCCAGCCGAAAAAGCCGCCATAGTGACCCTCAGCCAAGCGGCAAATGTGCTTGGTCTTCGAGCGGTCCGTTAAGGATGCGCGGAACGGGCCTGAGTGCTGCTTTGCATAACGCTCAATCGTATAGGTCGCACCGATCCCGGCGGGCCCCCACCAAATCATGTCTTCGCTCCATGTCTGGCGCAATTCTTCCTCAAGGCTCAAGCCGCTGTTCCATTGGCCGAGATCGGAAATCATGGCATTGATCGTGTCGAGAGTTTTCTCGCCTTCTTCGGCAGGCTGCGGGCTGAACATCAACCCGTCATGCGTCATCGGTCCGGGTTGAACCAGATGGGCTGCAGTTTGAGGCGGGAAGGGCTGCAACCCGACCTGCATCATGAAATGCGGGATGTCGAAATACATCGCCGTTTCGGCGATCTTGCCATTCTCGATCTTGTTGAACTCACAATAGCGCAAAAACGCCATCTTGCCCGTGGGGGCGATGCCCAGCCACGCATTGTCGAACAGGCCCATCAGATGCCCCATTGAAACAACCCAGACCGAGGTGAATCCGTCCATCTCGTTTTTTCCGGCCATGAACACGTCCATCCGGCGCTGCATTTTCCTTAGACTTTGCTTCAGGGGACGCCAGAATGCCTGTGCTACGTCATGGGTGCCCCGAAGCTCATCAAACGGGTGGAAACCGCGCCACAGGTAGTCTTCTGTGCAGAACTCAGACAACGTGTTGGCGATATCCGATTCTTTTACGCTGCTGAGCGCCGTGTAGTAATCCAAGATGATCGATTTTTGGATTTCATAGGACATTATTATTTTCTTTCAGTTCTTTAGTCGCTGCCAAGGGGCGAATTGCGAGGAAGATGAAGTCGGCTTTTGCACACGCATGCAAAAAAAGCTTGCCAGATGTTTCTTTTGTTGTCTATGGTTTTGCAAGCGTATGCACTACGAGTGCAACAGGGAGGACAGAATGGCCGAAATTCAACTTCGCAATGTTGGAAAGCGTTGGGGATCGTTTGTCGGAGTTGACAATTTTGACCTGACAATAGCCGACAAGGAATTTCTGGTACTTCTTGGGCCGTCAGGTTGCGGAAAGACCACGACAATGCGCATGATTGCTGGCCTCGAGGACGCATCTGAGGGCGATATTCTGATCGATGGTGCCCGAGTAAATGACATGGAGCCCAAAGACCGCGATGTTGCGATGGTGTTCCAGTCATACGCGCTCTATCCGAATATGAATGTATATGAGAACATTCGCTTCCCGCTGAAAGTTCGCGGTATTGACCCTGCTACCCATGACGAAAAAGTGCGGCGCGCTTCGGCCATGGTTGAGTTGGATGACTTCCTGCACCGCAAGCCAGCGGAATTGTCTGGTGGTCAGCGTCAGAGGGTTGCCTTGGCTCGTGCCATAGTGCGCGAGCCGAACGTGTTCCTTATGGACGAGCCACTATCCAACCTTGACGCAAAACTGCGCGTTTCCACCCGCGCACAGATCAAGAACCTCAGCCACGAATTGGCGGTCACCACGATCTATGTCACCCACGACCAGATCGAGGCTATGACACTGGCTGATCGGGTGGTGATCATGAAACAGGGTGTCGTGCAACAGGTCGGTACTCCGGTCGATATATATGACACCCCCGCCAACACCTTTGTCGCCAGCTTTATCGGCAACCCGGCAATGAACCTTGTCGATGGCGAGGTTCAGGGTGGCGTGTTTCGCGCCAAAAGCACTGAGGTACACGGGTTGAACGCGCCCGACGGTCCTATCACGCTGGGGTTTCGCGCCGAGGACGCCAATGTTGTGGAAAGCGGCGGCGAGATCAATGCACCGATCTATACACAAGAGCTGTTGGGCGACAGCACCATGGTCTCGGTTCGGATCGGTGGTGCGCTGGTCTCGGTCAAGGCCGACAAAACCTATCGGGCCGAAATCGACGATCAGGTCTCGATTCATATCCATACCGACCACTGCCATCTGTTTGATGCGCAAACTGGGGCTCGCCTGGAAGGCTGAGAACCGCAAACGACACCCGTTGGGACGGGGTAACCAGGGTGCAGACTTCGAAGATGCACCCATCCATCTAGGGAGGAATATTGATGTTTCTGAAGAATATTGCATTGGCCGGCTCGGTAGCCGCCTTTGCCGCAAGCGCAGGATATGCCTGCGAAATCGGCGCACGTGTCAACATAGTCGGTAATGAATTTGCGGCCATCCAGGCCGTCGCAGCCGGAGCAAAGGAATGCACCGGAGCGCCGGTAGAATCCAACCTGACATCCGAGCACCAGACCATCAACGTGGCTGGCCTGTCAGGCAATCCGTCGGAATACACAACCGCAATCATCGCCAATAGTTCGGTTGTGGCACTGATGAACGAAGACGTTATTCGTCCGCTCAATGATCTGGTGGAAAAATATGGCCAGGACCTGCAGCCTGGGCAGCTGATCAAGATTGGCGACAACATCATGGCCGTCGCCTTTATGGCGAACGCGCAGCATCTGATGTATCGCAAGGATGTTCTGGAACAGGCTGGCGTCGAAGTGCCGACCACCTATGAGGAAATGCTCGAGGTGGCCGAGGCCATTCGTGCGCAGGGCATCATGCAAAACCCGGTTGGTGGAGCCTATGCATCGGGTTGGAACCTGGCGCAGGAATTCAACAATATGTTCCTTGGCTATGGCGGCAGCCATTTTAAACCCGGTACGGCGGAACCCAACGTGAATTCTGAGGCCGGTGTCAACGCCCTGAACATGATGAAGGCTTTGTCGGAATACATGAATCCCGACTTCCTGACGCATGACTCTAATGCCACCAATGCCGAATACCGCGCTGGCAACGTTGCGATCATGAATATGTGGGGCTCGCGCGCATCGCAGCAAACCACTACCGAAGGTGTGCTACAGGCGGTGATCGATGGCCATGCGATTGGCGCTCCGCTGACGGTTGGCGGCGGCACCACACCAGCGACGACCCTGTGGTGGGACGGTTGGACTGTCGGAAAAAACATTCCGGATGCAGAAGCTGAGGCCACGTTCATTGCTATGAAGCACGGCATCCGCCCGGACATGCTGAATGATGAAACCACGCCTCTGGCAGTCTGGCTTATCGAAGGTTACCAGCCTGGTAAAGATGCCCAAGGTGTGTTTGCGGCAGCCAAGATGGGTACACTGCCCTATCCGATGTTGCCTTACATGGGCTTGATGCACACGGCGCTCGGCAACGAACTTGCGGACTTCATGCAAGGTAAGGAATCAGCCGAGCAGGCATTGGCCGATGTCGAGGCTGCTTATCGGGCTGCCGCCATCGAGCAAGGTTACCTTCAATAAGATGTGCCTTGTGCGGGCGTTCTTGAACGGCGTCCGCACAAACACACCGATGAGAGGATTGCAACGTGCGCCATAAGACATTCCTTTGGTTCTTCTTGCCCACAGGTCTTGCGATGTTGTTGTTCATCGCCATGCCTATTGTCTCGGTGGTGACCCAATCGATTTTCGCCCCGCACCCGGCCGTTCTGTTGGAGGTTGAGAACTGCACCCCGCTTATCGGATGCACAACCGAGACCACTGTTGATCAAGCGGCCACTGCGGCCCTTCGCGCCGAGCAACCTCTGGGCCGGTTTGTGGGATTGGACATTTACTTTAATCGAGGCCATCTGGCGACACAGGAGTTTGGTCAAATCTGGGCCTCGAGTGACAATTGGGGCGAGTTTTTCTCGGAGCTCGGGAATTTGCCCTTTTATCGGGCAATGGCGTTTACGCTGACCTTCGTAGCTGTCGTGACACCGCTCACAATTGTATTGGGGCTGTTGATTGCGTTGGCGGTCAACTCCTTGCACCGGCAACTCAAGGGTCTGATGATCTTTTTCTCTCTTCTGCCCATGATTGTGACCCCGCTGATCGGCTCGCTCATCCTGTTTTGGATGATTGACAGTCGCGGGGTGATCGGAAACGCCCTCGTATATCTGGCCGGAGATCCGAATTTCAGCCTAAAAGCCTCAACAGGGCTGATGTGGGTGGCACTGATGGTCTATGGTGTTTGGCACGCCGCTCCTTTTGCCTTTGTCGTGTTCTATGCTGGTCTGCAAACCTTGCCCCAAGACCAGATCGAGGCTGCCCAGATCGACGGGGCTACGCGCTGGCAACAGGTCAAATTTGTGGTTGTTCCCCACCTCATGCCTCTGGTCACATTTGTTGCGCTGATCCAGTTGATGGATAACTTCAAGGTGTTTGAACCTATCATCGGCTTCAGCGCACAAGCGCATGCGCAATCACTCAGCACCTTCATCTTTTACGATCTCGGTGGCGAGACTCGGCAACTGTCTTCCGCTGCCGCTACCTCTGTGATGACGATAATCGGGGTCGCCATTCTTCTGTCGCCCGTGCTTGTCCGCACCTGGCGCGATTTCAAAGGAGCGAGATAATATGGCCAGCCGCGCACAAAGAATGCCTACAAGCCTTCGGATCGCCTCGTCCCTGTTTGTGCTCCTTTGGTTTATCCTGGCCGCCTTTCCGTTCCTTTGGACGGTTTGGGGATCGTTCAAGGTCGAGCTGGATTTCTTCTCGATCGCTGACTGGACCAACGCCCTGACCGGCGCCCGAACCGAAGCGGTTTATGGCTCGCCGTTCACCACCACCGGATATGAGGGCGCATGGATTCAGGAAGAGTTCTGGCGCAATGTTCTGAACACCGGGATCGTGTGTTTCTTTGTAGTTACCATCTCGCTGACCATCGGAACGTTAGGGGGTTACGCCCTTTCGCGGTCAACCTATAACTACACATTTTGGCTTTTGATCACGGCGTTGATTTTCCGTGCAATGCCGCCAATCACTCTGGTCTCAGGATATCTTCTGCCCTTCTTTGAATGGAATGTTTGGGGGATTCTTCCGACCACCATTATCGTGCTGGTGGCAATCAACCAGCCGTTCACCCTGTGGATGCTGCATTCCTTCTTCAAGAACATCCCAAGCGAGTTGGATGAAAGTGCTAAGGTCGACGGATGCAACCAGTTTCAGGCTTTCCGACGCGTGATCATTCCGGTGATGTGGCCGGGTGTCATTACCACCGGGCTGTTCTCCTTCCTGTTGGCCTATAACGATTTTGCTGTGGGCGCGATGCTGCTGTCCGAAAGCAACCGCACCATGGTGCCTGCCATCGCCGCCTTCCTCGGTACAACACAGACTGAGGGCAACGTGATGTTTGCTGTAGCGGCGGTGGTTTCAGCCACAGTTCCACTGTTCCTCCTGGTGATGTTCTTCCAGCGTCAGATCGTGGGCGGCCTGACCGCCGGGGCTGTGAAAGGCTGACACAAATGGGGCGCACTCATCCTCAGTCCGTATCTGCCCACGCGCACGCAGCCAGCCTGAACTTGGCTGCGCGCGGGGCCCGTCGGCCGGGACGAATTCCATTTGCTTTGATGCGCGCAGGTCCTCGTGCCAGCACACCGTCACAGCGAATAGGAACACGTTCTAAAAAGGAAAGCGCCATGAACAAGCGCGCAAATCGCCCAGCGATGGGTATTGCTACCGGAACCACGTTTGAAAACAAACAGCTTTATCGTCAGTTTCTCGAAAGCTTTGATAAGGGCCTCGGCGAGACCATGGAGACGGCCGCCAGCGAGATTTTCGCCGCAACGGCCACTACCGAAGCGAGCCATCCGATCAATGCAGCCCACGATGGCAACGGCTACGTCAGCTCTGTCATCTTTGCGATATCAGAGGCGTTCGAGGGGCTCACCCGTCAGAACTATGTGGTCACGGGTGGCGAATACCTGGGAAGCGAGTGGGTCACCTCAACCGGGTATTTCCATGGTCATTTCACGCGACCGCTTTGTGGTATTCCACCCAGTGGCAAACTGGCATTTCTGCGGTTTGGTGAATTCCACCGAATGGAAGATGGCAAGATCGTCGAATCCTATGTCTTCCTCGGCTTTGCAGAACTGATCATCGCACTCGGCCTCTGGCCTTTGAACCTACAGGGCTATGAAGGTGTCGTGCCAGGTCCGGCAACTCATGACGGCATCGTCATTGGGCCATCAGACCCAGCGCAGTCACGCGCCACAGCAGATCTGGTCGAGGACATGCTAATACAGCTGACGACCGAAGACCAAAGCTGGCGACCTTATTGGGATGACCGAATGGTGTGGTACGGTCCCGGCGGGCTAGGCTCTTATGCGACAGTGGATGCGTTTGCCGGCTTCCAGTCCCCTTTCGAAAACACGTTCGAGGGCTGGGGCGACGGCACGGATGCAGGCGTCACCGGCGTTGGTTCGAATTGCAAGGCCGGGGATGGCGACTATGCGTTCCTGTGCGGCTGGCCGCAGATCACCGGCGTCCACGTCAAACCCTTCCTGGACCTGGAGCCAACGGGAAAGCGCGTTTTTATGCGTGACTGCGACTGGTGGCGCTGCGCAGACGGCAAGATCATCGAGAACTGGTGCATGCTCGATATTCCACATCTGCTGTTGCAACTGGGTTACGACCTTTTTGCCGAAATTTCTGAACAGACCCAATGAGCTGTTCTGCCAGACATAACGCCATTGCTCGCCACCCGGCGCTCAACCGGATGCCAAGGGATTTTCTGACAGCAGGCTGACCTTCCCAGTCGACACAGAAAACCCCTTGGTGACCATAAAAGGAAAAAAACACATGAAGGGCTCCCGCCCCGAACAGGCCGTGCTGACCAAAGACACGGACATGAGCAAGACAGACGAAACCCGCGCCGTGGTCGAGGGCATGGTCGATGGTTTGAATGATCACCGCATCGACGATATCGGCGAATTCTTCGCAGAAGGGTTCCGCTGGATCGGCAACCAGGGCTGCGGCACCAAAACTGGGCTCAAGGAGTTTCAGAACAACTGGCAGCGCCCGTTCCAGGCAGCATTTTCTGATAAGACCTGCATCGACGAGGCCCGACTTTACATGGGCGAGTGGGCTGCCGCTTTTGGCCGACAGGAGGCGACTCATTCGGGCGAGTTCTTGGGCATCGCGCCCACCGGCAAGCGGGTCGAGATCCGATATATGGATTTCTGGAAAGTCGTCGACGGCAAGATCGTTGACAACTGGGTGAACGTCGATTTCGCCCATGTCGCCGCGCAGCTTGGCGTTGATCTGTTCAATGGCGAAGGCTGGGAAGCATTTGACCGGGGAGAAAAAACTCCACCCCGGCCCGAAAACTGAGGATAGAGACAATGGCTATTGAATACCTGAAACGCGGCAAACCAGAAGCTGACCGAGCAGAAGACGATGCCAAAACCCGAGCTGTTGTCGAGGCAACGCTGGCGGATATCGAAACCCGCGGCGATACCGCTGTGCGTGAGCTGTCAGAGAAGTTCGACAATTACTCGCCGGAAAGTTTCCGTCTAAGCCAGGATCAGATCGACGAATTGATCAACTCGCTGACTGAACGCGAACTGGCCGATATCAAATTCGCGCAGAAGCAGGTGACGAACTTTGCGCAGGCACAACGCGACTCGATGCTGGATATCGAGGTTGAAACTCTGCCAGGAGTGATTTTGGGTCACAAGAACATCCCTGTGCAGTCGGTTGGCTGCTACGTGCCGGGCGGCAAGTTCCCGATGGTGGCATCGGCGCATATGTCGGTCGCAACAGCAAAGGTTGCGGGTGTTCCGCGCATCATAGCGTGTACCCCGCCGTTTCAGGGCAAACCCAATGCGGCCGTAATCGCAGCGATGCATCTGGGCGGTGCCCACGAGATCTACGTGATGGGTGGGATCCAGGCCATCGGCGCCATGGCGATCGGGACTGAGACCATTGATCCGGTTCACATGCTGGTTGGCCCCGGCAACGCCTTTGTGGCCGAAGCCAAGCGCCAGCTGTTTGGCCGCGTCGGTATCGATCTTTTCGCGGGTCCGACCGAGACGATGGTCATCGCCGATGAAACTGCTGCAGATGCCGAGCTTTGTGCGACCGATTTGCTGGGACAGGCCGAGCATGGTTATAACAGCCCCTGCATTCTCGTCACCAACTCGCACAAGCTGGCCCAAGAAACACTGAGCGAGATCGACCGTATCCTCGGAATCCTGCCCACCGCAGGTACCGCCAAAGTCAGCTGGGAAGAATATGGCGAGGTCATCGTCTGCGACACCTATGACGAGATGCTGCAAATGGCCGAAGACATTGCCTCCGAGCACGTTCAGGTCATGACCGACCGCGACGACTGGTTTCTGGAAAACATGACCTGTTATGGCGCGCTGTTCCTGGGGCCGCGCACCAACGTGGCCAACGGCGACAAGGTGATCGGAACCAATCATACACTGCCGACCAAGAAGGCCGGGCGCTATACCGGCGGGCTCTGGGTCGGCAAATTCATGAAAACCCACAGCTATCAGAAAGTTGTCACTGATGAGGCCGCGGCGATGATCGGCGAATACGGCTCGCGCCTGTGCATGCTGGAAGGCTTTGTCGGCCATGCCGAACAATGCAACATCCGCCTCCGGCGTTACGGGGGCATCAACGTGCCCTATGGTGAAGGCGCACCATATCGCGAGACGGCCGAGGCGTCCTCGTAAGCGGGACGAATCTTGCGCCCGGAATCGAACGTGGCGCTACAGAATTTTTTGGATAAGAAGTTAACACGATGCGAGATTTCGCAATGGATACTCACTCTACCCACAAGGCCCTGATCGCGCCCCTGCGCGAGGCTATGTATAAATTCGACGAAGCTGGGGCACGAGCTGCGCTAGAGGCAGTAATCGCGCCCGATGCTGCCATCCACATGTTGTATCCATTCGGAGATCTGACCGGCCCGCAGGAACTCTATGACACCTGTTATGCGCCGATACTAAAATCCATGCCCGATCTTGAGCGTCGCGACTGGATCGTCATGGGTGGTCGGACAGAACAGGGCAACGACTGGGTCGGCTGCGGCGGCCACTACTTCGGCACCTTTGTCGCCCCCTGGCTGGACATCCCGCCGACCGGGCATTTGGTCCATATGCGGTTCCACGAATTCTACCGTTTCGAAGAAGGCAAGGTTGTCGAGATCCAGACACTCTGGGATATTCCCGAAGTCATGATGCAGGCGAATGCCTGGCCAATGGCCCCGTCTCTGGGGCTGGAGTTCTGCATCCCCGGCCCGGCGTCTCTGGATGGCGTTGTATCCGGACCGTGGGATGAGGTGAAATCTCTGGCCTCGTGCAATCATATCGTCGACATGCTGAAACATCTTGAGAAACACCCCAGCCAGGGTGGGCCCGAAGTGATGGAGATGGAGCGGTTCTGGCATCCGCGCATGAACTGGTACGGCCCCGCCGGGATCGGGACAGCGCGCGGTATCGCGGGATTCCGCAACTGGCACCAGATTCCCTTCCTCAACGGAATGCCCGATCGTGGCCAGCACGCTGACGAGATTACCTTTCATTTTTTTGGTGATGGCGACTACGCCGCTGTGACCGGCTGGCCGAACATGATCCAGACCGTCACCCATGACGGCTGGATGGGGATTGCGTCTTCGGGCAAACGGATCACTTTGAAGTCACTTGATTTCTGGCGTCTGGAAGGTGGGCTGATCCGCGAGAATTGGGTGTTGGTCGATCTGCTGGACGCGTATCTGCAATTGGGCGTAGATGTTTTTGCCCGACTGCGTGAGTTCAATAAGGCACGTGTACCGGGCACCATCCCATTCCCGGTCGGCGAGGTCTGATATGCCACATTTTCCCAGCACCCCCAGTTTCGACCTGAGCGGCAAGCGAGCTTTGGTCGCCGGAGCCTCGTCGGGCATAGGCATGGCCTGCGCTGTGGCGCTGGCGGAACATGGTGCTGAGGTCACTTTGGCAGCGCGCCGTGCAGGTGCGCTGCAGGATATTGCAAAAGATATGTCGGCGCAGGGATGGTCTGCCAGGGTTCTGGAACTGGATGTTTCGGACGTGGCGGCAACCGCTGAAGCTGTAGCGCAAAATGGGCCGTTCGATATTCTGCTGAACTCAGCCGGGCTTGCCCGACACGGCAAGGCCGTGGAAACACAGCCTGAAGATTTCGATGCGGTGATAGGGGTCAATGTCAAAGGTGCATATTTCCTGACCCAGGCTGTTGCCAAAGGCCTGCTCGACGTCGGCCGTCCCGGTTCACTGATCAATATCTCTAGCCAGATGGGCCATGTTGGTGGTCGCGAACGCGCGGTTTATTGTGCGTCGAAATTCGCGGTTGAAGGCTTCACCAAGGCGATGGCGCTTGAGTTCGGACCGTCAAAGATCCGGGTTAACACGATTTGCCCCACCTTCATTCTGACGGATCTGACAAAGTCGACTTTCGACGATCCGGATAAGCGGGCCTGGATTCTGGACAAAATAAAACTGGGTCGCCCGGGAGAGATTGAGGACATCATGGGGGCGGTGGTTTATCTGGCCTCGGACGCGTCGGCGCTGGTGACGGGCACGGCATTGATAGTTGACGGAGGTTGGACGGCAGACTGATGGCGACACAAAAAGTTACATCACTGGAAGTTGCCCGTCTCGCCGGGGTCAGCCAATCTGCGGTCAGCCGTGTGTTCACCCCCGGCGCGTCGGCGTCGAAAAAAACCGTTGAAAAGGTGCGCAAGGCGGCCAAGGAACTGGGCTATCGCCCGAACGTTCTGGCCCGCGCTGTGGTGTCCGGGAAAAGCCGGATCATCGGGCTTGTCGTGGCCTATCTGAACAACCAGTTCTATCCCGAGGCGCTGGAGAAGCTGACAAACACGTTACAGGAACGTGGATACCACGTGCTGATATTCATGGCTTCGCATGAGTCTGGAAACATCGACAATGTGGTCGAAGAAATACTCGACTTTCAGGTCGAAGGGATCATCGCCGCTTCGGTGGCTTTGTCCTCGGATTTGTCCGACCGCTGCCGAACGGCCGGTATACCGATGGTGTTGTTCAATCGGGCACAAGATGACACGGCAATGTCGTCAGTTACATCCGACAACGTTGCCGGTGGTCGAAAGGCGGCTGAGTTCCTGTTGGCAGCTGGGCACCAAAAGATTGGATATATCGCCGGGTGGGAAGGAGCTTCGACCCAGCGTGACCGCGAAACAGGGTTTGTTGCCGCCTTGCAGAAAGCCGGGGTTACGCTGCACGCCCGTGAGGTAGGAAATTTTTCGACGGAAGAAGCCCGGCAAGCCACGCTGAGGATGTTCGAAGCCGATCCGCCTGATGCTGTGTTTGTCGCCAACGATCACATGGCCATTTCCGTGATGGACACGCTGCGGTTCGAATTAGGGCTGAATGTTCCGGGCGACGTTTCGGTCATCGGGTACGACGATGTCACTGTCGCCTCATGGCCAGCCTACAACCTGACCACCATTCGACAGCCTGCCAATCGCATGGTCACCGAAACTGTCGATATTCTGCTTGGCAAGATTGAGGACCCCGATGCCGGCCCGCGTCGGGTCGAGATTGACGGGCCGCTGATTGTTCGAGGCTCCGCCCGCATACCTGAAGGATGGAAGACATGAAGGGATTTAATCCCAAATTCAAAGACTTTCCCGATTACATAATAGGAATCACCAAAGAAATCTGGGAAGATCGCGGCATTGCGACGCTGCACGACTATTATGCCCCGGACATCGTCGTGCGTTCGCCTGGGTCGGTGGTTGTCGGAAATCAGAATGTCATTGCTGCCACTATGGCGACCCTTGCAGAGTTCCCTGATCGTACACTGTTGGGCGAGGATGTGATCTGGTCGGGAACGCCAGAAGAGGGCATGCTGTCGTCGCATCGCCTTTTATCCACCGCGAGCCATCTCGGTGACGGTGTTTATGGCAAGGCGACTGGCAAGAAACTGATCTACCGCATTCTTGCCGACTGCCACGCAATAAACAACCAGATCAACGATGAGTGGCTCATCCGCGACCAGAGCGCGATCGTGCAGCAGATGGGCTGGGATCCCAAGGAATACGCCCGCGATCTGATCGCGCGCGAGGGTGGGCCAGACGCCTGCGTGCAGCCCCTCACGCCCGCGAACGATAGGCCCGGCCCCTATAAAGGCCGTGGCAATGACAGTGAATGGGGCCAGAAATACGCGGATATCCTGACCCGGATCATGAATGCCGATATGAGGGTGATCGAGGCTGAATACGACCGCGCTGTTCTGTCAGAATATCCCTGCGGCACGACCGGCCACAGTTGGGGGCCGGTTGATAGGTTCTGGATGGGTCTGCGCGCAGCGTTCCCACGTGCCGAATTCAAGATCCACCATCAGATCGGCCGTGACGACCCGATGATGCCGCCGCGCGCCGCGATCCGCTGGTCTTTGCACGGCAAGCATGACGGCTGGGGCGTGTTCGGCGTGCCCACAGGGGCCGAGGTCTTTGTGCTGGGCATCAGCCACGCCGAGTTCGGTCCGTGGGGTCTGCGCAAAGAATACACCTTGTTTGACGAAACCTCGATCTGGAAACAGATTCTGCTGAAGACCGGTGATCTCTAGAATGTCGAACCGTATCTCAAATCTGGATGCCGGGCAGGCGTTGCGGCGGTACCACGCCCATCGCGCTAGCCTGCGCGCCCGGCGGCTGAACAATCGCCCGCCGGGTGGTTTGGATTGATTTCATCAAACCCAAATCAAAAGGAGAAAAGATATGAGTACCATCGAAAGCCGCATCGTCCGTTATGGCGAACTGAAGCCTTGTAAAACCGCGTTCATCGACGCCCACACGCCAGGTTCAGACCAGAAAGAGAACTTTACAATCATTGGCGGCGGCGTCAGCGAAAGCCCGGATCAGCACGTCCACATCACCGACAAGATCGGGTTCAACATCGGCGCAGCGGGGCAACCGCCGAAATGCCGCAACTCACTGCACAGTCACACTACCGCCGAGGTGTTCTTTGTTGCTAAAGGTCGATGGCGGTTCTTCTGGGGTCGTTATGGCACGGCGGGCGAGTTCATCGCTGAAGAAGGTGACATCTTCAACATCCCGACCGGCATCTTCCGCGGGTTCGAGAATGTCGGCCAGGACTATGGCATGATCATGTCGATGTTGGGGGGCGACGATGCCGGTGGCGGCGTGACCTGGGCGCCTCAGGTGATCGAGGACGCGCAGGCCCATGGCCTGGTGCTGGGCAACAATGGCGTTCTCTATGACAGCAAGAAGGGCGAGGAACTGCCGCACAATGTGCAGCCCATGCCATTGCTGACCGAGGAAGAACTGAAAGCCTATCCCGAGGTTCCCGTTGAGGCGGTGATCGGCAAATATGTCGCCCGCTACTGGGACCTGATGGCGCTGGCGGCGGACAAGCCTGCGGTTGTGATCGGTGAAAACGGCCTGATCAAGGACAAGCCAGGGTTCGAGGTTGATTTCCTGACCCGTGGCTCGGCCGTGGCCGAACAGGTCAAGGCGGACAAACCCGTGGTTCTGATGCCGGCCAGCGGCCATTGGCGCATCAGGATCAATGAGGTCGAGACCACCCTGTCCAACGGCGACACCGCACTGGTTCTGCCCGGCGAAAGCTACAGCGCCGAGCCGTCGATGACCGGAGAAGCGGGGCTGTATCGTATCACCGCAACCGACGATCCGGCAGGCGCGACCTGGACGGGTGCATAAAGCCAAAATTGCGTGTCCCGGTTTCATTCGGGGCGCGCTTAGCGCATCCAGCGCCGGGTTTCCGGCCCGGTGCTGGATCAAGATTTGGAAGGAGATGAAGACATGACCCGCGTTTCAACCACCCATGTGGGAAGTCTGCCACGAAATCAGAAGGTCGTTGATTTCATCTTTGCTCGCGAGCGAGAGGAACCGTTCGATCAGGCTGCATTTGACGCCTGCATGACCGCTGCCGTGTCCGAGACCGTGCGGAAACAAGCCAAGGCTGGGGTAGATATCGTCTCGGACGGTGAGACCTCAAAGATTTCTTACGCCACTTACGTCAAGGACCGGTATACCGGTTTTGCAGGTGACAGCCCGCGCAATGCGCCTGCAGACCTCAAAATGTTTCCCGGATATCTGCAACGTCTGGCGGATGATGGCGGCACGCCCCAATATGCACGGCCCATGTGCGTGGGCGAGGTGCGCTCAATAGGGCAAGTTGAGCTGCAGAAGGACATAGACAATCTCAAGGCGGCGATGACCGAACAAGGGGTCGCGCGCGGTTTTATGAACGCCGCCAGCCCAGGGGTAATTTCCCTTTTTCTGCAGAATGACTTCTACCCAACGCGCGAGGCCTATCTGGCCGCGCTGGCCGACGCGATGAAAGAAGAATATGAGACCATCATTGGTGCGGGTCTGGATTTGCAGCTGGATTGCCCGGATCTGGCCCTGTCGCGGCATATGCTGTTCACCGATCTGTCCGACGACGAGTTCGTGAAAATCGCCAACATGCATGTTGAGGCATTGAACCACGCATTGCTAAATGTCCCAGCCGACAAGGTGCGCGTCCATATCTGCTGGGGCAATTACGAGGGGCCACATTGCTGCGACATCGGCATGGACAAGGTGTTTTCGACGCTGATGTCCACCAAATCTCGCTATGTACTGTTCGAAACCTCGAACCCGCGCCACGCGCATGAATGGACGGTATTCCGTGACCGCAAGGGTGAAATTCCGGATGACAAGGTTCTTGTGCCCGGTGTGGTGGACACCACGACCAATTTTGTCGAACACCCGGAACTGATTGCTCAGCGTATCGAGCGGTTTACGAAAATCGTTGGACTTGAGCGTGTAATCGCCGGATCGGACTGCGGCTTTGGCACCTTTGCCGGCTTTGGTGCGGTAGATCCGGATATCGCCTACGCCAAGTTGGGCGCACTTGCCGAAGGGGCTGCCCTGGTCAAATGACGCCACTTGTCCTCCTGCCCGGAATGATGTGCGATGCGCGGTTGTTCGCTCCGCAGATTGACGCTTTATCAGGCAAATACCCGATCCTGTGCCCACCAATCGGAGGCCATGAAACGATGCAGGCGCTGGCCGCCGATGTGTTAGTCTATGCACCCAAACGCTTTGCTCTGGCGGGGCTCTCGATGGGCGGCATCGTGGGAATGGAAATCCTGCGTCAGGCACCGGACCGTGTGGCTGGTCTGGCATTGATGGACACGAACCCACTTGCTGAATTGGACGAGGTCAAAGCAACGCGCAGCCCTCAGATTGAGGCCGTCGGACGTGGCAACCTGCGCAAGGTTATGGCCGAAGAGATGAAACCGAACTACCTGACGGACGGTCCGCGCCGCGCCGCCATTCTGGATTTGTGCATGGACATGGCCATGGATCTTGGCCCGGACGTTTTCGTCAATCAATCCAAAGCCCTGCGTGATCGCCCTGACCAGAGCAACACTCTGCGCAACTTCACCGACACAGCACTCATTCTCTGTGGGCGCGACGATGGCCTGTGCCCCGTCTCAAGGCATGAGTTGATGCACGAGCTGATGCCACAAAGCCGGTTGGAGATCATCGAAAACGCCGGCCACCTGCCGACATTGGAACAACCGCAACAAACAACGGCGGCCCTGATCCGCTGGCTGGAGATGATATGAACCAATCCTTGCTGGACCTGCTGAAAAAGGTCGACACTCCGACTGTTTGTAACGCCATCGAAGTGGCGCAGGGCAAGCGCGGATTCAGTGAATTTACCTGGGGCACGATGTTGTGTTCTGATCCCGATGCGGGGGCGATGGTGGGATATGCCCGTACAGCGAAGATCGCTGCTGTGAGCCCGCCGTCAGAACCGCCTGAGGTGATCCGCCAACGTCGGATGGACTATTACAGGCATATGGCAAGTGGGAGTGGCCCGGCTGTCACCGTGGTTGAGGATCTTGATTATCCAGATTGCGTCGGCGCCTTTTGGGGCGAGATCAATACGACGGTCCACAAAGGCTTTGGCATCAGCGGCGCTCTGACCAACGGCGTGATGCGGGACCTCGGCGACCTGCCGGATGGATTCCCGGTAGTTGCAGGGTCTGTCGGGCCAAGCCACGGGTTTGTGCACGTAAAAGAGATTGGCACACCGGTGACAGTTTTCGGCCTTGTGATCAAGGATGGCGATCTCGTGCACGCGGACCGGCATGGCGCGCTGGTTATCCCGCCCGAAGTCGTGGGCAAGCTTGAACGGGCGATCATCAAGTTGCTTGAAACCGAAAAACTGATTCTGGATCCCGCCCGCGCAACCGGGTTCGATTTCGATGCCTTCGAAAAAGCATGGGCGGCGTTTGAAGCCTCTCGGACTTAAACTTGGGACCGTCTGGGTCTTCCGCAAGTTTCTTCGAGAACTGAAAGGATGGAACTGGAGAGGCGATTATCCTACCAGTTGGATAAACTGCTGAAACGGGCGGAGCCCAGGCGTGAATTGACCTTTGCGGATTATGTTGACCGGCATTGCCAAGTCATCAGAAGTGGATTGGAATAAGCGTGAGACCGCGCAATCAAGCCGATAGCCCGGTAGCATAACCTTGCCACAGCTTGAACGCGTCGGCGCTGACATGGCGGTAGGAGAGAGTGGAAAGGCGATAGCGGCGGGGGCGAAAGATCGTATTGATTTGGTTATGGGCGACGAGAAATCGTTGCTCTTAGGTTAGTGATTTAAACCGACCCATCATCTTTTCCCGCTTTTGCGTCGGCCGGTGTGACCCTTCGGTCCGGTTGTTGAGCCCCTTGTGCGCCCGATGGTCGGCGCCCGGCGCGATGACCTTGAACGGCTTGGTATAAAGCTACGCAGCTTGTCCGTGATAACGACACGTGGTTCGCCATAGGCAACAACAAATCGACCGAAAAAACGCTTTGCGGCTTTGGCATTGCGGCGAGGCTGGATCAGAATGTCGAGTACATCTCCATTGCCATCGATTGCACGCCACAGCCAATGTTTCACGCCGTTGATCGGGACGACCACTTCGTCCATATGCCATTTGTCGTGCGGCTGGGGCCGGTCTCGTCGGATACAATCGGCAAACTGAGACCCTAAACGGTTCACCCAAAGGCGAATGGCTTCGCGGCTGACGATCACGCCGCGCTCCCCCAACAAACCCTCCACATCTGCCGAGCTGAGCGCAAACCGATGATATGCCCACGCCGCATAAGCGATGATTTCGCGAGGAAAACGGAAGCCTTTCAGCCGCAGCAATGAAGTCGGTATGGTCATGTTACGCGCTATCCGAAAAGGACAGCGCGATCAACTTGGCAATGCCTGTTGCTCAATTCCTAGTTTGTGGGCCACGAGAATTGTTGACAAGGCCGTTATGCAAATGCTGTTTTCGTCAAAACCAAAAAGGTCATCATCCCCAGCGGTGGCAGGGTTCTTTGCTCTCCGACGGTCAGTACATCCTCTTGCAATACTGTGTCGATTTCGAAATCAGAATGCCAACCAATTGTGTTTGCAAGCGGGGCAAAAACCCGTTCAAGGGAAGCAATCAAACCCCGCTTTCGTTGGAAGTGGTTGGTGATTACCACTCTGCCGCCCGGTTTGCAGACCCTCGCTATTTCTGCCATCACCCTTTCCGGTTCGGGAACGACGGACAGCACATGCATCGCCGCAACCGTATCGAAGTGGTTGTCCGGAAAATCAAGCGAGCGGGCATCCATTTGCCGCAGCTCCTCGACGTGACTCAGTGATTGGGCTTCCACTTTGTCGCGGGCCTTTTTCAGCATCTCCTCGCTGAAATCGATCCCTGTCACCTGCATCTCGGGCTTGTAGTGTTCCAGTGACAGACCAGTGCCCACGCCGACCTCCAGTACTTTGCCCGGGTGTCTATTGATATAGTCAACCGCGTGCTGCCGCCCAACACAGGTGATGGCTCCAAACGTCTTGTCATAGACGGGCGCCCATCGAGCATAGGAGTTTTGAACGGCTTTTATGTCCATATCAGGTCCTTAACGGTTAGAAGAGACTTCCTTGCCACGCCAGGCCCAGGCAACCGTTCCCACATATCCAACGCAAAGCGCGATCAGCGTGACCCAGGGATAGGTCAGCAGCGCCGCGCCAACAACAGCGACCCCGATGAGAAAGTATTTTGCATTCTCGCGCGAGATCCGCGTCGTCTTGAAAGACCAGGTTGGTATCCGGCTGATGAGCAGCAGACCGATGACCACCATGTAAAGACAAATCAATATGCCGGGCAGCAGCGGGGCATCTGCAAAAGCGAAGGAAACATACATTGGCAGCATCACCAACAGCGCCCCCGCAGGGGCCGGGACCCCTTTGAAATAGGCATCGTTCTGATCACAGGCTTCGGATTTGCTACCCACGTTGAAACGGGCAAGGCGCATCACGCAGCATACCGCATAAAACAGGACGGCAAGCCACGCTGCGTTTTGAATATCCTGCAAGGCCCAAAAATGAAGAACGAGCGGCGGGGCCACTCCGAAGTTCAGAAAATCTGCGAGTGAATCTAGTTCCGCTCCGATTTTGCTGTCACTGCTGAGCAGGCGCGCAATACGCCCGTCCAACCCATCCAGCACGCAAGCAGCAATAATGAGCTGCACCGCAAGCACGTAATTGCCCTGTACACCAAATCTGATCGCCGTCAGGCCCGCGCATATAGCTGTTATGGTCAGCGCATTGGGCAACAAATGGATCAGCGCGAACCCGGTCTCTTCCTGCTTAGATGGTTTTGCCACAGATCCCACCACCTATTTTTGTTCAGGTGTGCGCAAACTAGCTAGGACGGTTTCGCCCGCAATCATCGTTTGCCCGACACGCACCTGTGGCTCGACACCATCAGGAAGATAAACATCCAACCGAGATCCGAACCGGATCAATCCAAACCGTTCTCCGGTTTGCAGCTTGTCACCGGGTTTTACGAAGCAGACGATCCGTCTGGCAACTAGGCCCGCAATTTGGACAACAGCCAGATCCTGACCGTTTGCCATACGAATACGCAAGCTGTTGCGTTCGTTGTCGGCACTGGCCTTGTCCAGGGATGCGTTGAAAAACTTGCCGGGGCGATAGGCAACAGCGGCAATCTCACCTTCAACTGGCGTTCGGTTTACATGGCAGTTGAAGACGCTCATGAACACGCTGACACGGGTAAGCGGCGCGTCGGGCATCCCAAGTTCGCTCGGAGGTACCGCCGCTTCGATCAGCGAAACCACCCCGTCCGCCGGGCTGACGATCAAACCCTCTTCCGTCGGCGGCACCCGTTCCGGGTCGCGAAAGAAATAGTAACACCAGATCGTGAGACCGACGCCAATCCAACCCAGAATGTCAGAAAGTAAAAACAGGCCGACAGCTATTGCGGCAAAGATTGCGACAAACCGAATACCTTCAGGGTGCATCGGTTTGATGAACGTATCGCGCATGCGCATCGCAAGCTTTCCCCCGATCAATTTATTGCACTTTCATAGGAGGATTGGTGAGGAACGCAAGTGTGACGAGCGCAGTCAGTTCATCCGTTGACGATATCTGATGCACAAACCTGTTTCGGCCAGTGCCGTCGCTTCTGGCCGACGATGCGTCCCTTGTTCCAGGTTGGTCGAAATGTGCAGACGCCTGGTAAGTTTGGGGTCGTTTACTCTGATCCACCAATCCGCCATCCTCTTCCAAGTGGCAATCCAATTTTACTGAACGCAGTGAGCCTCCCCAACTGAAGTGGTCCACCGTTATGGTTAAGAAAACGGAGGAACCACATGGCGAACAAGCGACCGAAGCCGGAAGAGATTGTCTCGAAGTTGCGACAGGTTGAGATATTGATGGGGCAAGGCATGTCCCGCCTGGATGCAATCCGGCAGATTGGTCTTGTTGAACAGACCTATTATCGCTGGAAGAAAAAGTACGGCGGAATGGGTACGGATCAGTTGAAGAAACTCAAGCGCCTTCAAAAGGAGAATGAGCGTCTTCGAAAGGCCGTCTCGGATCTTACCCTGGACAAACTGATCCTGACGGAGGCGGCCAAGGGAAACTACTGAGCCCCGCCCGTCGCCGTGCCTGCATCAACCATGTGCGCCGCAAACTGCGTGTCTCAGAACGTCCCGCTGCCCGGCAGTCGTTTGCAAAGCAAACGATGAGAGGGGGCGTGTCGTGTCCTGAAACAGCACCGATCCACACAGCGAAAGCTGCCGAAAGGTCGAACTGATGAGAAGCGCCTGGTGGCGGACATGATAGAATTGGCCCGCCAGTATGGCCGCTACGGTTATCGCCGGATCGCGGCTTTGCCGAGAGATGCGGGCTGGCAGGTGAATGACAAGCGCGTCGAAAGACCGCGTTGCACGAATAGCGCTTGGGCCGCATTTGCCCCTTTCCCCGGTTCGTTATGCGACACGTTCCTAGGTCGCACGACCTGGACGGGTCATGCGGTTGAGGGCTTTGACAGCGATGCGGGCTTCGGTTGTCTGGGTCTCCATGTTGCGGCTGCGCAGTTCCAGTCCGATGACCTGTTTGTATCGCCCGATCT
>NZ_JBQFYP010000028.1:0-26226 GCF_056541545.1 Ruegeria sp. AG7
TTGATGTTCCGGATTTCTTATTCATCTTCGCTCCATAATGGCTTCGATGAACCAGAAATCCTCCGTTGCTCAAACCCCTAAATCTGTCCGGTAGGCGCTGACGTCAGACAGATTGCACATTCACCATTTTAGAGTCGGTTTAAATCCCTCCGAAAGTTTCCTTGATTTCTGCGACTTGTGCTGCATCCAATAATCGGGTTGGCATTCCCCGCAGTGCCACAAGCAACTTGGCCGTTTCTTCCAGCTCTTCTGCTGCACAGACCGCTGAGAAGAGGTTTTTTCCTGAGACGACGGGTCCGTGATTGGCCAGCAGAACAGCACTATGTTTGCCGCCCAGTTCGCGGATCAAATCACCGGACTTCGGGTCGCCCGGCTTAACGTATGGAACCAGTTTGACCGTGCCAACGCGCATGACCACGTACGGCGTAAGCGGTGGAACACAGTCATCTGGATCGGTGTCTTCCAGACAGGACAGAGCGGTGGCCCAGGTCGAGTGCAGATGAACCACGGCACCTGCTTCTGGTCTCGTCTCATAGAAGGCTTGATGCAGAAAAACCTCTTTGGTTGGCTTGTCTCCGGAGACGTGGTTCCCATCCAGATCAATCTTGGCGATGCGTTCGGGGTCGATATCCCCCAAAGTCGAATTGGTTGGCGTCATGAGGATTCCGTCTTGCAGACGTGTGGAGACGTTGCCCGCAGTACCGACGGAAAATCCACGTGCAAACAGCGAAGCACACAGTTCCGACATCTGCCGTCGCAGCGCCAGTTCTTCAGAACTCATTTGCCTGCCTCCATCATTCTGAGGGATTTTGCGAAGAAGTCCGGAGCGCCAAAGTTTCCAGATTTCAAAGCCAGCGCAATGGGTTCAGTTTTTCCAACGCTCAGGACAGGTACGCCCGGGTCAATCTCTGGCCCAATTGACATGGCTGGTGACCCCAGTGCCTCAGACACGGCCTTGGCGACAGCGCCGGATGTTTCCCCCCCGGCCACCACCAATCGCTTGTAGCCCTTTTGGACAAGTTTTCGCGCGGTATCTGCAAAGAGATTGTCCAGTTTTTCTGCAACCGCTTCCTGACCGAACTGACTTTGGATCGCACGCACATCATCTGGGCTTCCAGATGAGTATGCGAGCGGCGCCTGACCCGGATGCGCTTCAAAAAAATCCAGAAGCGTTTGCGCGGTCACATCCCCGGACATGACGCCCGGCACATCAATGGCGAATGTCGGGTGGGATTCCGCATGAACATCGATCTGCCCACGGGTCGCACCTGAACAAGATCCAGCAATGATAGCGGCTGGCCCTGCTATACCGGAAAACACTCTGCTAGAACTTTTGGATGAAGTCTCTTCTAAGAAGTTTCTGGGTAGCCCCAGCGCTATCCCCGATCCCCCGGTAATGAGCTTGGCATCCTTTAGAGCTTCGCCCCAGGCCAGCAAATCCTCGTCCGAGATCGCATCACCGATCACAAAGCGCTCGTCTGCGTTCTGCAATGCATCAGCAATTGCCTCTGGCCCTTGCTTCACAGTGTCAATTGGCACCAACCCAACCGCTTCATCGGATTGATGCTGCAACCAGCGCTTGATGTTCGCATCCGTCATCGGAGTGAGAGGGTGATTTTCCATCCCGGATTCGTGCAACAGCTTGCCGAGCACAAATAGATGACCGTGATAGACGGTGCGCCCTGTTGTCGGAAAAGCTGGACAAAACACCACCTTTTGCGCGCCCAGTTGGTCGGCAAGCGCTTCCGCAACGGGGCCGATATTTCCCTCCAACGTGGAATCGAAGGTGGAGCAATACTTGAAAATGAACTGCTGGCAACCTTGATCCGCGAGCCACCGCAAAGCACGCAAGCTGTCTGCTACGGCTTCCTCGATAGGTGCGGTGCGGCTTTTGAGCGAAATCACACCCGCTTCAATCTCCATGTCCGCCGGGGCAGTCGGAATACCCGGAAACTGAGCCGTTCGTAATCCACCTTCCGGCTCCACGCCCTTTGCCAGGGTGTTCGCTATATCACTCGCACCGGTAAAGTCGTCCGCTATGACGCCGATTTTCATATTTCAATGTCCCTCGTCGGCCCTGGATCCAGCCTATGGATATGCGGTGCCGTACCGACGGGAAAAATCTCACGCACAAGTGGATCATGGCCGGGCACGATAAGTCGAGGATGCGAGGCCAACCTCTCCAGGGTCTCGAAACCATCCATCATGTCTTGCAAATCGACGACGATGGGAAAAGCTTTGCGCGCCATGAAATTCTCATAGTAATGCGAGGCGTCAGAGGCCAGAACCATCCACCCGGCTGTCGTTCTTACACGAACGCATTGCAACCCGCGCGAATGCCCGCCGATACAATGCACGGTCACCCCATCTGCAATCTCGGCCTCTCCATCGTAGAACACGACCTTACCTGAATAGAGGCGTTTTACGGCCTCGCAAATATGGCCCGCAGTGAAAGGCGCGCGCAGGTGGTCGTGGCACATGCAGGGACCAGTGGCGAAGGCCATTTCCGCCGATTGCATGTGCAACTTCGCGTTCTGGAACATATGCAGTCCCCCCGCATGGTCATAATGAAGATGGGTCACAATGATGTCTGTCACCGCTTCCGGCGTGATGTCCAAGGGGCGCAGAGCCTCGCGAGGGTCCATCGCGATCGGGCGATCACGGGCGGCGGCCTCATCGGCGTCGTAGCCGGTATCGACCAGAATGACTTCATTGCCGCGTTTCAATACCCAAACGAAATAATCCATCGCATGAGGCGCGTCGTGATTGTCATCTAAGATGAAGCTATCGCGTCGAGTGCGGGCATTGCGATCCGCGTATTTCACGGCGTGAATTTCCCAATCATTCATCGGATGACCTCGGAATACTGGTGAACTGTCTTCGTAGCGATCATATCAGCCACAGCCGCATCGAAGGATTTGAAATGCGCGCTTTCTAGGTGGGCGGAGAACGCCACGCTGTCATCATAAACCTCATAGAGGAAAACTGCCTCGGGATCGTCGCCGAGGCAAACGTCAAACTGCTGGCATCCGGGTTCTTCACGCAAAGAGGTGGATGCGTTTTCGACCATCAGCGGCAAAAAGATGTCTCTCTTACCGGGCTTAAGAGTGAAGGTGACAGTAACCACAAACATCAAACAGAAAGTCCTTTCAGACGTGAGAAAGCGCGCTTCGCAACGGGCAATTGGCTGAGGATCAGACCAATGTTGAGCACCAGCAGAATGGCCGCACCGGGCCGTGAAAAGAAGACCGAAAGGTCCCCGTCCGACAGGAACAGCGACCGGCGGAAGGTTTCATCAAACAGACTTCCCAAGATAACCCCAATAACCAGCGGAGCGATTGGGTACTTCATGAGGTTCATGAAATAGGCAACGGCGCCGACGCCAAGCATCAGGTAAAGATCATTGATGCCGCCACCGACGCTGAAAGACCCGATTGTTGTCAGAACCATCACGACTGGCAAGAAGATGGTCTGCGGGATGGCGAGTATTTTGATAAAGACCCGAGCGGTAAAAAGCCCCATCAGGAACATTGTCAGGGAGGCCAGCACAAGGATCGCGACTACACGCAGAATGATCTCGGGATCTATCGTCGGACCCGGGATTACGTTGTTGATTTTGAAAGCCCCCATCAAAGCGGCGGCGGGTGGTGAACCGGGAATGCCCAACACCAAAAGCGGGATCAGCGCGCCGCCAATACAGGCGTTGTTTGCAGTTTCAGAGCACAGCAGACCTTCCAAGGAGCCTTTCCCGAATTTATCGCCCTCGGCAGAAACAGTCTTGCCGACACCGTAGCTGACCCAGCCTGCGACATCTTCGCCAACGCCGGGAAGTGCTCCTACCCCGGTCCCGATCACGCCTGACCGGCCAATGGTGGGCAGGTAGCGTCGAATAGAGCGAAGGTTTGGAAGAATACGGCCTTTCAGGGCCAGAATTTTCCCGGCCTCAACGTGCCGCAAACCGTCGATGACTTGAGGGATCGCAAAAGCCCCCATCAAAACTGGAACGACTTGAAACCCGCTCATCAGGTAAGACCAACCGAAGGTATAGCGCGGTTCTGACAACAATGGGTCGAGCCCTACCATGGACATCGCAAGCCCGATCAGACCGGCGATCCATCCCTTAATCACCAGGTCTTCGCTCATCAAAGTGCCAGAAAGCAGAATGCCGAAAAGGGCAAGAAGTGCTTTCTCCGGGCTTGCGATGCTCTTTGAGACCAATAGCAACGCCCAGACAAAAATCAAAAGCGTGATGGTCCCGATAACTGTGCCAATGAAACTGGCCGTCGTGGTCAGCCCAAGTGCTTCGCCCCCTCGACCCGCTTTCGCCAAGGGGTAGCCATCCATGGCCGTCGCCGCGCTGGCTGCTGTGCCCGGTATGTTCAACAGGATTGAGGGGTAAGAGCCGCCGTAAATCGCGCCGACATAGGCCCCGAGCAAGGCAATGAGCGAATAGTCCAATGGAATCTTGTTGCCGAAGAAACCTGTCAGGATCGTCACAGCCAGCGTTGCCGTTAGGCCGGGCAATGCGCCGAACGTGATGCCCAGGAACACGGATGCGATCAAGTATAGATAGGTCAGCGGGTCCACTGCCAGACCAACGAAGGCAGTTCCAAATCCAGCCAGTTGCGAAAGGATAAAGTCCATCCGGTCAGTCTTTCCATAACGGACGAAGCGTCACGTAGTAGTGGTATTCGATTTGCTTGAAGATCAGCCCGCCGCGCGCAGGCACGTTCTGTCGGAATACAAAGGCCATCGCACAAACAAGGACGAGCGGGGCCAATATCGCGATGAAAGGAACGACCCGCAAAACTGGTTCGGAAGACGCTTTGGTCAGCACCAAAAGGGTTAGAGCGGCCCAGAGGACCAATGTGAACCAATCATCACCATGTGCATTCCACGCCGCCTGCGCGGGAAACAAGGCGAATGCAAACAGTCCGGCGACGACGACGGCGATGCAGGCCACCAAGGCACGACGTGCGTGACCTCCGTAGTATCCGTAGGTCAGTGCTGTAATCAGCAATCCCGAGCACAAAATAAAGTCTACTCGGGGAACCAACCCGGCGACATATGCGAGAAGGATCAGGCCTATTGTTGAAGCTCGATAGGCTTCCGAGTTATCCCATCCGATGCCCAAAGCACTGAGCGCGTTTTGGGCTCCACCTGAGCGGATCGAAATAGCCAGCAACACAAAGGACAAGACAAGTAGTCCACCGAAGATGAACAGCGGTACAATTGCAGCCGAGTTGTACCAATCCGATCCACTTACACCCGCGCGGTTTTCACCCCAAAGGGGAATGTCCAACGTCTTCCAAAGGAAAAAGACGGACACTGCTATCAGAACAACCGAAGCCCAGAAGTCGCGTGACCGCATGACCAGTGTTTCGTCGACCTTGCTCATTTTCTGCCTCCTGTAAGAAAGGGCGCGGTGAAACGCGCCCTTTCAAAGCCGCCCGGTCAGGGCTTCTCGATACCCAGCGAGGCCGGATCGACTGTGGCAGCGCCCAGATCCAGCAAAGTATAGGCAAAGGTAGCCTCGAGGTTTGCAAACAGTTCTTGAGCCTCTTTGCCGTGTTGGCCACCGACATCGTAATTGTTGGCCGCGGCCCATTCAGCGACGGTGTCGGACGCAATCGCCTTCTCGAACGCATCGCCGAGGGCTGCCTTAACGTCATCTCCGGCCGAACTGTGAACGGCAAATCCGATGGCTTGTTTAAGCGGCAGGTATTGATCCAGACCGTCATAAATACCAAAGGCAGATGGCACTGATGCCCCGGCGATTTGCGCATCTTCCGGCGTCAACATCGCAAGCGGTTTCAGCTGACCACCTTCAATCAGTGGCGCCTGCTCAGCCAGAGAGGTCACAACCAACGCAACCTCACCCGCTATTGCGGCTTCCTGCCCCGGCGCCGAGCCCTTGTATGGAACGAACTTGAATTCTGCCCCGGACCCTTTCTCTATGGCGAGAAGGTTCAAGTGGTGGATCGAACCCGCGCCGGAAGCCGCAGCTGGAATAGTGCCGGGAGCAGCTTTTGCGGCGTCGACCAGTTCTTCCAGAGTATTGTAAGGGCTGTCAGCTGGAACCGAGATCAGATCAGGTGATCCGCCGACAATAAACGGATACCAAAAATCAAATTTCTTATCCCAACCACCCTGTACAGCTGCGGTGACGTTCGACTCTGACAGACCGACCAGTGTATAACCATCGTCTGGTTGGTTCATGACGTAGACCATGCCGTTGGAGCCTGCGACCCCACCTGTTTGGTTGATCACGTTGATCGAGACCGGAAGGTGTTTTTCCATCTCGGCCATGATCATCCGGTTGATCGTGTCCGTGCCACCACCGGCCCCCCAGACCACAGCAGTGGTGATATCCCGATAGGGGTAATCCTGTGAAGCAGCAGCCCCAGCAATTCCCGTCGCCATAACGACCGCGGCCGCCAACCGCCCTAGCTTCAGTTTCATTTCCAAGTCCTCCCAAAACAACTTCGCGTTTATTATTGCATTTATTTGCGTATACATTAAAGAATGCATTGTCAACGGACTGTAGTGGAAGCTGCTATCGCGCTATGAATGCGAAACGGGAAGGAAGCGGGCTAAGATGAAAAAGAAGTATGATGTGGCAGTGTTCCACGGGGATGGAATCGGTCCTGAAATTATGGCCCCTACGCTTGAAATTCTGCGCCAGCTCTCAGGCAACAATCCCGGCTATGAGCTAGCGTTTAAAGACGCGCCAGCAGGCGCATCCCACTACGTAAAAACTGGAGAATCGTTTCCACCGGGATCACTTGAAACGGCACGCAAGGCTGACGCGATACTACTGTCTGCAATGGGTTTGCCGGATGTCCGCTACCCCGACGGAACCGAGATTTCACCACAGATAGACCTGCGGAAGCAGCTCGGTCTTTTTGCCGGTGTGCGCCCGGTAAAGGTAAGCAGCAGACAAATGACGCCCTTGTCGCTCCCCAACGGAAAAGAGATCGACTTTGTCTTGATCCGTGAAAGCACCGAAGGATTGTTCTTCACCCAAGGAACAGGCGAAGTCACTGAAGATGAGGCGCGCGAAACTCTGTTGATCACGCGTGAGGTATCCGAAAAGCTATTCCGGTTCGCGTTTGAACTCGCCAAAAACCGAAAGGCGTCCGGGCGTGGCCAGGGGCGGGTTACATGTGTCGACAAAGCCAATGTATTCAGAGCCTTTGCGTTCTTCAGATCCATGTTTGACGCTGAGGCTGCCAACCATCCCGATTTGCAGGCAGACCATGCTTATGTTGATGCTACCGCTCTATGGATGGTCCAAAAGCCCTGGGAATTTGATGTCTTGGTGACCGAGAACATGTTCGGAGACATCCTTTCCGACCTTGGCGCTGGTCTTATGGGTGGTCTTGGATTGGCTCCTTCGGCAGACATTGGGTTGAACCACGCCGTATTCCAACCTTGCCACGGCTCAGCTCCAGACATTGCGGGACAGGGTATTGCTAATCCGTTTGCGATGATCCTGTCCGCGGCGATGATGCTTGAATGGCTGGGATTGACCCATGATCACCCAGAACTGTGTAACGACGGCAAACGTTTGCGCGAAGCGGTGGAAAAGGTGACTGCGAACGGTCAAAACCTGACGCGAGACTTGGGCGGTACTGCGGGAACGCGGGACGCGGCCTCATCGGTATTGGAAGCATTGCAGGCATGAATACTAAAGAAGCCATCAAAGTCGCGTGTGTGGGAGCGGGATACTTCAGCAAGTTCCACTACGAAAGCTGGTCCCGAATGCCCGGCGCTGTTCCGATTGCATCCTGCAACCGAGATATCAACAAGGCGAAAAAAACGGGGCTGACCGCCTACGATGACCTGTCGAAAATGCTGGAGATCGAAGAACCAGATCTCGTGGACATCATCCTTCCACCGGTGGCGCAGGCTGACGCCATCCGAACGGCACTGCGCTATGGCATCAAGTGGCTGATCTGCCAAAAGCCTTTCTGCATGTCTTTGGATGAAGCGGAGAAGATCGTCTCCGAGGCTGAAGCAGTAGGCGCAACCATTGTCGTGCATGAGAATTTTCGCTTCCAGCCCTGGTATCGTGCGATCAAGGTAGCGATGACCGAGGGTCGAATTGGAACACCTCTACAAGCGACTTTCCGGCTTCGGCCCGGCGACGGACAAGGACCGCACGCCTACCTTGACCGGCAGCCGTACTTTCAGGACATGCCACGTTTTCTGGTACATGAGACAGCGGTTCACTGGGTAGACACGTTCCGATTTTTGTTCGATACGCCCAATGCAGTTTACGCGGACCTACGTCGAGTGAACCCAATTATCGCCGGCGAGGACGCAGGTTGCATCTTGTTTGACCATCCCAACGGTTTAAAAGCTCTGTTCGATGGCAACAGGTGCCTTGACCACAGCGCCGATAACCTGCGTCAGACCATGGGCGAGGCGCTTATCGAAGGAACAAACGGGTCACTGGTTCTAAACGGCGACGGTTCAGTAGAACTCCGCGCTTTT
The DNA here is from genome assembly GCF_056541545.1 of Ruegeria sp. AG7. NCBI lineage: Bacteria > Pseudomonadati > Pseudomonadota > Alphaproteobacteria > Rhodobacterales > Roseobacteraceae > Ruegeria > Ruegeria sp. AG7. Next base: position 8,500 of record NZ_JBQFYP010000028.1, read on the forward strand.
GGAAAACAGGAGCGACAACAAATTCTACCTCCGAGCGATAATGATGGATTTGGAGGAGACTGCGTCCACGCCTTGCAAAGTCACGTTGTTTCAGGCCTTCTACGGGGCACGCCGCTGGAAAACACGGCCCGAGATTATTTGGATGTGATCCGCATCGAAGAAAAGATCTATCTTTCGGCTGCGGAGGGACGAAAGATCAACCTGGAGACGCTGTGAAAGATCAGGACACCAAATCTCTTTCCAATACACAACGCGCTGTTAGTGACTTGCGGCGGATGATCTTGTCCGGCGAACTTGCAGCCGGGACTGATCATCTGGAGTCGGAACTCGCTGAGACTCTGGGCATGTCTCGCACCCCGATACGAGAAGCTGCACTGATGTTGGAAAGTAAAGGGTTGCTGGAAATGCGGCCCCGTAAAGGTGTGCGAATACTGCCCGTTTCATCAGACGATATGCGCGAAATCTACGACATACTGACGGAACTCGAGAGTCTCGCAGCTCAGCGCGCCGCCGAAGCGGGTTATTCAGAAGATGAACTGGCGGTACTTGCAGGATCAATCGCAAAGATGGATCAAGCCATCGAAACCGAAGATTTGGAAGCCTGGGCCGAGGCCGATGAATTGTTTCATCAGGAACTCGTGCGTTTGGGTGGCAACAAACGCGTAGAAGCGATTGTGGCCATGGTGAGCGACCAGGTTCACCGCGCACGTACAACGACGCTGTTTATCAGGCCTCTACCAGTCAAATCCAACGAAGATCACCGGGTTGTTTTCCAAGCAATTAGTGAAGGTCGACCGGATGTGGCGCGCGAACGTCATCGGGAACACAGGCTCCAAGCCAAGGCTATCCTTTGCGGGATACTTGAAAAGCACCGGCTTAACAGCCTTTGATCTACTCGTGTTCGCCCATTAGACGTCTAAGGAAAAGCTTTTTGAACGTTGTCTTAGTCGCTTACAATTGTGCCACTATTTATCTGGCACGGGTGGTGGGTTCTGTTGCGAAGTCTTGGCTGGATGACAATAACGCGCTGTGGCAGCGGGTTTAAGAGGCGAGCTTTGCGCCGGTGACAATGACGGTCTTGTTCTTCAGTTCCATGATCATGCCTTTCAACTTATTTGCATGACCATGGGTCTATCGGGCCGACCGCCGGCCAATCGACCCGTTTCTTGCTACTGGCACGGGTGTGGGACCCAATGCGCAAGAACCGGGTCGTGGGGTGCTGAGGATCGGGCGGGCACGAGACGATGGCGGGTGGCCAGCGCGGGGCCGCCTGCGCCACGGCCCTGCCGGGCTTTCCCGGCTCGCCCTAACTGGCTGGACTTAAATCCAAAGCCCGGTGCGGTATGCCTCGCACGGTATCGAGATAGGCTTTGAGGCTTTCGAAGACGAAGCGGCCCCAGCTGGCCTCGCAGACCTCGTGGCTGTGGAGATTGGGCGCAAGACGCACATGTTCGAAGCGGACCACGGCACTGTTCTCGGTACGAGAGATGTTCCAGATCGCGCGAGTGCCGAGCCATTCGGTCTCGGTTCCTCTGGGCTCGCCTTCGTGTAGGTGCAGGGCCTCGACACGTTCCAACTCCACCAGTTTGCCGGGGACAAACCGATGGTATGTCCTAACCGCGTAGGCAATGACCTCGCGAGGGTAGCGAAAGCCCTTCAGGCGCGGCATGCCGGACGGAATGTTCATTCATTGCCTTTAGTCGTCGTCGAAACGCCAGACAACTTGGCAATACCGGATCAACAGATCTCGTGCTTTGAAGGCCAGGGCCACTGCTTGATTGTCTTCGCTGCGGACCTGCACAAACTGCATCGTTGATCGCAGCGCTGCCTCGTACATGGCCTCAGCGTCAATCGCATCACTCTTGCTGCTTTTCACAAACGGTTTGATATATTTGGGCGCGATCAAACGAAACGTATGTCCGAGGGCTGCAAATTCTCGCCCCCAATAGTGGCTCTCGGAACAAGCCTCCATGGCAATGGTGCACGTCGGTAGTGTAGCAACGAACAATAGAAGGTTGTTGAGTCTGAGTTGTTTGCGAAAACTACTTCGCCCGAGGAACTTGCACCCGTGAAGCTGAAACACATTTTTCGCCAGATCTATGCCAACAAGCTCCAAGTCCGCCATTTTGCTAACCACTTGGTGGAATCCATCTCCAAAACCTATCAGATGAGAGATCAGGGGATGTCCATTCCATCAGATACCTATACAATATCACAAGATGCGGCATGCTGCTCGAATGATAGTGAAGCGCAGGAAGCGGACGTTGCTAAGCGTGGCGGTGGGCCCATTGCGGGGTTTCGTGATTTACTGCAATTGATCCAAACCGGAGTTCCGTCTCGACAGTATCGTTTTGTAACGTCCAAGCTATCCAGTTCTGTTAGCTACTCGCTTAATCTATCCCCACTACAATAGGTTTGGCTTTCACCTCTTCCAACATCGACAAAACTTCGGCTTTCCAACCCGCTTTGATCTTCAAAGCCAATTGAGACGGTGGTCGGTGGTCGGGCACAAGGGTTGCATACTCGTATCTTAGCGGTTTTTCGAACGGTAAGAATACAACCTTTCCATTAGACAGGTTCAGCTCTTGTTCAGTGGCAACGGTCAATGGGTCCATGATAGAATAACACTGTCCTGAACTCACAAAGGGTATCAAGGGAAGAAAGTACTGACAGGTCACCGTTGGATTGTAATTCGCGGATACATCCTGAAACTCTTGCCGAATTTTGCGCTGAAACGGGTGCGCGGCATGCAATCCCCCCATCGGGGCTCCGTCAAGATCGGAAATGGAAACGGTCATGCGCGAAGCAAGCGGGCTGTCACGATCAACGGCGCAAAAACAATCTGCCTGGATCAGTTCTGTTGAATACTGAGGCTCTTTCCCGGCCGAATACTCGAAGTCTGCGAAGCCGAAATCAATATTCTGCGTGCCCGCAAGCTCCATGATCTGAGGCGAACTGCGCGTAGATAATGTGATACGTATCTCGGGGTTCTCGCCGACCGATTGGCTGATGAAACGCGGGAAAAGAAAGGCGGACGGGCCTGGCATTGTCGCGATATTCAGGCTGCCGGAATGCCCCTTGATCAATCCTTCCATCGTGCTGGAAATTGTCGCAAGGCGGTCCAGAATGCCTGCGGTTTCGGCCAAAAGGTAATGTGCTTCGGGGACAGGTACCAATCGCCGTCCCTTTCGCTCGAACAGTGTCAGGCCAAGGGTCTTTTCAAGATTTTTCAAGGCCAGACTGATCGCAGGCTGGGTGCGGTTCAGTTTCCTGGCGGTTTGAGAGATGGAGCCGGTCTCCATCACCTCACGGAAAACGGTCAGCTGCGTAAGGTTCATGAGTCATGTATAAGCTAAACTATAGTTTTGTGAAATATAATAAATTTGTCTTTATGCAATTTGCCTCTACGCTTGCAGGATCGAAATTCGGCCAAACCGAATCTGACCATCCAAAAAGGGAGATGATGATGAAATTTGTGAAATACTTGACCGGACTGGCTCTGGCGGGCGCGCTTGCCGCCCCTGCGCTGGCGCAGGACCCAACGTTTTTCCGCATCGGGACCGGTGGTGCAGGCGGAACCTACTTCCCTATCGGAGGTACCATCGCAAACGGTATCTCCGCCCCTCCGGGCTCGCGCCCCTGTGAAGAAGGCGGCCAGTGCGGTGTTCCGGGCCTGATTGCAATCGCACAATCCACCACCGCTTCGGTCTTCAACAACGCCGCTGTTCAGAACGGAGAGCTTGAGGCCGGTCTGGCCGCTGCAGACGTCACCCGTTCGATGTATCTGGGGGAAGGCAAGTTCGAAGGCAAGCCGCATCCCAAGCTGCGCATTGTGGCAAACTTGTTCCCGGAGGATCTGCATCTGGTTCTGCCTGCAGGACAGACGATCAATGATCTGGGCGATCTGGAAGGCAAGCGTGTAGGTATCGCGCAAGCCGGTTCCGGTACACAAGTTGCTGTGCTGCAGATGCTGGATGCCTGGGGCGTAAACCGGGACAATATGGATGAGGCCGAGCTGAACAACAGCCAGAGCGCAGAGCGTTTGGCGGATGGTCAACTGGACGCCTATTTCTATGCCGCAGGTTGGCCCGTTGCGGCGATGGTTCAACTGTCATCGACCAAGGGCATGAACTTGCATTCCTTCAGCGACGAAGATCTCGCGAAGATCAACGAGATCATCCCGGCCTATATCCCCTCGGTCATTCCGGGTGGCGTCTATGAAGGGATCGACACCGAAACCAAGACCCCTGCGGTTAGCGCGATGCTGGTTGTCTCTTCGGACCTGTCCGAAGATCTGGTCTATCAGCTGACCAAGGCGCTTTGGAATGACAACACGCGCAAACTGCTGGACAACGGCCATGCCAAAGGCAAGCAAATCACACCTGATACGGCACTGGACGGCGTAGAGGCACTGGGTGTTCCGCTGCACCCGGGGGCCGAGAAGTTCTACAAAGAAGCAGGCCTACTTTAACCTACCACTCACAAAACTGACCTGCAGACGCGATGCCTCAATGGGGGCATCGCACTGTCAAAATGCACCAATATGACAGGGAGGCCATCATGTCCGAGACCCAGCAACCTGATGACCGCGAACTGACGGCCGAAGAACTGGCCGCAATTGAGGAACAGTTCGACGAAGGTGCCGCTGTACGTGAAGTTTCGCCCACCACGGGCAAGGTATTGCGCGTCGTCGCCCTGATCTTTGCGTTCTACGAGTTTTTCACCGCTGGGTTCGGCCTGCCTGCGGACCATTGGCACATGGGTATCTACTTGGCCCTGCTGTTCATCCTGGTTTATGCCACCATCCCTATTATCGGCGCCAAGAGCCTTTATGCACTCAAGGTCAGCCAGTTTCGCATTGGGAATGTCCCTCTTTACGATTTGGTTTTCATGGCGCTTGGAATCGTCGCTGCGCTTTATGTTGGCGTTGCATGGCGCGGCATTCCCTTTCTTGGGATCGAGGAACAGACATTCCGCATGGGTAACCCCAACACCTACGATGTGATATTGGGTGTGATCATCATCCTGCTGGTACTGGACATCGCGCGCCGCACTTTGGGCTGGGTGCTGCCGCTGATCATCTGCGTCTTTATCTCATATGCCCTGCTTGGGCCGTACTTCCCCGGCTTGTTGCAGCATCCCGGTGTAAACTTCAAAACCTTCGTGTCGTCGATGTACTTTCCGCAGGAAGGCATCTATGGCGTCACGCTTTGGGTCGTTTCGACCATCGTCTTCCATTTCGTTTTGTTTGGTGTGATCGCGCAGCGCACCGGGTTAGGAAAGTTGTTTATCGACAATGCCACCATTCTGGCGGGTCGCTATACAGGTGGTCCGGCCAAGGTGTCGGTCGTATCATCGGCTTTCTTTGGAACGATCTCAGGGTCCTCGGTCGCCAACACGGTTTCAACCGGCGCGCTGACCATCCCGAACATGAAACGCCTGGGCTACCCCGGCCATTTCGCGGGCGGGGTCGAGGCTGCTTCCTCGGCGGGCGGCCAGATCACGCCGCCCATCATGGGGGCCGCGGCCTTTATCATGGCCGAATTCCTGGAGGTGCCTTACACCACTATTGTCATTGCGGCGATCTTCCCAGCGCTTCTGCACTATATTGGCGTCTTCGCGGTTGTGCACTTGATGGCGCGCAAGCTGAACCTGAAGGGTCTGACAAAGGAACAATTGCCGCAACTCAAGGCTGTCTGGGCTGAAGGTTGGGCTAATATCGTGCCCTTGATTGGCCTGCTGGTGGTGCTGTTTACCGGTTACACGCCATTCATGTCTGCCTTCTGCGGCATATCGCTGGCGGTGATCGCGGGTATGTCGCGTATCAAGCAGCCACCAACGCTGATTTACGCGGCGGCGTTTCTGGCCTTTGTGTTATGGAAGTTCTCGGATGGCGGGTTCGACCTGACAATGACCGCGATACTCTGCGCGCTGTCTGTGACTGCCACACTGAACCCGCAAAAACGTATCGAAGTGCCCGAGATGCTAGCTGCTGTCGAACTGGGCGTAAAATACTCGCTGGCGGTGGGTGCCGCTGCCGCCGCTGTGGGTATCGTTGTGGGTGTGATTAACACCACTGGTATCGGCTTTCGTATCGGATTTATGGTCACGCAAGGGGCAGGTAATCTGGCGGCGGATCTTTATAATATGATCTCGTTCGGCAGCTTCCAGCTGTTTGCAATCGAAGACCTGCAACTGTTCATCTCCCTGATCTTCATCGCTGTCGTCTGCATTTTGATGGGGGCGGGTATTCCAACCACCGCGCTTTACATCATGCTGGTTTCTGTCGCGCAGCCCGCGCTGGCCCAGTTGGGTGTTCCGCCCATCGCAAGCCACCTGTTCGTGCTCTACTACGGCGTGGTGTCCGAAATTACGCCTCCGGTCTGTACATCGGCTTATGCGGCGGCTGCGATCGCCAACTCAAATCCGTTCCGCACCGGGCTGTCCGCGTTTACGCTCGGGTTGGGCAAGGTGATAGCGCCGATGGCATTCGTCTATGCACCGGTTTTGTTGTTCGTGTCCTCCACCGGGTTCGATTTTTGGGAGTTCACATACACTGCGGCAAGCTGCATAGCGGGGGTCATCGCCCTGTCCGCGGCGGTCGTCGGTTATTGGCTGCAACCGCTCAACGTATTGTCTCGTATTCTGATGGCTTTTGCCGGGATCATCTTCGTAGCGCCCACGATAACGGCTGACCTGATCGCGCTGGCAGTAGCGTCACCCGTGATCGTTACGCAGTTGATCGCCCGCACCCGAACTCAAGCAACGGCCTGACATGTCTGAACGTGTAACCATTATCGGCGCCGGGATCGTCGGCATCTGCTGCGCCCTGTCATTGCAGGAACGTGGCAAAACCGTGCGGTTGATTGACCGGGGAGAGCCCGGGCAGGAGACCTCATTCGGCAATGCAGGTGTGGTGTCTCCCTGGTCGATCATTCCCCAGGCCGTTCCCGGCATTTGGAAGAAACTTCCTCAAATGCTGTTGGATCCGAAAAGCGCGTTGTCGGTCCGGACATCCTTCTGGCCGAAGATGATCCCGTGGGGGCTGCGCTTTCTGGGTAAGTCCAGCGAAAAGACTGTGCGCGAAGTTTCGGATGCGATGGAGATTTTGTGCCGTCCGTCCATTGATCTTTATCGTCGGCACTTGCAAGGCACTGGGCACGAGAACCTGATCGTCGACAGCTACTACATTCACGCGTTCCGCAATCCGGAAGAGGCCAACCTAGACGGGCTTGGCTATCTGATCCGTCGGGAAAAAGGTGGTGAGTTGGAGCGTGTCGACGGTACTGAACTACGGCGCCTGGAACCTGCACTGTCCAATGAGTTCAAGGCTGCAATCGTGATCAAAGGCCAAGCGCGCGCAACTTCACCGGGACGTTTGGGCGCTGTTCTGGCCGAAAAAGCGCGTACCCAAGGTGCCGAATTCGTGCGGACCGAAGTCACCAAGATTAATCGCGCCGGGGAAAGCGGATGGCAGATTTCCACGTCGCAAGATTCGTTGCACGCGCACCATGTTGTACTTGCCGCCGGGGTGTGGTCTGCCGACCTGCTGAAACCCCTCGGACTACCGGTACCGCTTGTGGCTGAGCGGGGGTATCATATCGAGTTCCCGAGCCCTTCGGCTGTGCTGAACAATTCCGTCATGGATGTGGATGCAAAGATCGTCGCAAGTTCGATGTTGGGCGGACTGAGGGTTGCCGGCACGGCCGAGTTTGGCAGCGTAGACGCACCAGCCAACCCGCGAAAAGAAAAGATACTGACCGATCAGGCCAAATCTTTGGTGCCGGACCTTGATACAGGTGGGGCGAAGTTCTGGATGGGACGGCGCCCCTCATTTCCTGACAGCCTGCCTGCGATTGGGCCGCTCAATGGCAAAGACGGGCTCTACGTTGCGTTCGGGCATTCTCACTACGGCCTGATGATGGCACCGAAAACGGGGGAACTAGTGGCGGATCTCGTGTCTGACCGCAGTCCAAATATCAGTTTGGACCCATTCTCGCTGGCCCGATTTTAGATCTCTAAGTCAAAAGGACCCAAGTACCATGCCAATTTACGAAGGTGGTCAAAACATCTGCGGGGCTTCGATCGGGGTTTTGTGCCTTGAAAGCTATTTCCCCAAACCGCCCGGACACATCAAGAATCCGTCCAGCCTTCCGTTTCCCGTGCTCTACGAAATGATCGACGGCATCACCGTCCCGACCCTGCTGAACAACCCATCGCCTGAGTTGCTTGCCCCCTTTGTTGAGGGCGCAAAACGCCTTGAGGCCGAGGGCGTTCGCGCCATTACGGGAAGTTGCGGGTTTCTGGCTTTGTTCCAAAAGGAACTCGCCGCAGCCGTTTCCGTGCCTGTCTTTGCATCGAGCCTGATTCAGGTGCCCCTTGCCTTCCATATGACCGGAGCCAAGGCCCCGGTGGGCGTGCTGACTGCAAGTGCGTCAGCCTTGACGCCAAAGCATTTCGAAGGCGTCGGAGCCGCCGGTATACCCGTCGCGGTGCAAGGATTGGAGGACACCAGCGAATTCGCTGAGGTGATCTTGCGGAATACACGGACCCGCATGGACACCGATGTGATCGAGGCCGAAGTCCTTGAAGCAGCACGGCGACTAAAACACCAAACACCGGAAATCAGGTCGCTGGTACTGGAGTGCACCGATTTGCCGCCATATGCCGCGCGTCTTCAGGAAGAGCTGCAGCTTCCCGTTTTTGACCTTACGACATTAGCACAAATGGCGCATTCTGTAGCGGTCCGGGTACCTTACTCTGGAATGATGCCATGGCAACGCTGACTGCGTCGTGCTTTTAGTGGCGAGAAATGAATTGGATCACCGTTTCGTCAAAAGACGAATGCGCCCGATTCTGGGCTCCGGTTCTGAAGGTGTAGACGCCCGCGCTGGCCTCGGTGTGCCATTTTAGGTTTGCAAACAACCTGAATGGAGGCGTTTATGGAAGATATTAGTATGATTGGCCTGGATTTGGCGAAGGACGTTTTCCAGGTGCACGGAGCGGATGGATCAGGTCATCCTGTTTTTCGGAAGAAATTGCGCAGGGGTCAGGTCCTTGAGTTCTTCGCAAAGCTGCCGCGTTGCGTGGTTGTAATGGAGGCCTGTGCCAGTGCGCATTATTGGCCGCGCAAGATCAGTCGCTTGAGTCACGAAGTCAAGCTGATCCATCCGGCCTACGTGAATCCATTCGTCAAATGTCAAAAGAACGATACGGCCGATGCGGAAGCGATCTGCGAAGCCGCGAGTAGACCAACTATGCGCTTTGTTGCCGTAAAAAGTGAAGAGATCCAGGCGTCCGCAATGGTTCTGCGGGCCCGGGAGTTGCTGGTTCGGCAGCGGACGTTCGCTGAAATCTGCTGAACGGCAGAGTTGCGGACCCAAGCCGCCCTCTGATGGTATCGCTTGAATGTCTGCGTTACATTGGAGCGGTCGTCGCCTAGAACAGCTTGCAATTCTATCGCGACAGAAACCCGAATAGTGGATGTCCATGTCCGACACAATCCTTGCTGCTGAACCAACTATCCGCCTTATTGCCTTCTTATCCGTCCTGGCGGCGATGGCACTTTGGGAAGTGGCCGCACCCCGGCGAAGACGGGATATTCCGCGCGTTGTCCGATGGACAAACAACCTTGCGCTCGTGGTGCTCGACACCGCCATCCTGCGGCTGACCTTTCCAATCCTCGCAGTTGGTCTCGCAGCTATGTCCGAGGATCGCGGATGGGGGCTCTTCAACAACATCGAGGCGCCGGTTTGGGTTGCCATCGTGGCCTCCATGCTGCTTCTCGATCTCGCAATCTACCTTCAGCATGTGATGTTCCACGCCGTACCGGGGCTTTGGCGTCTGCACCGGATGCATCACGCCGACCTCGATTTTGACGCGACCACTGGCTTGCGTTTCCATCCGGTAGAAATTCTCATCTCGATGGGGATCAAGCTGGCGGTTGTAGCAACCTTGGGGCCGCCCGCTGCCGCCGTGCTCCTGTTCGAGGTGATCGTGAACGCTACTGCGCTCTTCAATCACGCAAACATTGACTTGCCGCGTCCGGTGGATCGAATACTTAGATGGATCGTCGTCACTCCAGACATGCACCGAGTCCACCATTCCGTTGATCCAAGCGAGACCAACTCGAACTTTGGGTTTAATCTACCGTGGTGGGACCGACTTCTAGGCACTTACGTTGCGCAACCCGAGATGGGGCATAAGGGCATGGAAATCGGCATCGAGCAGTTTCGCACACGCCGAGACCTCTGGCTCGACCAAATGCTGATTCAGCCGCTGCGCGGCCCGGCGAGCGGAGGTGCCCTCGACACCCCGAGCCAACGGAAGCGATCTTCATCTGTCTCGTCCGGGCAAACCAAGCTTGGCACTGACCAAATAGACCAATAGCGTTGAGACTGTAGCGCGTGGCGTCTGTCCCGCTGATCCCCAGGGCGTCGCGGGCTGGTTTCGCAACCGCGAACTTACGCCCCGACGGATCGTGCATGAAAGCGGAATGTTGTCGATCTTGTTGCAGCGCGGCCTCGCCGGTCTCGGTCTGCCTGCGACCTGCATTGTTGCCCTCAAGGCGCACAAGAGCTTGTCGGCACGGCTCAACAAGTCTGACGCCACCTATGCCGAAGGATTGGCGCAGCTCGCCCGAACCGGCTGGTTCACTGCGGTGCATATCCGCAGCGAAGAGGTCGACCGGCTGCGATGCCTTGTCGGTGCCCTTGAAAGGCTGATCCGGCAGCGCAAGGACCTCGAAGGTCACATCCGTGGCGTCCTCAAAACCTTCGGCATCCGCATGATCGGTATTGGCCATTCTCCATCGAATTTGGGTCGATGGCACCGTATTCCGGCTCGACGCTGCACTGAACATGGACTGATCGTCTGTTAATCCACCTGTTGCCTGCCTGATAGCAGGCCTTCGAGGTCTCGCAGGGACGTGGTTCCGATGATGTCGTGGTCTGGACCGTCGCTGAATCTAGTCATGCACGCCTATGAGATGGGCACATCGGAAATACATCGAACCAGCATCATGTTGGCAGCCGTCGCGCTGACCACGACCCGAAGCATGTACCCCAAGGATCTCAATCGAAGGCCGTGACAGAAAGCAGAGCGGACACTAACAAGGTAAAGTTACACCGCCATGGCGGATCAATCATGCTACGCAAAACAGCTTGACTGGGACGGCTCCGTTACCGAAATCCTGACCCTAATGGCTTCGCAGAGGTGAGTGCGAGTTGGCCGCATTACATTTACCCAAATGCTCATTGATCCTTGTCAAGATTTGCGTGGGCAAGAAGTGGTACAGTCACTGGTAATTAAGGGGGTGCTCATGGAAGAGTTGGTTGAATTCGGAAGATCATTCGTCCAGGCCATGCGTAAGCGCAGGGGCCTTGGAAGTGTTGATGAAATGTATGCTGAAAACGCACAGTCGATAGAGGCAGTTGTGCCTCCAGTTCGCCAATTCCGCGTTGCAAAGGGTCGAGAAGCCATAAAGGGAAAAAGAGGGGATTGGTTGGCATCGCACGAAATTCAAGAACTAGACGTGGATGGCCCCTACGTCCACCCACCCAACCGCTTTGGAGTGCGCTTCAGGGCTGAAGTGGTTCAGAAGGCTACGGGTGAGCGTATGACCCTGCGCGAGATCGCAATGTATTCGGTGGCAGAAGGCAAGATTGTGCTGGAAGAGTTCTTCATGCTGCCTAAGTAAGAAGAGCGACTAACAACATCGTCTATTTGTTGGTTTAATCAGTGCGCATGGCTCTTGGGCGAATTGAAATTCCGGACGGAGGTCGGGAATGCAACACAGAACAGTGGCATATTATGTAGGAGTTGATGCTGACGACGCGTCGATTTTGGAATGCGCTGAAACTGCCCGTATTCAGAACGGCCACTTGATTTGTGTAATGATCGCGGCTTTACCTAACCTGCCTTACGTAAAGTATGGATCAAACAGGTTCGTTGAGGGGGGTCTTCCCTCAAACTGGTTGGATGTTCTTAACGCGCAAAATGCCGCCTTGATGTCCCGCGCCACTGAAGTTGAAGCGTTTCTGGTCGAGCAGGGCGTACCGGCAAATGTAATCGCCTTTATGGGATCTGGAGCAGAGTTACAGCATCTTGTGGCAGGACAAGCAAATTGCTCTGATATCGCTTTTCTAGACGCTGAGTTGCGAAAAGACCCCGATTTATTTCACAAGATCGCGTGCGGAGTGTTGTTTCATTCGCCGGTCCCCCTGATGATCAATGGAGATCCGTTTGCCCAACGCGACTGCATTTTTTTGGCATGGAATGATAGCCTGCCTTCGTCTAGGGCTGCGCATTTAGCTTTACCCTATTTTCTGGCGGCCAACGAAGTTGTGATTGGGTGTTTTGATTTGCCGTCGCCTGATGACGTAAAAGATCAAGTGCCCGGAACTGACATTGCTGGATGGCTCAGCCATCACGGTTGCAACGCGACCGTGTCGCAGTTCCCATGTGGTGGGGCTTCGATCGAACACTGCATTCAAGAACGCGCAAGAGAATTGGGGGCCGACCTCGTTGCTATGGGCGCTTATGGGCATTCTCATTTGCGTGAGTCAGTTTTTGGGGGAACGACGCAAGCAATGTTAGAGCAGACGAGGTTGCCAGTGCTTTTCGGACACTGATTAAACGAACCGGCGACTGTGATTTGCTGGGAGCCATAGCTAAAAATGTTCACCTGCAAATGCGGGAGCAGCCAGTTGCTATTAGGAAATCGCTTGAGATTGATGCTGGTTTGCCCGACTGTTTCAGCTAAGGAAATCTATTACAATTGACGTCAGTTCGTCCCAGTCAGTAAATTCCCGTGCCCCATCTTGTGGATCGATTTTTCGACCTAGCAAGACAACGTGCTTAAGGACCTCCCTCTCAAAATACCCGTAGTTCTCGGGCCTCACCGCGCCTGCGATCAACGCCGTCGCATTCGGTTCAAAACCTGTTCGCATAAACATTTCGTTGAGATAGTCGCGTGCTTCTTCTCGACCTGACGCGAAAGAAGCTTTTAGACCAACGGAAAGCACGAGAGACTTTCGTTTAGTTAGGGCATCTCTGTTTGAAGTGACAAAAGCCTCGAATGACTCGGGGTGCCTACGTTCGTGGACAGGGGCCAGAAGAACAACCTTGACCACACCGTCATGCGATACGTGGCCAGAGAAATCATCGGTATTGATCAGGTTTGTTTTGAAACCGGCATTCTTCGCGACATTACAGATGAAACGCGCAATCTTTGCTGTGTGGCCTTCGACGGTAGCGAAGGCGATGAGTACGGTCATTCCGATCCTCCCAAAATCGGCCTGAATAGATTTTTTATTATGAGTAAGTGGCGAGCGTTGCCCTTGATCTCCATCAAAGGCGTTTCTTGGGAGCATATCGGGATAGTTGTGGTACGTAATTGCTGTCCAAGCGGAGAATGATTTTGAGGAAGTTCGCGACGACAGCTATTTCCAAGAGAACTTGCTTGTTTCGGCTGACAATTTTGAAACTAGCAAGGCCAAATGGTCCGTTTTGCTATCTTAAGGAAAAGGTCAAGGCAGCGGTGAAAATTGTAAAACTGATACACCACACCGAGAACTTCACCTGTTGGCGCGCGGGCAGGTTTCTGAGCAATCTAATCATAGTCAAACCTTTCAGACAAAATCCGGTAGGACGCGGTGCCACGTGCGATTAGGTGATCTTCGACGACGTCCATCATGGCAGGGGGGCCGCAGAGAACATAAAGCCAGCTTTCAAATTGCTTAGAAGATAAATTGCGGTCCAATAGGGGACCGTCGACCAAACCTGTTTCTCCGCGCCAATCCTTTGGCGGTTCGGATAGAACAAATACTGTATCTTCCTTGGATAACTCCTGGCGATAAGCAATCTGTTCCACGACCCGGTTGCCATAGATAAGCTTGATATCGTGCCGTGTCCCACTCGCCTTTGTCTGACGCAAAATGCTCAGCATCGGCGCGATCCCGACGCCACCTGCGATCAGTACAATGCCTTTCTCAGGACGGTGGTCGATCGACAGATTTCCGTATGGGGCGTCCAGATAGACCGGGGTTTGCGGAGCGATCTTTCCGAGGCCGCATGTGAAATCCCCAAGCTCCTTGATCATGAATGAAACTTCGGGTCCTTCGGCCGGTGCAGAACTAATCGAGAATGGGTTCTCGTGTAGCGAGAAGGCACTGTGGCCGACATTTAGCCAAGCAAACTGCCCTGCTTTGAAGGTCAGTCCGTTGTGACCATCGGGCTTGACGCGCAACTCCCATTGCCTCGGTGTTAGTCGACACACAGAAGTGACGTGCCACGGCCTTTTCCTCTGACGCAAAGGACGAACGAGATAGACATACAGTGAAGCTCCAACTGCAATACTGGTCAGGGCAAGCCAGAGATACGTCAATAGCGGATGCCCACCGTAGCGCCCAGCATATACCGTGTGGTGCAATAGCAGGCAGGCAATCCCCAAGGCTCCCAGCCCGTGTAAGAGGCGCCATGTCTCGTATTTGTAATCAAGGGATTTACGGGCAATTGCCGGGGCGACCAGAATGAACAGTAAAAAATAAGCGCCGATGCCAGATACCAGCGCAGAAAAGTCGGTCGTAATCGTAAGTTGGTGTGTTTCATCCCACGGGCGGCGTCCGCCAGAAGGCGTTCCCTGATACAGCAGCGGGTGTATAAGCGCAAAGCCGAGTGCGGTACGCGCCATCAACTGATGCACCCGCATGGTCACATCCATACCCAAACTACAAGAGATGAACCGGAACCGCCCAGACAGGACGAACTCCACCAGGATTATTGAAAATGCAAGCATTCCAAGCCCGGACCCGAGATCTTGATGAAATGGTCGCGGTGGCCATCCCAAGGACCAAGAAAAACCCAAGGGAGCCAGGATCAGCAAAACGTAAATCAGCGCCAGATACGGCCATTTCATACGGCTTTGTTCCACTGTGCTAAAGGTAGGCAACTCGGGCTCATTCAGGATAAACGCTAAGCTGACCTGGGACTCCGATCAAGCCTACTGAGATTGGTCTTAATTTCAGCACGACATGGCAAGTTTGTTGGCTGACGGTTCTTGTTTCTGTTGGCTCAGCCGGTTCGTGCGATTTGGCAAAAGCTGAAGCTGCATGCTTGCGCAAGATCAAGGTTCTTAACCGCGTTTTCTGTCATAATGTTACGCGCGCGAAATCCGACCAAAGGAGGAGGTTCAAAAAATGTTAGAAGACAAAAAGTCCCCGCAACTTTTCACTGGAACGCATCCGCTCCCAGACAATTTTCGACGTGAAATGGAAACCCTGATGTCGCGTTTTTTTGGAGCAAGATCACCTTTCCTACCAATGGAAACGGCTGCGCAACGCACGGGTTTTCCGTCTCTTGATATGACGGGTGCAATTTCACCGGCGATTGATATCCAAGAAACGGATTCTGCGATTATTCTTACGGCTGAATTGCCGGGGCTCGAAGAGGATGACGTCGAAATTGAAGTCAAGGACCGCAGGCTAATCCTGCGCGGTCAGAAGAAGATTGCGCATGATGAAACGGGCGATCTGCGTGTCAGCGAAAGAAGCTATGGCAGCTTTTCTAGAGCCATGACGCTGCCAGACACCGTGGAAATCGACAAGGTTTCAGCAACATTCGACAAAGGCGTTTTGCATATCGAAATGCCGAAGACTAAGCCTCGGGATCCAAGTCGTAAGATAAAGGTATCGTCGAAATAGACGGCCTGCTGGTTCGCAGCTGTCCTTAAACATGACAGCACTGAGGGCCGATCATCGGTCGGCCTTTTCGAGTTGCGGACCTATAAGTGTTATTGGTTGAATCCGGGCAGACATCGTAAGTGTTTGCAATTATGCTGTTTCTGAGCACTCGTACGTGGCCATACGTTCGGTGTTGCAGCGTGGTAGAATGTCTTCACGCGATTGGATAGGCGTAGTGCTGATCCTGCTGTTCGCTAAACCGTTCGCCAGACTTGTCGAGGCGCTGTTACCCGACAGAGGTGCAGAGTTAACTAGATCTCTAGATCCTCTCATTCCTGGGATCCTAGAAATAGCTGTGGAAACAACAAAAGCTAAAGTCGAACAAATTGTAAGGGCCGAAGTGGCACACCTTCGGTCATGTATGGGGACATCTCAGCCAAACGGAATCGACTTTGTGGGGGGACAACGTTGAGACTGCTGTGTCCGAAGCGCGCTCGTACATAGACAAGATGAAACTGTTCAGCAGGTCCGATTTAGAGATATCCAGTATCAAGGGTATGTACCATATCCTCGGTCATCTTGATTGGCTGCTCTACCGGTGTAGCCAAGATTATCGGATAATCGAGTTGCCGAAGGACCGGCGTTTGAAACGGCTTGCTTCGATGATAGTTCCAGAAACTGACAGTTACTTGGAAACCGACTATCCAGAGAAACGTGAAAACACGCTGAACCGTGTTCGCCGTTTTCTACAACGGAAAAGGAAGCTTCGCAGAGACTTGCTCATTTCCGACGTTGCGACTGACAGCCTGCCAGACGGAGTGGTATCGGCTCGGTTGCGTGCTCTCAGATGGTTGCATTGAGTGTCTTATCACCTTTGGCAGAATTCTCAGGCATATGAACGTATCGGAAGGAGCATCATCTGTGGACGCAGGTGGTGAGGTCAATGTCGAGATGGCGCAATTGGATGTTCGCCTGGATTAGATTTGGCGCGTGCTCAAACTCTATTCCAATGAAACGCCAATGTTCTTACTGGAGCGAATAACATGAGCAAGGTCAAAGAAGTTTCCTTGGGATACTGTTTAATTGAATCTTCATCAGAGGTAGGGAATTGGAGGAGCATATGCAGTTTTTTATAGGAATTTTATTGGCTTTGTTCACCACGGCACCTGCACTGGCGCAGGACGTCAATGTCAGTGCCGGAAGTGATTTGTACCGGAAGTATTGCTGGCAATGCCATGGTTTCGAAGCAACTGGGGATGGGCCGATGGCCGAAATGCTTGCTATTCGAACACCCGACCTCACCAAGCTGGCGAGTGAAAACGATGGAGTGTTTCCTATAGGCCGAATAGCTGAACAGATTGATGGTCGTTCACAATTGCTCGCCCATGGGGGCGAAATGCCAATCTTTGGTGCGGTGTTTGAGACAGACCAACAAATCGCGTTAGCTTTGCCTAATGGGCAACCAATGATGGTAGGCCTGCCGTTGGCGAATTTGCTCGCCTTTCTTGAATCGATCCAGGCTGAATAGTCACTGACTAATCTGCTAATCTGTATCAGCCGTGTGTTTGATAGACATGAGAGTCAATGGCGGCCCTACCACTTCGAAGGCCACAGTACTGGCTAAGGTAAAGGCCAAGATGGACGCGGCCCAATTCGGAAATTGCTCTCCGGCTACAAGGGCCATTCCAACCGCGACACCGGCCTGCGGCAGCAACGCGGGACCATACCAGGGGGCCTGACGGCGAGGCAGGCCCCCAATTCTTGCCCCGCAATAGCCCCCAACTAGGCGGGACACTATGCGCAGGATCAGGAAAAGTGCACCGACCCAGCCCATCAAGCCAAAGGCTTCAATATTCAACGTTGCGCCAGCCAGCAGGAAGAAAAGGAGCATAAATGGCCACTGAATGTGCTCGATTTCATGAAAAGCACGGTCATGATGGCGGGCCAGGTATTGCCAAGTTGTTGCCGGCCGATTGTGAAGCATTGGAAAAGTAGGGTTATGCTGCCATTTCGGCGGTGTAAGCGGCCCAGAGACTGAACGCATCGT
>NZ_JBQFYP010000029.1:0-14998 GCF_056541545.1 Ruegeria sp. AG7
AAGTAGCCGAACAGGCAATAGACCACTAAAGTGTCGCGGGATGGAGCAGCCCGGTAGCTCGTCAGGCTCATAACCTGAAGGTCGTAGGTTCAAATCCTACTCCCGCAACCACTTCGGTCGAACAGAGTCTCGAACAAGCCGCCCCTGGGCGGCTTTGTTCATTCTGGGCCAACCCAATCATCGCTGCCAGGGCACCCTCCAGTTCGATCTGCACGCCATCCCGTTCATGTTTGATCGTAACACGTTCAATCAGGCCCCGGATAATCTCCAAGGCCCCGGTGCGGATCGACGGATCCGATAGCGCCTGTGCCAGATCTGCGACCTTGGAGCGATAAAGTTCCGACAGATTTGGGTGCAGTCGCACCGGTGAAGGCTTAGGTTCGGAGAGCTTGGCATCCAGATCGGCGATCTGCGCTTCGAGTTCTTCGAGCCGCGTTTGAAGGCCGGGGGTACGAATGCCCTCTGCGATTGCATCATAGAACCCATTTAATTTGCGTACGGCTTTGTCCCGCTCGGATTGTAGACGGGTCCGGACTGCCTCTACTGTACCTGCTTCTGCGTTGGCGGCTTCGCTGAAGGATTTGATAAAAGCGGCCACTGCGTCGGGCTGCATCAGGCGACGACGAAGCAAATCCAAAACGGCGTCTTCCAGGACATTGCGGCGAATGGATTGCTTATGGGAACAAGTACCGAGTTTGCGAGCGGCAGAGCAGGCAAGGTAGTCGCGTCCGACTGTGGCGAGTGTCCCTCCGCAGGTGCCGCAGAATACAAGACCTGTCAGGAGGTGCTTCTTGCGACGCTTCTCCCAAAACCGGGTTTGCTTAATGGCTTTGACGCGGGGGTCGGATTCGATCTCGCCTTGCCGCTGCTTGACCGCCTCCCAAAGTTCAACCCCGACAATCCGCAACTCAGGGACTTCCCTGATGATACATTTGGAGGGATCGTTGAGACGGGACACACGTCTGCCGGTCTCCGGATCCTTGATGTAGCGCAGCCGGTTCCAAACAAGGCGGCCGATGTAGAGCTCATTGTTGAGAAGGCCCGTCCCACGCACTCGGTGCCCTCGAATGGCCGTGTCACGCCATAACTTGCCACGGGGACCGGGAATACCTTCGGCGTTCAGGCGGCGCGCGATGGCTTTGGGAGAATGCCCCTCGGAGAACTCTTGAAGCACCCGTCGGACAATCTCAGCTTCTGCTGCATTGATCATTCGTTCTCCCGTAACGGGTTGGCCGTCGGCCCCAA
Source organism: Ruegeria sp. AG7 (assembly GCF_056541545.1). Taxonomy (NCBI): domain Bacteria; kingdom Pseudomonadati; phylum Pseudomonadota; class Alphaproteobacteria; order Rhodobacterales; family Roseobacteraceae; genus Ruegeria; species Ruegeria sp. AG7. The sequence goes on from NZ_JBQFYP010000029.1 coordinate 1,246, forward strand.
GACGCCGGACGACGTCGTAACCGTAGCTGTTGCCGCCGCCGGAACGGCCAAGCTCGACCCGTCCGCGCAGACCACGTCGAGTTTTGTCGGCCAGATCTTTGAGGAACAGTTGGTTCATGGTCCCCTTGAGACCCACATGCAACTCACTGATCTCGCCTTCGGTCAGAGTCATGATGCCGACCCCTGCAAAGCTCAGGCGTTTGAAAATCGCAGCGATGTCTGCCTGGTCCCGGCTCAACCGATCCAGCGCCTCTGCCAAGATCAGATCAACCCGTCCTTCCTGAGTTGCATTGAAGAGCGCTTGCAGCCCGGGACGCAACATGGACGCACCAGAGACCGCCCGATCAGAATAGGCGTCGACAACAGTCCAGCCTTCCCGCTCTGCACGTTCCCGGCACAAACGCATCTGGTCATCGATGGATGCGTCTCTCTGCATCTGGCTGGAGAAGCGGGCATAGATTGCAACTCGGGTCATCGTCTGGCCTTTCTCTTTAGGTCGATCAAAGCCGCGTAGTCGCGGCCTGCTTCAATGGTTTGGGCGTGAATGTAGTGATGCTCCGCCGTTCCGAAGCTCGTATGAGCCAGTATTGGTCGGATCAGCTTTGCGTGTTCCGGAGAGGAACGCGCCAATGTCGTTGCGGCGGCATCCCGGAAGAAATGCGGTGGGATGCGGCGACCCGTCAGCTTAAGCGTTTGATCAGCAATTCGGGGGCCTAGCGCGATTTCTTTGAAAGGTAAGCCAGTTTTGCCGACCCATAGGACATCGTGCTTCTGTTGACCACGCTCCAAAAAATAGGGACGGGCTTCGTTGACATAACGACGCAAGAGCGGCTCAACGCATCTAGGAACATCAGCCTCCCATGGCTGCCCTGATTTGGTCAGATCCTCCGGGAGCGCGACGGTCATGGTGTCTGCTGTGACATACAGGGATGTGCCAATCCGAAGGCCTGCAAAGGCGCGTCGCCGCATCGGCATCAAGGCCAGCATGGCAATCATGGTGCCATCCCGCAGGCACATCATACGGCGCAGCGGTGTTGGTGCTGCTTCTGCATGACCCGTCGCCAGAGACATTCCCGCCTTGAATAGAACCTCGCTGGACAACACACGCCCAAGTTTGCGATCCCGATCACCTCGACCCGCGGCGCGCTTCAATCCCGCTTTCAACTTCCGCTGAGCGGACCAGTCCTGTGTCGGGTCAGCCGCGGAGAGGATACGCAATACGCCGTCAATGAACATCAACCGGGTCATTGGCCGGGTGTGTGAGAGGTCCCGAAGCCAAGCGGACATGCGCGGCAGAGTCGCGCGTCGAGCCGGAGGCAGTGTGATCGCCTTCGCATCGCTGGTAATCAGCCATTGCAGCCATCGGGCATAGCGCAACTCCAAAGTCTTCAACGAGGTCGCGCGTAGATGTGAGAGCGCGCCGCAATCGTCAAGCGGTCCACCTCCCGCCTGAAGGTTGAGCCACATCTCCCGGTCTTGCGCGGGCCATTCGTCGAGCGGCAGAACAAGGCTCATCATCGACGCCCTTTCTTAGATTCTATCAGGTCGGCAAAGGCACGTGTTGCCGACCGTGCCTCAAGACCGGAATACATGTTGATGGTGTGGCTGACCTCCGAATGCCCGAGCAACCGGCGCGCAACCTCGTAGCCGCCGGGATTAGCGTCGAGCCAGTTCATCACCGCGAAATGTCGAAACAGGTGGGCGTTCATCTCCAACCCCGTCTCTTTCCGGATCCGTTTGGAGATGCGCGCAGCCAGAACGCCGGGATCAACCGAATGCTGACCATCCCTGCGGGGAAACAGCCAAGGCGTTCCAGCGGGGCAGAGTTCCGGACAGCGAGATTTGAGATGAACGTCGATCATGCGCAATACATCACGCGGGATCTCGAACTCGACAGGTCGCTCATTTTTTGTCTCGCCGTCTTCCAGAACCAGGTAGGCTCGGCCATCACCGGGACGGTGCAGGTGGCGTTCCAGGTGGATGTCAGCCAGGTTCTTCACGCGAACCGGGCAGACCAGCAAGATGGCGATGGCGAGCGCATCTTCGCGTGCCAGAGCCCAGCCATACGGCTTGGACGTGCCGCGTGGTCGCGCGAAAATCCGTTCAGGCAGGAGCAGCAGGCGCTGCTGATGCCGGTCCTCCTGCAACACCCGCAGCCGGCTTCGGTTTTTTTGGGTCATGCCATTCTGAGGCTTGACGGCCAGGCGCGCGGCAAGCCCGGCCAATGCATCGCGGGCGTCATCGGGTGCATTGAGTATCCGGGCCAGGTTGCGGAGCAACGCGGCTATCTCACTGATCATCTTTGTGGCCTGGTTGTTGGTGCGCGATAACATCTGGCGCAAACCCCGTTCAGCCATCACCGGATTGATCAGGACGTCCAATCCGCCAATCTCCGCGATCGGGATACCAGAGTGAACGAGTTCGGAGGCAAACCGAACCAACTGTCTTTGGTATTGGGACAGGGTCGCGGATCGGAGTGCTCTGTTCTGACCGTCATCTGCCAAGGGGTCTGGATTGGACAGACGATGCATCAGCTTTGCAAGAGCAGTTTGGAATGGCGCCGGAAAATCAGTCGCTGGAAAGGTGATGACCTTCCGACGCGTTTCCAGAGGCAGGATGGCCTTGGGCCATGCAGAAATACGTCGGACCGCCAGGTTCCAGCCGTTGACCGCAGCCCGATATGCGACATCCGGTGATTTGCTGATCTCATTATGCGCAAGGGCTTCTCGATAGGCCGCGGCATGGTCTGAACATACGTTGGCAGGCTCAACGCCCTGCCGGTTTAGAAAGTGCACGAAGCGGCAGAGCGCGGGTTGCAATGTCTTGTCACCGGACGCCAGTACATTCGCCCAGAGCGCTTTCCAGGCAGGACGCAGATCTTCGATCCGGTTGAAGCGCCGTTCCACCAGCCCGAAGTGAGAGAGCGCAGCCCGCGCATCACTGACCGCGTTTTGCCAACTCTTTGGTGTGAGACCGAGTGTGGCTGGGGCGATTTTGGCCAAACGAGGTTGCAACCAGCGGCTATCGCAGGGCACATCCTCTGGCGGCAGCCCAAGGGCTTTGGCCACACGGCGCAGGCCGGAGATCAAGTCGCGGCGGCGCGCGTCAGAAAGAGAGGTGTCGGAGTGCAGCTGTTCGATAAGGTCGGCAAACATCGGTGTGTCGGCTTTGACGAAGGCCAATGTCAATGGAACGGGTCTCTGCTTAGTCATCGGGTTTGCGTTCCTTTGGACATGTCAGGTCTCGGGTGGACGGGTGTGGACAGGGGGTCCGATTCGGGAAAAGCGTAGCACAGAAAGTTCGCAACTTACGGGGATGCCCTCTTCCCGAAATGCGCTTAACACATTGACATTAATAGACATTAATGGTCGCGATTACCTACCAGCACTGTGCCTGCCGGTAGGCGGCATGAGCTGCCGGATCAATGCGGATGAGGCGTCCGCCAGGGCCCACCCGAATAACCTCAAGCAGGCCAGCCGCAATCGCACGGCGCACCGTCTTCTCCGAGCAATTGTCCAGTTCAGCGACGTCTTTCACCGACAGAAGTTTGCGGATTTGTTTATTCTTTGCTTTGATCTGTGGCATCCTGATGCGCCTCCTTTTGGTCAGAGGCGTTCCGGCCCAGTTCCCGTACTGTCTGGGCAGCCAACAATCGGACCAACTGGTCAATCGCTGTCTCAACCTGCCGGTGCGCGTGGTTGTCTGAAGGGGGTATGGCAGGAACGCGTGTCATGACATGACCATGACAACGCAGGCTTGCTCATTCTAAGTGTATTGATTGCTTGTTTCCGGCGGGGCCCAACGCTCTTTCTCTTCGCGCTCAAGCCTGTCGCGAAAATCGTCAATATCCACGCGGATCGTCTCACCGCTCAGGATTTGCCCCGGCTCGGTGATCATCTTCACGACGGACTGGATGAAGGTAATCAGTGGCCCTTGCCGTTGTCCTCCCGGGCGGCCGTCTGAGTATGTCGTGTAGGTCAGGGGGCGACCGGCATCTTTCCAGATATAGCAGCAGCTCTCGACGATGTACTGACGGCGTTTGTCGCGTGAGAACCGCTTGTCACGCGGCGACATCTCCGCAGCCGCACCGGGTGTCTCGAAGATGTGTCGAATGTCATCGTTGATGTCCTGAGTAAACGTTGTCGCAGTCTCAAGTTTGTCGAGCATTTGGGGAAGAAGTTCTGCATCATTCGGTGTCGACGCGAAATAGGTCGAAAGCGTGCCCAATGCGTTCCGGAGCTCTTGTGCAGTAATTGTGCCCCGTTTGGCTTCCCGCAGGAGTGTCTTGAGGTGCTTTTGACCTCGTTCAATCGCTTGCGAGCGCCGGACCTCGGTCAGGTTGATTGCGATGTCTTCATCGTTGTTGAGGCAATTCCCAAGAAGCACAGAGAGCTCGCGTACGAGCTTAGTTGGCAGGTCAAACCGTTCAGCCAAGCTCTCGATCATGTCATCAGAGAGAGCACCGCGTTCGCCATAACTGCCGAGCTTCCATGACATCGAGCATTTGATCCCATCCATGTGCGGATAAATGGAGTAGTCACCCTCGGTATCTGCAACGTCATGGTTGCCACTCTGACCGCTGTTCGAATTGGCGCTCATTATATTCTCCGTTTGGAACACTTCAGGGTCAGGCGACTCGTTCAACAGCGGTTGCGCACAACGTCAACGCTGTTTGCTGAGAAAGCGTGCTGATTAAGACGAGTCGACTTTGTCAAAAATTACATACAAATATGAGAACGGAAAGCGAACAATTTGGCTTCGGATTCAGTATCGAACCGCTGGCCCGAACCGCCTGCGCTATTTGGGGGCTGCGGCGCTTCGGGCCAGCTACTAATTGTGGAGAGGGTGACCGTGTGAAACCCAACGAGTAAAAAAACCAGATCAATACACTTAGTTAGCACGAACACAAAATCGGACGTTCCGGGCCGGGATGGGTCTTCCCCGTCTCCGTTGCGCCCGGTTTATTCTTGCTGCTTCCCCTGGTGAACGATCAAAAAAAGCGGTGACCACGGTACGTTCACCAACCGGCCTCCAAAGGTGAACTATGGTTCGGGGACTACCCCAACCCGCACCGATGCGGCTCCTTCTGGCCCGGTGCAGAAACGCGACAACGGAACCCACCGGCCGATGGTTGTCATTCGACACCAGACGGATCGGGGACCGCCGAGACCGTGCGCGGTCAGAGCGGGGCAGGTGAGAAGCCTGTGGGGAAGCGGCTGGCCACCGACAAAAGGCATCGCGTGGATACGAACCTGAAAGCGAAGGGCCTTCTCCCGCATGACGGGGGGAAGGAGCGGGGGCCGGGTATTGTCTGATGGCAAGTCGGGATGTTTGTGGGCTGTGACCAGCCTTTGATGCGCGGCGCAGAGAACGGCAACTCCGAGCCCGAAGCCGGCGTTTGGGCGGGCCAAAAACGACCGCATTAATCGGCATTAGCCAGTTGCGATCGCCGAGCCTGAGCCGAAATCTGATGCGGCCGACCAGAAAATCGCAGCAAAAAAAAAGCACCACTGACTGTCTGTTCCGCTCCGCCTCGAGGTCGCAGCGTAGCTATTCAATAGTGAGCGGGGGTCTATCGGAAGGTCAGGCCGCCGTCGATGACCAGCGTCTGGCCGGTGACCGACTCCGCCCGACAGAACGTTAGTGCCTGATCGACCACGTCGTCGATGGAAGTGGTCTTCTTGAGCTTTGCCGCCTCGCGCCACGTCGAAACGAAGCTTTCCGGCGCCCCGCTGCTCATCACCGTGTTCTCCATCAGTCCCGGCGCCACGCAGTTCACACGCACGTCCGGCGCCAGCGAGGCCGCGAGAAACCGAGTCAGGCCCGAGACGGCTGCCTTCGTGGGCTGAAAGGCCCGGTCAGCGCCCCAGGTCCCGTGCCCGATGGTGGAGCCAAAATTTACGATGGCGCCCCGCGCGGCCCGCAGGTGCGGCGCCGCGGCCCGGGAGGCGAGGAAGGGGCCGCGGAAGTTAATGTCGCTGATGCGGTCCCAAGTCTCGGGGTCGTAGGCGGCGAGATCGCCCGCTGGCGGCCCCCCAGCCGCTCCGGCGGCATTCATCAGGATCGCGAGGCCGCCAAGCGCTTCGGCCGCCTGTGCTACGCCCGCCTCGACTGAGGCCGGGTCGCGCAGATCGATACGGACGGCGACCGCGCGACGTCCGAGCTTCTCGACCGCGTCGCAGGCCTCGGCCGCGCGACCCTTGCCGCCGCTCCACCCTACGGCGACGTCGGCGCCTGCCGCCGCGAGCCGCTCTACCAATCGGCGGCCCAGACCACCGCTGCCGCCGACAATGAGAGCCGGCTTTCCCGCAATGTCCATTCGGCGCACTCCGTTTCCTTGAGCTGGGGTTCTCCAACTTCTTCAATGCTGCCATCCTCCGACCGCTGGCGCAACCGATCAAGCCGGAACCCGTCCCGTCGACGGAGACGATGACGACCGAGACGCCGAACGTGTTGAAAAACTAGGAAGCGGGTCAGGCGTCGCAGAAACGACCGTTTCCATCTGTTGCTGAAACCTTCCACTAAATGGACGTCAGCTTGGTCCGGAGGGTGTGTGAAAACCCGGGCTCGTGGTCTCTCTCTCTCTCGTCCCGCTGGTTTTCAGCGCCTGTGCAAAAGCTCGCACAGCAGCGCGAGAGAGCGCACATAAAGCGGGTTGTCGGCATATTTCGCTGGAAGGTCAGAGTTTTCACACAGCCTCTCCGCATAGCGCTCGCTCGCGGTATTCAGACGAACGTCTGCTCCGAGCCCAAAGCAGACATGGCTTTTGTTCTATTTCGCTTGCGTCAATCGCACTAACTGGGAAATTGGGCTGACAGCTCTCAAGCTCCGGGCTAGCCTCGTAATAACAGGGAGGTAGCAATGGAAAAAAGGCTTGCTGCGGTTCTGGCGGCGGATGTTGTCGGATACTCAGCATTGATGGACCATAGGCGGGACCAAACGCTCAAAGCTCTCAAGACTTTCCGAGAAGAGACCTTGATGCCCGCGCTCGCTGAACATGGTGGACGACTGATCAAGAGCATGGGGGACGGCTGGATCGTCGAGTTCCGGTCAGCCTCAAATGCCGCCGCATGCGCGATTTCCATCCAATCAGCCGAAAAGCGGGCAGACATCCAGCTCCGCATCGGCGTTCACATCGGCGAAGTCATTACCGACGGGGAAGACATCTTCGGCGATGGAATCAACATTGCTGCGCGTCTCGAGGCATTGGCCGAGCCCGGGCAAATATTGCTATCGGATACAGCTCATAACAGCCTGGACAGAACCGCCGCTGCACTGTTCTTCGGCGGTGGAAACGCTCAGTTGAAAAACATTCAGCGTCGCGTTGGGGTTTGGCGTTGGCCTGATGGTTCGGCGCTGAAGCAAACGGCCTCGACCATCGACAAGCCAGGCATTGCCGTGCTGCCATTCGACAACATGTCCGGTGATCCGGAGCAGGAGTATTTCTGCGACGGCGTCAGCGAGGACATTATCGTCGAACTCTCGCGGTTCGAGGAACTGTTTGTCATCGCCCGAAACTCTTCGTTCTCCTTCAAGGGGCGATCAGTGACGCCCCGGGACGTTGCCCGGGAACTCGGCGTAAGATACATGCTTGAAGGTAGTCTCCGCCGAGCGTCGAAGCGTATACGCATCAATGCTCAGTTGATCGAATGCGGGACAGGTACCCACATCTGGGCGGAGCGCTACGACCGCATTCTTGAAGACATCTTCGAACTTCAGGACGAGATAACGCGAAGCGTCGTCGGCGCAATCGCACCGCAAATTACTCAGGCCGAACTTGTACGCGCAAGCCGAGTGCAGGATATCGACTTCAATTCCTATGATCTGGCCCTCAGGGCCCAAGCACTCTTTCAGGAAGGCGCATATTCAGACGACATGGGCTACGAGAAAGTCTTGGCATTGGCGCAAAAAGCAATCGACCTCGACCCGCGCAACATGCACGCAATTTGGATCAAAGCCTATGCCTACGCCAACCGCTATCTCTATCAACTCGACGACAATCCAGACGAAACGCTTGGGCTTGCTGAAGCGGCGGCGGAACGCCTTTTTCAAAGTGACAGGTCCGACCCAAGGGCTTTGACGGTCCGTGGCATAATCCGCCATTTCCGGCGCGCATACGACGAGGCGACCTCTGATTTTCGACGCTCCTTCGAACTCAATCCGAATTTCGCCCTGAACATTCTATTGATGGCTTGGCACGAATCGCTTGTCGGACGGCTCGACGAAGCAAAGGAACACGCACAGCTCGCGTTACGCTTATCGCCCCGAGATGCCGATGTCTGGGTAGGCAACCCCTATCTTGCACTCGCTCAGGCATATTTTGCTGAGAGCAATTTTGTTGAGGCCCAGCATTGGGGGGAACGTGCCATTCAGATGACGCCTCGCGCCCCAATTCGGCGGGCGTTAATGATCGCTGCTTCAGCCCACCTCGACCGACCGCATGAAGCCCGGCCACATGCCGATGCTTTAGCTGCTTTCGCGCCGACTTTTCTGGATAGCATCGTGTCGGGGCGTCTTGCCTTGTATCGCCTGCCCGAGCACAACTCTCTTCTTGTCGAAGGGATCGCGAAATCTGGGGTATGCTCCCCAATCGGAGTCAGCACCAATACCCCAGCAGCCAAATGAGCCGAGTAGTAAGGCAATTGTCAGCTTCGTCCGCACAGCAGACCTTGAGCGTTCTTCGCCAAATGTCCGCTATGCGGGACCAATCGGACCGATGTACGAGCGGCAAGCCTGATCGTCCAGATCACCATCAGACGGTCAGCCCATCGCTGCAGCGCAGCTTGGTTTCACAAAAGCGGTCGTTCGAGCATCGCCGTAAGGGCCAGATCGGAAGCGGTCGTTCGCCGCGCGGCAGCTTGATGTCTCACAAGCGGACAAAGCGCCTTTTTGCTGCAATTGCGCCAATGGCCGATTTCCGAGATTGATTGGGTCGAAAGCCTCGGCTCGTGAAAGCGTTGCTGTGTTTAAGCTTTATCCCAGCAGCCCTATTGGACAGTTTCGGAAACGCGGTCCTGTCTAGGGGAGCGTCCGAATTTTCGGGCATATTCTCTGGAGAATTGAGCGGGGCTTTCATATCCGACCCCATAGGCAATCTCTGAGATCTTTGAGCCGGTGGTTTGCAGCTCATTTCGGGCATGAAGCAAGCGCAGGTCTTTCTGGTATTGCAGCGGCGAGGTTCCCGTGACGGCCTTGAACTGCTCAAAAAAGGCCGAACTGCTCATACCTACGCGCCCGGCAAGTTCTCCGACGACAAGGGGATTAGCCAGATCTGACCGGATTTCGTGCGTTGCTGCGAAAATCCGGCTGGCCGTGTTTTCGTGCCACACCAGTTTTTGAAGTGTGTCGCCATGCTGCCCGATTAGCAGGCGGGCATGGATTTCGCGCGCCGTGATCGGTGCCAGCATGTGACGCGTCTTTTCGGTTTTGCACTGTTGAAAATACCGCAATAGGGCACTTTTCATGTCATCATCGGTTTCCGCGAGGCAGATCGAAAATGGATCAGTCGCTCGATGGGTGGATGACCGCGGCAGTGACGCGGCCAGGGCGCGCAAGAGATCCAGATCAAGGGGGAACACGAGCGCGACGTAGGGGAGTTCGGGTGTTGCCTCGGTAATACTTGAGACAACCGGCAGCGCGTTGCTGACGATCAGCGATTGCCCGGCCTGCACGGTGAGCGTTCTGGTACTGGTCCCGACCTCTTTGGCACCTTGCAGCACCGCGCAAAGTAGCGGGCGGTAGACATTTGATTCATGTTGGGTGGTCGCCGGATGGGTGAGAAAAACCGCCCCGCTTTCCTTATGCGTCAGGACACCCTGCGCGACGCCTGCGTGGTCAAGCAGCGCAAGAACATAGTCCAATAGGGTACGGGGTTCCATGACTGCCTCCTGTCGTTGCCCACATCGCTGGCACAAAAGCAAAGTGAGTTATTACTGAAAACACGAATATCTGGAGGATTGAGCAAGAAAATAGGAGAAAGTTGAAAGATGTGTCCTCTTTTGATGATTATCGTGTGTTTATAAACTTGCGGAGCAGAATCATGAAAACCATTCTGATCACCGGGGCCTCATCCGGTATTGGCGCGGCAACCGCCCGGCATTTCCAGGCGAACGGTTGGAATGTCGTTGCCACGATGCGCAACCCCGCGGGCAACACAGATCTTGGGGCTTTGGACAACGTGCATCTGACCCAACTGGATGTGACGGATACGGGCTCAATTGCAACGGCCGTGGGCGCTGGCATCGAACGGTTTGGGCAGATTGATGTTTTGCTGAACAATGCGGGTTACGGGGCCTACGGTGCGTTAGAGGCCTTTTCGATGGACCGCATCCGGCGTCAGTTCGACACCAACGTGCTCGGGTTGATGGAAGTGACCAAAGCCGTTCTGCCTCATTTCCGTCAGAACCGGTCAGGCACGGTCATAAATATCTCATCCATCGGAGGACAGATTACCTTTCCACTTGGCGCGCTCTATCATGGCACCAAGTTCGCAGTGGAAGGGCTTTCTGAGGCGCTGCATTACGAGTTAGAGCCGCTTGGCATTCGTGTCCGAATTGTCCAGCCTGGAATGATCCGGACCAACTTTGGCGGCAGCTCCTTTGATTTTGCGATGGATGAGAACCTGCCGGATTACGCACCAATGGCCGAAGCTATGGGGCGCCTGTTTGGCAAGCTGGCCGCAAACCCGTCTGAACCAGAAACGGTCGCGCAGGTCATTTGGGATGCGGCCAACGAGACCGGAAACCGCCTGCGTTTTCGCGCCGGGCCTGATGCCGAAGAACTGCTCGACGCCCGCAAACAACAGGATGACGAGACGTTCATTGGTAGTCTTAAGCAAAAGATGGCGCCCTGAAGAACCGTTGAGTCATTCATAGAAAAAGGGATGCTCCATGTACCGCAAAGCAATTGATAAAGGTGGCCTGGCCGTTGTAACCGGGGCCGCAAACGGTGTCGGTAAAGCTGCGGCCCAACGATTTATTCAGGACGGTCTGGGGGTTGTGCTGGTTGACCTGGCAGGTGAGGCCTTGGACAGAGCCGAGGCGGAATTGCGCGATCAGGCTGGGGCGTCCGCAATTGTTCAGGCGGTTCCAACGGATGTCACCGACGCCACTGCTGTGAACGCCTTGGCAGATCAAGCCTTTGCGCTCGGCGAGGTGGCTGTCCTGATGAACAATGCCGGTATCGCGGCGCCGTCCGGCAGCTGGGAAAACGCGGAAAACTGGCGCAAACTGTTAGAGGTCAACCTTTTTGGCGTCATGAATGGCGTGCATGCTTTCCTGCCGCGCATGATCAAGGTGGCGCGTCCGGCTGTGGTGATCAACACCGGGTCTAAACAGGGCATCACCACACCGCCCGGAAACCCCGCTTACAATACCAGCAAAGCTGCCGTGAAGGTCATGACTGAAATGTTGGCGCATGATTTGCGGCAGGCCGAAGCGGATATCACCGCCCATCTGTTTGTGCCGGGATTTACCTATACTGGTATGATTGAGAAATTCATGCCGGAAAAACCTGCCTCAGCTTGGACAAGTGAAGAGGCAATTGACTATCTGCTAAGGCGCATGTCGGACGGGGATTTCTATATTCTTTGCCCCGACAATTATGTGTCCGAAGAGCGCGATCGCAAACGCGTTGAATGGGCCGTAGGCGATATCATCAACAATCGCCCGGCTCTTTCGCGCTGGCATCCCGACTATGTGGATGCCTTCGCGGCGCACGAGGCTTCGGAATAGCCGGTCCCAAAGAGCGGTCAAGCATAGAGCCAGTGAATCAGTTGACCAAACAACAAGGCTTACACCACTTCTAAATTCCTAACGGACGTTTATGCCAAGCGCAGCATTGGTCGAAATAGGGCTCCGAGCAGCCGTTCGCCGCTCTTTGCATGAGTGACCGCTTCGCGGACAGAGCCGACCTTGGTCACCTTGCCGTTTGCGCATAGTGTCAGCGTACTCGTCATGCATTTGTTTTTGGAGATTGGGAAATGAGCGAAGTGACAATTTTTGGGCTTGGGTTGATGGGATTGGCGCTTGCCAAAGCCTACCAAAGATGTGGGGTTCCCATAACCGTTTGGAACCGAACAATCAAAAAAGCAGAGGCGTTGGAAGCTGAGAATGTCGTCGTCGCTCAAACGATTTCAGAAGCGATGGCTGCGAGCCCGGTTTCAATCATCTGTGTAGACGATCCCAATTCGGTTCTGACACTATTTGGGAACAGCCAGATCGAGCCGCTCCTAGATGGTCGAACAATAATTCAACTCAGCACCAGTCTGCCAAAACAGGTAAGAGAAGACCAAAAATGGTTAGCTGAAAGAAACGCTGGCTTTTTGTACGGAGCTATTCACTGTGGCCCCCAAGATTTGGGAACGAAAGACGCTAATATCCTGATTTCCGGCCCTTCTTCTATCTACAAGCCGGTAGAAACCCTCTTAGGCCATCAGGGCGGAAAGATAGAGTATCTCGGCGACGACACCGCAACCGTACCCGTGCTTGACTTAGCATGGTTATCGACCCGTTTCGGCGAGTTCATGGGAATGCTGCACGCTTCCAACATTTGCCAAGCAGAGGGGATTAAACTGCAGAAATTCATTTCAATGTTTCCTGATAATGCGCGCATTCAGCATCATGTCGGAACTATACGGGATGGCACTTACGAACAAAGAACGGCCACGTTAAGCGTTTGGCAGGCATCGCTGGAACTGTTGAAGCAGCAAGCCACTGACGCTGGCATGGATGCCGGTTTTCCGAACCACGTTGGCGGCCTTTTCGAGAAGGCAATCAAAGCCGGCTACGGCGAAGAACATGTGATGGCATTGTTCAAAGTTCTGAGGGGCGATGGAGGAACTGTCGATTGACAGTTTGGGCTCCGAGCAGCCGTTCGCCGCTCTTTGCATGAGTGACCGCTTCGCGGACGATGCTGCCGTTCGCTGCGTGGCGGCGCCAATCGTCTCGGTGGTTGTCAGCTTTGCGGACGAAGCTGGCATCGCCGACACTAGACGCATCATTCCTTTCCAGGCTGTGCCGTTGGCTGATGCCCTCGATGATTTTACTATGTCGGCGCGGAACAGCGGAGTAAGCTGCCGATCTTTATTGGGCATGAAAAGAGGTCGGTATGGAATATCGGATAGCTTCGGTTACCGAAGTAGACGACAAACCCGCATTCGAAGAACTTCTGACCGAGTATTACGCCGTCGTCTTTCATAAACTGGCCTTGGCAGGCGGGTCTGCGAGAAAAGAACCAAAAGATATGGCATCATCCGTTCTGGCAAATATTCAGACGTTCTTGCCGCCAACCGGCCGCCTCGTTCTGGCATATGGTGAACAAAACCGCCTTGTGGGGTGTGGCACGCTGCAACAGGCCCGACCAGATGCCGGAGAGCTAAAGCGTCTTTTTGTTCGACCGGAAGCAAGTGGAAACCGCCTTGGCCGAGCTTTGGTCGATGCACGGATGGAGGCCGCTCGGGAGATGGGTTGGCGCACCCTTTTGGTGAATACTGTAAAAGGCAATCAAGATATGCTCCGCATCTATGAGCGCATCGGCTTTAGATTCATCGAAAGATACCCGGAGTGTTCCGATCCCATCGAGCTAACTGACTACTTTGATTATATGCAATTCGACTTTTATTAAGTTCTGCTCTGCCCGCTTCGGGCTCTGAGCGGCCGCTACGGTCAATCATGAGAGACGTCCGGTATGAGATGGCGGACGACTGCGGCCGTCCGCCAAGGCCTCAGATGTCGATCTTCTCGGCGATGCTGAG
>NZ_JBQFYP010000030.1:0-14105 GCF_056541545.1 Ruegeria sp. AG7
CACCGACACCCATGTGGTGCTGGTTGACCTGCGCCCCAAGGGCGTCAAGGGCAACGCCACCGAAAAGGCCCTGGGCCGGGCGCATATCACCTGCAACAAGAACGGCGTGCCGTTTGACCCGGAAAAGCCGACCATCACGTCGGGCATCCGCCTTGGCAGCCCCGCCGGCACCACCCGCGGCTTTGGCGAGGCCGAGTTCCGCCAGATCGCCGACTGGATCATCGAAGTGGTCGACGGCCTGGCCGCCAACGGCGAAGACGGCAACGCCAAAGTCGAAGCCCGCGTCCGCGCCCAGGTCGCAGACCTCTGCAACCGCTTCCCCATATACCCGAACCTGTAAACGTTGAAAAAGAAAAGAAAACGGCGCTCTTGAGGCGCCGTTTTTTTTGTTGTTTGAGCAGTCGCTTCGATAGAGGGGGATCTGGCCACGCGTCAGCTTGGCAGCCGTCTGAAAGTCAAATCAAATCGCGCCACCACAGAAAAACAAGCAACAGCGCTGTCAGAGCCAACAGATTGAAAGCCAGCCCCCCCAGCAATCCAAGGAACCAGCCCCACCTGCGATCCGCAAGATTGATGCTTCCCAGATGATCCTGCACTACGTCCGACGCCCTGACGAGCTTGGGAGTATCCAGAATCAACCGCATCTTCGGGTGCGACGCCATCGCCTCGGACCGGGCAAGCACCATGGCCTGCCGGTACACCCGGCGCGGCAGACGTCGTTTTGCCTTTCGAATGGATGCCTCTAGCGTCTTGTCGCGCACGCCAAGCTTGGCACGCAGCAAGGCCACCGTCTCGGCGATCCGGGTCTGAATGTCTGGGTCCTGAGGCATTGGCTCTCTCCTGCCGCCGCAATCTAGCCTGCACCACAAAGACCTACAATGGGGCTGGTGATCCGCTGTAGGCGCTTGTATCACGCAAGCTATGCTGAACACGATTGTACATGGCGAACCGACCGCCCGCCCCCCGCTGGTCATAGCACACGGCCTTTACGGATCTGCTCGGAATTGGGGCGTCATTGCCAAAAGGCTTTCAGACGAACGGCAGGTTGTGGCGGTGGACATGCGCAACCATGCTTACAGCATGTGGGACCCGAGCCACGATTATCCCCATCTGGCACAGGATATCGCCGAAGTCATAGAACAGATCGGCGGCGTGGCGGATGTTCTTGGGCATTCCATGGGCGGAAAGGCTGCCATGACCCTGGCCCTGCGGCACAATGGGTTGGTGAACAAGCTGGTGGTCGCCGACATTGCGCCGGTTCAATACTCGCACAGCCAAATCCAGTTCATCGACGCCATGCGGGCTGTTGATTTTTCGCGCATCGCCCGCCGGTCGGACGCGGAGATGCAACTGGCCGAACAAGGTGTTGAGAAAGCGTTGCAAAGCTTTTTCACCCAATCGCTGGATATCAAGGGAAAACGATGGCTGCTTAATCTGGATGTTCTGGCAGCTGAGATGCCAAAGATCATGGGCTTCCCCAAGTTGGACGCCACATGGGATGGCCCCGCCCTGTTTCTGTCGGGCGCGGCATCGGATTATGTCCTGCCGGAACACCGCCCTGCAATCCGCTCACTTTTTACCACCGCGCGTTTCGCGAAAATCCCAGGAGCGGGTCATTGGCTGCACGCCGAAAAGCCACGTGAGTTCGAAGCGGCGGTCCGGACGTTCCTGAACGCCTGATCAGGCGCCCCTGTACAACCGCCGGGCCACCATCCAAGACACCGGAGCAGCGATCACAGCCCCGGCAATTGCTGCGCCGACAATTGCGCTGACAGAGACCAATCCAGCAGAAAGCACGGCGATTACGGCAGAACCTGAAATGGCAGTGGCGATCAGTGAATATAGCATGGTGGCAAGGCGAAACATGGCCGGGTGTTCCTTATGATGACTTCCGGCCAAACATGTCTCGATTCAAATGTGTTTTGCATTGATTTGCATCAGATGCGGAAACCTGACGCTTCATGAACCTGTGACTTCGTAACTACCGTTGACCCCGATCCGCCGGCCCGCCAAGGATGTGGAGCGCGTGAAAACCCAAGTCTTGTGCCGTCAAAGGTACACACGCTCCCCTTTACGCTTTTCCCAAAAGGATTAGCACGCGACTTGAGGTAGATGAACCAACGGACTGAGGAGCCAAGGTTATTGCTCGCGAAACGCGCGCGACATGCTGTCCGACACAGGTTTGGCGATATAAGCTGCAAAAGTTCGTTCTTCGGTTTGGATCATAATTTCCGCAGGCATGCCGGGGGTCGGAACAAAGCCGCTCACCCGATGTAGTTCGTCCGGGGTAAGTGAGATGCGCGCCAGATACACCTCTTTTGGAACGCCAGCTGCCTCTTCAAGCAGTGCGTCGGCTGAAACATAAAAAACTTCTCCGTACAGAACCGGCGTTGTGCGCTGATTGAGCGCGATCAGGCGGACAGAGGCGGTCTGCCCGGTTACCACACTGTCAATCTCGGTGCGCGGGATTTGCGCCTCAATAATCAACGGCGCGTCGGCAGGCAGGATTTCGGCAATGGGTTCGCCCGTTTCGATTACGCCACCTGGCGTATGATAATGCAGGCGAACCACTGTCCCGGTCACAGGGGCCCGCACCACGGCCCGGTCCAGAACATTGCGGGCCTGACGGGATTTTTCGCGCACGCTTTCCAGATCGGCCTCGACCACGCCCAATTCATCCAGTGCTGCCTCGCGATAGGCGGATCGGGTGCGTGTAATCTGTTCCTGGTACTTTAAAAGCATCTGATTGATTTCAGCGGCCTCCGCCCGCAACCGGGCCTGCTGTCCCTCGGCTTCGGCCTGCACACGCCGGATCGTGTTCAATTCGCCCTTTCGAACCAGCCCTTTCTGGAAAAGCTGATTCTTGGACTCGTATTCCTCCTGCAAGATTTCGGCACGTGTGGCCATGCTGTCCAATTGAGCCTCAAAGCCACTTGCCCGAATCTTCAACGCTTCCATGTTGCGTTCCAATAGCGCCACATCATTCAGCAAGGTCTTGCGCGACACATCAAAGCTGAGCATTTGACCGTCGAGAATGGCCATGACTTCCACGTCTTTGGAGGCCTCGACCAGATCTGGTGTAAAGACCAGACGATCCCGTTCCCCATATTCCGCCAGCAACCGCTCGGTCATCGCCTGCAAGCGCAGTTTGCGGATGAACAGCTCGCGCTCATTGGCCTGGGCCGAGGTCTGATCCAGCGTCATCAGCACCTGACCTGCCTGAACCGATTGCCCCTCAACAACCTTGATGTCTTCGATGATCCCGCCCTCAAGGTGCTGGACGATCTTGTTGCGTCCAGTGGCGACAAAACTGCCCTGCGCAATGACCGCCGCCGCCAGCGGGGCGCTGAAAGACCATACGCCAAAACCGCCGAAACAGACGACCAGCATAATAGTACCGATGACAATAAAACGGTTGATCGAGCGCGGAACTTCCGCATACCAGACGTCTGGTTCACCGGCAGAGTGCCTTACGGGTACGAGGTCATTCATGGTCAGCCCCCCTGTTGCCCTTCAATTCCAGTCCGTTTGCGCGGCCCGTTGATCTGCTGAAGAACCTGCTCCCGCTGCCCAAACAATGCGACGCGCCCATCGGTCAGCAACATGATCTTGTCGACCACGTTCAGCAGCGTCGGTTTCTGCGTAATGACGACCACGGTGATCTTGCTTTCACGCGCCTGTTCAATGGCGCGCCCCAAGGCTTTGTCCCCGGCGACGTCAAGGTTCGAGTTCGGCTCGTCCAATACCACCATTCGCGGGTTTCCAAAAAACGCCCGCGCCAGCGCAATGCGTTGTTTCTGTCCGCCCGATAAAGGCGATCCATCAGCGGCCACCACGGTCTCATACCCCTGCGGCAGGGTTGCGATCATGTTGTGTACATCAGCCAGAACAGCGGCATCGTGGATCTGTTCGTCCGTGGCGTCGGCCCGCATCCGGCCGATATTGTCCTTGATGGTTCCAGGGAACAACTGCACATCCTGTGGCAGATAACCAATGCTTTCGCCAAACTGGCGTGGGTCCCAGTTGCGGATATCCATCAGGTCCAGCCGCACACTTCCCGACGTGGGCAGAACGGACCCGACAAGGGTTTTGCCCAAGGTGGTTTTGCCCGCACCGGAATTGCCGATAATCGCCAGTGTTTCGCCGGGGGTGAGTGAGAAAGTAATCCCGTTCAGAACCACACGTTTGGTTCCGCCGGGGACATAAAGCAACCGCTCTACATCCAACCGGCCTTCGGGTCGCGGCAGGCGCAATTTCTCGTGTTGCAGAGCCGAGGTTGACAGCAGCGCCTTGATCCGCCCATAGGCCGCGCGCGTCAGAAGGTAACTGTTCCACCCTTCAATCGAACCTTCGATGGGCGCAAAGGCGCGCCCGGCAATGATCGAGGCCGCAATCACCATGCCGCCGGTAATCTCTCCCTGCAGTGCCAGAAATGCGCCCCATCCGAGAATGCCAATCTGTGTCAGCAGGCGAACTGCGCGTGAAATCGCCGCGAAGATCACGTTTCGATCCTGCGCGCGTACCTGCCAGGTTAGGGATTGGGCGGTGTCCCGCCCCCAGATCCGCACTGCTTCGGGGATCATGGCCAAGGCGTTGATAATCTGGCTGTTGCGCGACATGGAATCCAGATGCAGGTTTGCCATGGATTGCGCCCTGTTTGCCTCGGCAAAGGGTTTGGCTGTCATTTTCTGGTTGACCAGCGCAATCGTCATCAGGATCAGCGCCGTCACCACGACGATCATGCCCAGTTGCGGGTGCACGAGAAAGATCATCAGAATGAACAGGGGCGCGAATGGCACGTCCAGAAACGAAATCAAAGTTCCCGAGACCAGAAAACCGCGCAGCTGCTGCAAATCGCCGAGCGTCTGATATTCGCGCCCGTTTCCATGCAACGACGCGTGCGCAGCAGCACTAAGCACCGGTGCACCCAAACGAACGGCAACCTCGACGCCGGTTCGCATCAGCGTAAACCGCCGCACCGCATCAAAAGCAGACTGAAAAATCACGGCCCCGGCGACGATCGCCGTCAACATGATCAGCGTATCCAAGGATCGGCTGGTCAGAACCCTGTCACTGATCTGAAACAGGTAGATCGGGATCGACAGGATCAGAATATTGGTGGCGCAGGTCAGCACCAGAACAAATGCCAGGTTACGCCGGATCGCCCGGATCGAATCCCGCAATGTGCGCTGGAAATCCTCGGGCGGGGTGCGCTTGTGAAAGGTTTGGGGTGGCCCGTTCCCGTCACCGCCGCCGGCTTTTGTCCGCAACAGTGGCTGGTTTGCCTTGGCCTCGATCGTTGCGCCCATGTGATCCGCGCCGGACGCGCGCGCAGAGGGGGTCTTGCGCGCTGTCGTTTCGTCTGCGGTTGCATGATCCGGGCCGTCAGCATCAGCCACCCCGTCACCACCGCCCGCAATGTCCTTGTCTTGCACGGGCTGCGGCGCCGCGCACCGATGGGGAGGTTCAGCGCACGGTAGTTCACATGAGTGTTTCTGGTCTTTGGCCTGTTTCAACACATCGTTTTCAACCGGCCGGTTTTGATCTGGTTCAGGCACTCGGAACTCCTGCGTCAGATGCAGTCGGGTGGTGGCACCTGTGGCCCGTTTTGCAGGATCTGTCCCAGGTTCGGGATCCTGACGCTTCAGACCCAACCCGCCTTGCCTGTCCAGCGGGCTGGATAAAGGGTGGCGGCGCGACGAAAAAACAAACGACATGTAGAAACCTTCTGGTCACTCGGTAAAAATCTTGGGGGATCAGGCCAGCATGGTTTGCAGGCCGTCGTCAGGTGTTGTTGCATCAAGAGCTGGGGTATTCAGTGCCAGGGCCGCATCCGGTTGCGCGACGGTCATGTCACCCATGATGGCTGCAATTGCCTCATTGGTCATCGCGGTAATCTCGTCGTTGTCCGGCATGTCGATCAGGCTGGCCTGATGCAGCAGCAGATCGGAATACGACCCGTCAGCTGCCATGACTGTCGAGTCCACACCCATCTTGGTCAGATGCGCGGTGTTCAGCATGGCGTTGCTGCCCGCGACTACATCGGCCCCGGCAGCATTCGGGCCGGACAGGTCAATATCATCCTGATCCAGCATCATCGTGGCCTGATTGACGATGTTCACCTGTATAAGATCGCCGTCGATCTTAAGGACGCGCAACTGCTCCATCCCGGCGAACATCGGATCATTCAGAAGCGCGTCTTCCAACGCGTCCATGTCCATTTCCGGTATGGCAAGCGCGTCCGCCATATTCTGTTGCATATCCTGGTGAATGTCCTTGCCGATCGTTTTGACCGACGCGTCGTTCATGAGCAGGTTTTCATCACCGTCCATTATCGACGCGGGCACTCCACCGCTAATGATGTCGTCATCCATAAGGGCCATGGACTGAACCAGCATATCGACTGAAATCATGTTTCCGCCGATCATGATCAGATCGTAGTAGCTGCCCAACTGCACAATGTCGGCGACATTGTACATTTCGTTGTCGCCCAGCACGTAAAGCGTGGATGTGGCTGAAATTTCGGTCTGAATGTGATCGATATCGGTGGCATCAATACTCTGGTTGATGAAATTCGCGACCACCAGATCGCCGTGAACCCAGTCCACAACAACGTATGCGGGCTGGCCGCCTGTTCCGTAGGCATCGTCCAGCCAGGCGGCCTCTTTGCCTTCGACTTCGATCACCGAAGACTGAACCAGGTTGGTACCGCTTCCGGCATTCATGGCGCCCACGTCCCAATCGGAAACAAGCGCGACCTGACTGATGACCGTCAGATTGATGGCCTGCCCGCCTACAACAATGTACGGAGCATCCACCCAACCAATTGTCGCAGACACTGCATTTATCGCCAGATTGCCACCGGTCACCACCAGATGCCCGTCGTCAAAATCGGGATCCTTGGACTGATCCCATTCGGCAGGCCACGGCGTTTCCGCTTCATCGCCAGTCGCCTCATCCGGCTGATGGAAAGCGGGCAGCAGGTCGGTCCATTCAGGTGCTTCGGCCATGTGCTCGCCATTGACGATCACACCCAAGGCATCATTGCCATGGAACTGATACACGGTGACGCCATCCACATCCCCGTTCATCGGGTTCAACATCTGTTCGGCCAGTGCCTCGACCATCTCGAATGACTGGTAATCCGCGAGTGAAAATGACGGGCTTGCTACGGCATGAAGTGACAACGCCATGTCCAGCATCTGCTCACCTTTCGCGATCAGCGCGTCCGTGTCGCGAAATTCACCCTCGCCCACCGTATCGTTGTCACGCAGGAAAACCTTTTGCATGGTGTAACTTACCGCCGACCCCAACGGCACGTTTTCCGGCTGCAGAATGACAAGTGTAGGAACGGATGACGGTCCAATCGTGTCGTCCGGGACAAAACGCTCGGAAACCGGCCCATCTCCCCCAAGGATAATCACCGATTCATGTACAGGCCCCTTCGGCGCGTCTGGTAGCGGCAGGTTAGGTTGAGGTGGGGCAAAATTGTATGGGAGGAGTTTGTATTCGCCCACCGGGATATCAAGATCGGCCCTGATGTGGATCGCAGCAGGATCGTCCAGCCCGTCAATTTCTGCTTTTCGCCTCAGGGCGGTGAATTCGTCATACTGGTCCCGCAGCCGGGCCTGTTCGATCGTAAGTTCAAATGTTCCAACAAAATGCGCTATCGTTTCCGTAATTGCGTCAAGGGCCATGTCGGTCATCCTTTTTCACCCGCACCGGCCAGAATTTCCGCTTTGGGTTCAGTTGGGCCGGGGCCACTGCACGCGGCCCCGGCATTTTCGAAAATAGCGAGGCCCGATAATGCGGGCCTCGCCTTATGACTTATGCGTCGTTGTCGTCGCTTGCGTAGGACGAGGTCATCGAGCCACCGACCATGGTCGTATCGACCGAGTTGCCAAGCACGTTGGCCCCCATGACGATCGACTGGTTAAAGGCCGAGGTGTCGACAACAGCCGCTGCCGAGGCATAGGACTCACCGCTCACGATGCCATCGCCACCGTTGTTCGAGCCCCAGCTGCCACCGTTGCCACCTGCGCCACCGTCACCTGAATAGGCACCGGCCGCGCTGCCGCCCGTGATGGTTCCACCCATGGTGTCACCGGACATGGCTGTACCGGTCGAGTATCCGCTGGCTCCGCCATTTGCGGCGGACGCGCCGCCGGCACCACCGGCACCCGAGCTGGCCGCACCGGTCGCATCGCCCGACCCGGTCGATGTGGCATCGTTATCGGACATGCCCGAACCACCGTATCCGGCGATTGCTTCAGCAAGGCTGTCGGCGGCTCCGTTTGTATCGGCATCGCCGAATACATCCGCCGCTCCGCCATCACCGGCGGTATTGGCTGCATCGGCAGATCCGGCACCGTTGCCCGAAGACGTGGATGTGGGCGTCGTTGTGCCGCCTGCTCCGCCGTCACCGTCTGCTGCAGACGTACCAGAACCCGCTGCGTCCGCTGTGCCGTTGGCCGAATTGGATCCGCCATTACCACCGCTGCCATCCGTGTTCTGCGAATTGCTGGACGCACCGTTCACGTCACCTGGGCTTTGGTTGATGTCAGGCCCGCTTGCGGACTGGTCGCCAACACCCTGCGCATCCGAATCCGCGTCAGCGGTTCCACCGGAACCATCGCCGCCCGAACCGTCACCGCCTGAGCCATCGCCACCAGAGCCATCGCCGCCCGAACCGTCGCCACCGGTTCCGTCACCACCAGTTCCATCACCACCTTCGCCCGCTTCGGCATCAATCATGCCAAGCTCTTCCTGCAGGGCCATGATTGCAGCTTCGACCATCGCAGCAAATCCGCCTTCGCCGTCACCGCCGGTTCCGTCACCGCCAGTGCCGTCGCCACCGGATCCTTCACCACCGGTTCCTTCGCCGCCCGAGCCTTCACCGCCGGTACCAGGTCCGCCAGTTCCGTCGGCCGAGCTGTCCGCGCCGCTGTCAGCGCTGCCCTCTGCAGCGTTGCTGCCCGCGGTCGCATCATTGGCTTCGGTAGTGCTGTCACTGGAATTCGACGACGAACCGTCCGTCGAAGCGCTGCCGTCACCACCGTCTGATCCTTCGGCGTCTACGTCATTGCCGGCCAGACCAAAGCCTGTGCCGCTCGAGTCGGAATCGCTGTCGCCGCCATCGGCGCTACCCGAGGCATTCGAGCCAGACAGACCAAGGCCCAGTCCCAGACCAAACGAATCTGCGCTTCCGCCGTTACCGCCGGTTCCGTCACCGTCAACGCTTGTGCTGCCGTCGTTGTCAGCAGAAGACGAACTGTCAGCGTCGCCGCCGTCGCCGCCAGTGCTGTCACCGTCAGCCCCTGCGCCGGACAGGCCGACACCAATGCTGGCGTTATTTGCGTCACCGGTATCACCGCCTGCGCCGCCACTCGAATCCGCGTCGGCGCTGCCGGTATCGCCACCGGCACCAAACGCATGGCTGCCCAGCGTGGTCGAGTCTGCCGAACCACCATAGCTGGTACCACCGTCGCCCGAATCTCCACCACTGGACTTGACGCCGATACCTTCTTCAGCGTTGGCGGTACCGCCATAGGCGCTACCATTCTGATAGAAACCGGAATTGTTCGAAACCGACGCCGATTCCAGCGTGTCGTCATCGCTCAGGCTGGCCACCTGACTGTTGACGGCCGCCATCGCGGTTCCGGCACCATCCATTGAGATATCGACATTCATGTCATCGCCAGGATCATAGTTCAGATCACGGCCTGCAGTGATTACGTCGCCAACCGACGCGTTATCTCCGAAGTCCAGATCAACCTGATCGTCATCGCGCGGAATCCACTCTCCGCCACCAAAGTCGATATTGATCGCATTGCTGTTTGAGTTGTCGTTGGTGTTATCTCCGGCATTGAGCGTCTGGTCCTGATCCTGACCTTGATCCTGATCCTGGCCCTGATCCTGACCTTGGTCCTGGCCTTGTTCCTGACCCTGATCCTGGCCTTGATTTTGGTCTTGGCCCTGATCGTTGGAGTTTTCGACATTCTGGTCCTGCTGCTGCTGTTGTGCAGTCAGATCAGCTTCAACAAACGCCTCATCAATCGGGATTTCAACATTTACCGGAGCTTCCAGGTTTTCGACATTAATTTCGTCGACGGTTGTTACGTTTGTATTATTCACATTACGTCTCATGACAAATTCCTATTTCTGGAACGCCAGACCGCCATTCATCTAAAAAGCGGCATCAGGCGAGTTTGAAACAAAAATACCCGCGCAGCACTTGAACGCGCTGAAAGCGGTCTGTGGAAGTTTCTAAATGGCCACCTCCTTTCCCGGCTAAGCCGAAAGCGCGACGGTTCATGAAGGTTGCTTAAATACGCAATGACCGGCGCGACAGGGACAGGCGCTTCGACAATTGAAGCCCAGCCATGTTCGCAGCGACGCACGCCCACGCCTAGCTAGTCGAAAGTTTTGAGGTAGTTACATCATTGTTTTTATTACTTTCTTTTAGAAAGCGCCTAAATTTGCGTACGCCTGCCCCGCATGACCCACCCATAAAAAGTCGCAACAAAATAATTCAATTGTTTCCGCTAGTTGCACAAAAATCCAAGCGGAAACCTAACCGAAAGTTCTATGGTACGGGCTATGGAAACACTCCTCCCGGTTGTGGAAAACCATGCTTTCGAGTATAATAAAATTTAATTACCTATTTGATTAGTTAACTATTTCAGACCACCAGAATTCAAATAAGCAATTTTTGGTTGACCCTGTTTGCGAGGGAATGTG
This sequence comes from Ruegeria sp. AG7, assembly GCF_056541545.1. Taxonomy (NCBI): domain Bacteria; kingdom Pseudomonadati; phylum Pseudomonadota; class Alphaproteobacteria; order Rhodobacterales; family Roseobacteraceae; genus Ruegeria; species Ruegeria sp. AG7. The sequence goes on from NZ_JBQFYP010000030.1 coordinate 10,741, forward strand.
ATGAGTGCGCCATTGATAGATGAAACTGCCAATCAGGATCTTTATTCAGAAGATTTTTCGGTTGTCTTTATTGGAAAAGAATTATTCTACTCCAATCAGACCCTAAGAAGCGTTCAAACTGAATTCGGAGTTCGCGCCCGACGGTTTGAAACCCTCGAAGCCATGAGCAGCCAAGCGCCCGGTTGCAGCAAGATCGTTGTTGTTGATCAGATGATGCTTGAAGACCTGCTGGCGCGCCCAATGGCCTATACCAAAAGTACCGGATCCGGCTGTCTTGCCTTTGCCTATCGCAAAGAAGAATCAGCCCGGCATATGTTTGAATCCTGGGATCGCGCGCAGTTCGGCGAAGTTGGATTTCTGCCGATGAATGTGGCGCCCGATGCTTGGCGTGCCATCCTCAGGCTGCTGATGCATGAAGAATTGTACCTGCCCAGTTTCCTTGCCGATTGCGTCGCCTTTCCAGGCCAGCACACTCGGGACGTCCCGAACCGACCAGTGACAAGTGCCCCCAATGGTGTCGACCAGCAGTCGCGGTACCTGAAGCTGACGCGTCGCGAAAAGCAGGTCCTGCAACTTGTCTCGCAAGGCAAAAGCAACAAGTTGATTGCGGCCAAGCTGGGAATTACGGAACATACGGTCAAGTTGCATATGCACAACGTGGTTGGTAAGATCGGTGTCAGCAACCGCACCGCTGCCGCGCATTTCTATTACGAGGTTGCGCCGCACGAGGCGCAGCAATCCGCCCTTGACTGACACGTTCGAAGCCCGGTTCGATCGCCTGATCCTTCTGGTTGGCAGGCTGAACTATATGTGGACCAACACCGAAAGCCTGCTGATCCACCTGATCGCGGGCCTTTCCGGAACGTCGAAAGACGTGGCCGTCATTATTTTCCTGACCCTGAACACAACCCGCGCGCGTATTGATCTGGTCGAACGGCTTGCCAAGATGGAGGGAAGACCCGCGCAGGTTCGTGACCCGATCCTCGAACGCACGCAACGGCTCAGCAAGCTTTCAGGCATTCGAAACAAGTATAACCACTGCATCTATTCATTCGATCAGGAAAGCGGAAACCCGAAAACAATTCTGATGCGGATTTCTGACCGTAAGACCGATATCAGACTGGGGCGCTCGGACACGGTAGATGATGATGCGCTTCGCGAAATCGAGACAGTCGTCAATCAGTTGTCAGCCGCGAACAAGGACATCTGGAGGCTGATCCGGGAATTGGGGTATCCGGTATAGTCCTGGTCATGAATATGACGCCATGACGACGTAGGCTGCGCTTCACAGCATTTTCGGTCCCGAAGGCGCGCAACCCGGGCAGCGGAATGTTCCTTTCGAAAGTGCCTGGTGCGGGCGGTGGGACTCGAACCCACACGGGCATACGCCCTTCAGATTTTAAGTCTGATATGTCTACCATTCCATCACGCCCGCATGGCGCGGCCCTTTCGGACAGTGCAACGTCCTTACAAGCACAACGAGATGATAACAATGTGCTTTGACCTGCCAGATCAGGAAAATTAGCAGGCAGCCCCGAAGGAAGTCACCTGCGCGCAACGGCACCTCGATCACATCCTCAGGCTTTGGCGTGGTCCGACACATCCCCAGGTCCGATGCATCGGATCGACTGACGGTGCCCCTTCCGGGGAACGTGTTTTCAATACCAATCCTTTTCCCGTTCTATCGGGGAACAAAATTTGTCGCGGCGCAAGCGTACATAGCTCCCGACACTACCATATTGTATGAATCTGATTACCCAAAACCTGAGTCTCTCATTTCTGTACCAGAGCCACTTTCATGTCCCAACCCTGTTTCGGACTTGTTTTTTGTTACTGTCCAGCGAGTTAGACCTGAGTTCCCCTATTTCCCGATTGAAATGCCCATATACATGGCTACTCCGGGGAACAACGGTAAAGGACGGTTCCGCCCAACTCGGACGGAGGCAGGTAAAGCCTCAGTGTCAGATCGGGACGTTATAAATTTCAATGATTTGGTGGTGCCCCCACACGGACTCGAACTGGGGACCTACTGATTACAAATCTTATCATCCTATTTTCGATAGCATAATAGCCAATTCGATTGGGCAGTATATTTCTTTAAATAGCAGTAGTTTTTGCGTGTTGAAGTTTCTATAAGACCCTTCCCAACTCTCCGCACTTTGCTTACCTTGCGCTTACCCACTCCGTCGGAGACCAATATGCCCAACGTCAGATTAACAAAATCAAGTGTCGATCGCCTTTTAGCAACAAACCGGGACACGATCTATTGGGACGACGGTTTGCCGGGTTTTGGACTCCGCGTGAAAACGACCGGCGTCAAAAGCTTCTTAGTTCAATATCGCAACAAACAAACCGGTCGGTCGAAACGCAAGACACTTGGGCGATATGGGCCGACCTTGTCTTTGGGCGCCGCCCGCGAAATGGCACGCGCGCTTCTTGCTGACGTGGTCCGTGGCGGAGATCCTGTCGCGGACGCTCAAACGCTCAGGCACTCACCAACGGTGAACTCACTTGCCGCGCAATACATGACCGAACACGCGGAGCCAAAGAAACGCCCCGGTAGTGTTCGGAACGATCGGTCGATGCTGGACAGACACATTCTCCCCAGGCTTGGGGAGCTAAAAGTCATCGAAGTGACGCATCAGCATGTTCAGAAGCTTCACAACCAACTGCGCGATACGCCGTATCAAGCCAATCGCACTCTGGCGCTCATGTCGAAAATTTTTGAACTGTCTGTGCGCTGGGGTCAGCGTTCTGACAATCCGGCACGCGGCATAGAAAAATTCCCCGAGGAAAAGCGGGACCGCTGGCTGTCAGACGATGAGCTGCAAAGACTTTTGGTAGCTCTGTCAGAGCATCCAAATCAGGTTGCAGCGAACGCTATTCGCCTGCAGCTCCTAACAGGCGCACGGATCGGCGAAGTGCTGAAGGCAAAATGGGAAGACTTCGATTTGGACCGCGCGGTATGGACAAAGCCGTCGCACCACACAAAGCAAAAGCGACGAGAGCACCTGCCGATTTCGTCAGCAACCTGTGATTTGCTTGCGGCAATGAAAGCAGGGGCATCTCCTGAAAGTCGTTGGTTGTTTCCGGGACGCTCTCCGGACCAACCGTACAAAGATCTGAAGAAATTTTGGAGCTCGGTCACCACATCAGCAGGTCTTCAAGACTACCGTATCCACGACAATCGGCATACGCATGCGTCGCATCTCGTTTCCAGCGGTCTGAGTCTGCCTATAGTCGGTCGATTGCTTGGACACACGAACCCGTCTACCACGCAACGCTACGCGCACCTCGCAGATGACCCGTTGCGGCAGGCAGCGGATGTGATGGGTAAGAAGATCAGCGGTGGCAGTTCCTGAAAC
>NZ_JBQFYP010000031.1:0-12349 GCF_056541545.1 Ruegeria sp. AG7
CTCAGCATCGCCGAGAAGATCGACATCTGAGGCCTTGGCGGACGGCCGCAGTCGTCCGCCATCTCATACCGGACGTCTCTCATGATTGACCGTAGCGGCCGCTCAGAGCCCAAAGCCGCCGACCAGTCGCTACCTTTCATGGGCTACAGTGAGTTGCGAAGCAACTTTGAGGAAGTACCGCTCTGCCTGGTGACCAACCAATCGTGTTAGGGGCCCTGGCACAATGTCAGTAATTCACGACTATCAAGTCTCAAACCGTTCGCTGGGCGGTAACGCATGGGCTGGTCTTAGTACACAGTGAAACCTCCATCGGTATTGTATGTTGCACCCGTGATATTTGACGCTTCGGGAGAAAGCAGAAAAAGCATGATGGCGACTTGCTCTGCTGACGTTGATCCTCTTTTTTCCTCATCACTGTATTGCAATAGACTTTGGATTTTTGAGAGCGATATTCCCGTGCTGACAAATCCCGAAGCGATCCGCTGGCGGATAATTTCAAACGCTCTTTCGAACATTGGCGTAATCGTGGTTCCCATGCCGGTCGAGTTTACGCGGATGCCGAAGGGAGCGTAGTCAATCGCCGCATTCTTTGTCAGACCCTGCACCGCATGTTTCGAAGCAACATAAGGCGGTGTTCCGCCGAAGCCACGAATACCGGCCACCGACGCAATATTCACGATAGATCCACCTGTCCCCTGGGCCATCAGTTGTCGCAACTCGTGACGCATCGAATAAAAAGTGCCGGTCACGTTTACCTCCATGACCCGATGCCAGTATGCGTCACCCGCAGCATCTATGCGAGCCATGAGCCGATCACGCTGATTGACGTAGTCGATCGGCTCATCGGGATGCAGTGCGTCCATCACGCCAGCGTTGTTGATTGCCGCATCAAGGCTGCCGTATTCCGACACGCAAACCCGTACCATCTCCTCGCAAACGCTGTCTTGCGAAATGTCCCCGGAAACGAAAACCATGTTTAGCCCTTCGGCCACAATCGCCGCTGCTGTTTCAGCGCCCTTCTCTTCAAGGATGTCCACGCCGACGACATTTGCACCCTCTCTTGCAAGCCTGAGTGCGGCGTCGGCCCCCATACCGCGAGCGGAGCCGGTTACAATCACATTCTTGCCAGCGAAACGTCCTGGCATGAAGTAGTCGTCTGGGACACGTGCAATATTCATGCGCCCTGGAACGTCCGGGTCCGGTGTGCCCCACGGGACAGCGTACTCTTCGAGAGCAATACTCAATGCGTCATTCAATTCCTGCGCTTCGGCTTTGCTGAGTGTAAGTCCACTCGTAGTGCCGGCAGCGGCAATGCCCAGTGATTTCAAGAGCTCTCTTCGGATCATGTATTTGTCTCCTGCAGCGGAACTTTGTTGGTTAAACTTCGTCGCCTAGGTGACGACGGTCGCGGATAATGCCGCCAGCAAATGTGTTCAAAATGCATAGCGGATAAACAGCATGGCACTCAGCCAATCATTTGCGTCCCCGCCCAAGGCGGCTTTTGTTCCGTCGCCGGGCCAAGTGTATGCGATGTGCCCGTGGACATAAGTATTTCGGTTGACGAACCATTTGGCTGTAAAATTCGCTTCATAGCCATATTCGGAGTCCGACAGGCTACTCAGCGCCGGGTTGCCTCCGATATTGTTTTTATCTTCCGCGTAAAATGCCCAAAGCTGAGGTACCAGTTCGAACTTCGGATGCGGACGGAACCGCGCCTGTACCCGATGCGCAATCACATTGCTGTCCTGTACAACTTTAAAATGGTTGGCACCCTGAACCCATTGTTCGCCTGTCCCACCCGATAGCATCGGATCCCAGCGTTCATATGTGTCGGTGTTGGGGTCATCGCCACTGAAACTGGCGATACGGTAGCTAATTGTTGGGGACCACTTTGCATCCGCGAAGCTGTAGCCGACTTCCGCCCACCCGGCACGCGCGTCCATGTCGAAATTCCTGTTGCGCTGAACGGCGTATTCGCCACCGAAGAACGCACCCGAAGCCCCAAAGCCATTCGGCGTGTAGCTGAACCGTGCATCGAAAACCTCTAGACCCTCTCGCGTGCCCGCAATACCACCGATCGGGCTGAAATAATTGAAGTTTGACTCCGGCGACGTCACATAGCTGACGCCAATGTTGAGGTTCGCTGCAGGCTGGAACTCAAGATTTGCACCCGCATATGTCGTTTCGGAATCAATAACCTCTAATTCGTCAGGGTCGAGATAAAACAACTCGAACATGGTCGTATTGTACCTAACGCGACCCAGTGCCAGCATGTCAGCCGACCAACGCGCATTCGCTTGCAAAGCAGCACGGTTGCTGCCGTTGGATGCGGTGTTCGCAATCAAGAATCCATTGGCTAGCGTGAAACGTTGGCGGCCAACAGTGAGGTTATAAGAAAATCGGTTTCCTTGGTCTGAGGTCTCTCCACCGACGAAACCCACATATGCGTCTTCGATCCCGGTATAGCTTCGCGTCGTGTCCGTAAAGAGTTCCTGCCCGGTCGAACCCGATGTGATTGCACTGAGCCCACCGTAAAAATAGAGCCGATCGTTTATAGGTGTAATACCGTAGATGCCGTAGTGAACATAGGCTTCCAACCAGTCATCGTAGCCCTTTCCAGCAGGCTCGCCGTCCACCAAAGGATTGCCATTTAACATGAGGTCAGGGCGACCGTACCACGCGTTGTTGTTGGCGTAGTAGAGACCCAGCATATCCAATTTGAACCGCAGATATGTTCCGTCCTTTTCGTAAATAGTGGGAAATTCGCCGCCGAACGCCAAGCCACGGCCTACAATGTCAGCGGCCTCGCCCAGCGAAACGAGCACGTCGATGTTCAGCCCGCCACGACGGCCAAAGGAAACTTCATATTCGACGGCTGCGACATCTCGACTTCGGCGGGCCTGGGAAAGCCGAAGCTCAAGCTGCTGTTGAGAGAACCGTTGACCCGGAAACAGGGCGAGCGCAGTGCGGACACTGTCCTCCACCCGTGCGTTCAGGCCCGCGTCTGCGCTCGGGTTCACAATCCGGATTTGGACCTTTTCAACCAGTTGGTTTATGTAAGGGTCAACGCCCGCAACCCCTTGGGCGTAGATAGCTTTTGGGCCTGTGACGAGTATTGCGGAGATAAGAGCAGCAAGGATCAGAGTGGGGCCAAATATCCACCTTTTGATTGTGAGCATGATTCCTCCGTTTACCGTGAATCCAATCTCGGATAATCATTCCGACACCTAGTTTGATCCAAGAAATTTCAAAGACGAAAACGTCACCCCGACCTGCCAAAAACAGATGTGTCGAAGGCTGACTTTTTCCATGCTCGACGGCACACAACTTTTGCGAAAACTTTCTTTGGCTGCGTTACCTCGCTCACAGTTTAGGCAGTTAGATTGAGAAAACATGTTCTGCAGCGTTACTATGTCGGCTTGGTCCGCGACCCGGTCATAGTCTTGATTTTTGCTGACGTCTGCTCCCGTGAAAAGCAGTCTTTCTTCGTCGAAGTTTCGAGATTTTCGCCCTGAACGTCAGTTATACGCTTCCAATCAGCCACCTGAGGAAAAGGCTCGGATGACCGGGTCGAGCCCAACCTGTACCTTGGATTTTTTCGCTGCGCGCGCTCGCCGCAGCAAAATCGCCGCGACTGCAATATTTTCGGCGCCGCTGCGCGGCATGAAAACCAGCCATTCAAGCAGGCTGCGGCGAGACCTGTCACCCGAATTCACAGGTCGCGGGACAAATCCGCCGCTCCCATTGCCGAGAACGATGGAGGCAATCAGCCCAAAGCGGTCATGCTTGATCAGCACGTTGGGCGGAAAGTGTGAATTCGCGGCCGTGCAGCGTGTAACAGATGAGATCGCAAAAGGGGACCTTCATTCCCGCGACCTGCGGCCCGTCCTGCCCAGAGATAGTGCGTACAAGGCACACCCAGAAAGGCCTTCTCGGCTTTCAATCCCTAAGCGCGGACAAAGTCTTTTCTTGTGGTTTCTCCACCGGGCCCGTCTGGGATGCGAGCGGTTGAACGGGCGCACTCCATGACGTGACGAACAATAGCACTCCGACCACGGTCACACAGGTCGCACCGGCGACTTGGGCAACGCTTTCAAAGCGTTGGTGGGTGGCTGCATTCGAACCGATCCGCTGCGCAACCTTTGCGCGCCCCCAGATGGCCGCTACGCCGATCAGAGACATGGAGATCGCCATGCCCAGCGAGATCGCGCTCACCATGGTGAGCGCCGGCCACACAAGGTCATTTGCAAATCCAACCAGCATTACGATCAGCGCGCCGGTACAGGGCACAATACCCACCGCTGTCGCAAGCCATCCGTCAGTTCCTCTGGACGATTTTTTGGCAGTTGCGCAGGCAGCGCAGCCGCTGTGGGTATTGTCGTCATTCGGGTGCCTGTGATGCGGCCCGTGTTCGTGGGCTGTTGACGCCGTTCTTCGGAGGTCATGAATTGTCCGAAGGCTTTTCCAAAGCATACAAAGGCCAATTGCAATGATCAGCGCATAGCTGCCCAGCCGGATGAGCCGGTAATCGGATGGTGCCCCGCCGGTGGTTTGCCGGATCGCAAGGTCGAGCAGGAAAACAGCCGCAACGGCCGAGAACACGTGTACGATGGCGATGCGAACTCCCATCCCGACACCGCGGCGCAGGCTACCCCCTTCACCGACGAAATAGGAAATCACGACGGCCTTGCCGTGCCCCGGCCCAAGCGTGTGCAGGACCCCATAAAGAAACGCGACAAGAAGAGCGAACGCTACCGTCGCCAGCGACTTGCCCTGATCCATCGACGTCATTGATGTTGTGAAGAGATTGCTGATCCAGGCCTGGGTTCGGACCACGATATTGCCCTGAACAGGCGCAGCGGCAGACGCCTTGATTTCACCCGGTACGCCCCAAACCTGTGCCTCTTTCAATGAGTAGGATGCTTCGACCATCCTCTGCCCGTCGACGAGGAACAGGTTGCTGACAGACGGTTTATGTTCCAGAACGCCACGGAGCCGAATTGCGTGAAACGCTTCGTCTATTTCAATGCCTTCAGGCACATCGACACGGACCATCTGGTTGGGCGGCGGCGGCGGAGTGTGAATGCAGGCCCCTACCCACGGCACCAGCAGAAAACTGAATACGCGCCCGTTATCCCCGCGCAGCGGCAGGACGTATCCATCAAGCGAAACTTCGTGCCCGAGATACTGCCCGGTTACGCCGGTCGCCTCTTCGCGCCGTTTCTCCATCACCACAAGGCGCTGGGTCAAAAGCTCGTCCGCGTCAAAGCCTTGGTCGCGCAGCCGCACACGCGCCTCCTGTGCCCGCTGGCCGAGTTCGGCGTCATCCACGCGGCGCGCGGCATCCAGGATCGTTCGCAGGTCATCCTTCTGCTTGTAGGACATCTCGAGGAACGGATCGTCATAAGGCGCCGTTGACGGCGCCAGATCATCCCAGACCACATGCGCTGGCGCATCGGCCAGCGCGGTCGAAGGGTGCAGCCCCAGCACAAGCAACAGCAAGAGCACCATACGCCCGAAAAAGGTGATGACTTGTTGCGCGTCCATAGCAGGCCTTTCCATGTCACACCGCGTTCTTGAATTTGACGCTGCCCATCATGATCAGATCAATGTTTCCCCACGGGTTGGCGGCCAGTCTCAAATCCTCGAGAGGGTTGACGACAACCAGGATCAGGCCTCCGTCGGTGACGAAACTGGTGACGTCGATCATCTCCGCGGACAACCCGTCAAGGACATTAGTGTGTGTATTGTTAATAGGACAGGGGGCGTCCCGCGCCCCCGCGACCGAAGCCGCGAGGACGAAAGCAAAGGTAGTCAGCTTTCGGCCACGCATGACCGGTCACTCCATGTCGAACTTGTAGATGGTGCCGTCCTTCATGATCATGCCGAAGTTCGCCTTGGCATCGCCGATCAACTGCAGATCCTCCAGAGGATTGCCGTTGACGAGGATCATGTCCGCATAGGCGCCTTCCTCGATCACTCCGAGCGGGCCCAGTGGGTAGGGCGTCAGGTCGCCCGACATCTTCAGCAGCTCGGCGTTGTCACAGGTTGCCATTTTAAGCGTTTCATACGGCGTGAACCAACGTTCCATCTTGGCCAAGACGGCACCCTGACGTTCGGCAAGATCCGCGCTGAACAGCGTATCGGTACCGAAGGCGATCTTCATGCCCAGATCCTTGGCGGTCTTGTAAACGAAGTCGGTGCCGTCGGTGACAAACTTGTACTTGGCTTTCTGGAACTCGTTCAGGGCCGGCGCATCCTCGTCATCAAGGAAAGGCTGCATGCTGAGCCAGACGCCCTTGTTTTTCATCATCTGCAGGGTCTCACGGGTGGCCATGTGGCCGTGCTCGACGCTGCGCGCGCCATTCTCGATCGAATGCCGAACCGCTTCATCATTGATCGCATGGGTCGTCACATAGGTGCCCCAGGCTTCGGTGGCTTCGACAGCGGCCTGGAATTCCTCGTCCGTGAACTGGATCGTGTGGATCGGGTCATATGCTGAGGTCACACCGCCACCCGCCATCAGCTTGATGTGCGTCGCGCCCTGCATCAGGTTCTCGCGCACACGTTTCAGCACATCCGGAACGCCGTCGGTGATGTAGAACATGTTGTTCGTCTCGAACGAATGAAGATCGCCGATGGCCTGAGGCACTTCCCGCGTAATCCGGAAATCCTGGTGGCCGGCGGTGATTGACAAGGCTGGCCCGGATGGAAAGACCCGCGGCCCGTCGATCAGCCCCTCGTTCGTTGCGCGCGCGATGTCGAACATCGGTCCGGCCACGTCACGCACTGTTGTGAACCCGCGCGACAGCGCGTTGTTCTGGGCCTTGGCAGCCAAAAGGTTCCAGTAGCCCTCGCCCGTCAGGGCCAGTTGCGCGATCGTCGCTTCGGCAAAGACCCCATGCCAATGCGCGTCGATCAGGCCGGGGATGAGCGTGTAGCCCTCGGCATCGATCTCGAAAGCGCCTTCGGGTGCCTCAAGATCGGAACCAATGGCGGAGATCAACTGACCGGAAATCAGAACGTCAACATCCGCGAGCTCTTCGTCACACCCGTTGAAGACCTGTGCCCCCCTGATCAGGACACTGTCGAATTTCATCTTTACGTTGGTGGTTTCAATTTCACCGACGACACCGGCCGGGACGACCTCATGGTTGGCCTCATGCGCCAGAACGCTGACCGGAGTCGCGGCGAGCGTCGTGCAGAGCAGATAGGTGAGTGATCTGTTGGTCATGATGTACATCCTCATTTTCAAGCGATGAATGAATTTGGTTTTGGTCGCGCAAAACTGTTTTGGGGTGCGCAGCCTGGGTTTTCAAAAAATAGCGGATCGCGGTGAGTGGACCCGCTGGGCTTTCTTGTGCTTCCGTGGCACTGAAATGTTCAGTCACATGAGGGCGTGAGCAGACCCAAGAAGTCAACAGTGACATCGCCCCGCATCAGAAGTTCAGCACCTTATATCCAACCTGGACAGACCACTCTGCCGGCCTGTCGCCGCCAAACAGAATGCCAGGCTTGATGAACACTTGACCGTCACCGCCAAATGCCTTGCCCGTCAGCATGCCCGCGGTCACCTGTAGGCTGCCGAACGTCGCGTCCGTTTCCCAATCGTGGATGATGGCCGGGTCGAAGGTCAGGTAGAAACGCGGATTTTTCAGCTTGGGAACATAGTAGAAGTCGATCGTGGTAGTGTTCACATTCTGACCTTGATCATTTCCGCCCTCCAGTCCGAATGTCTGAACCCAGGCCGGGGCGAAAATTGCTCCGTTGTTGAGAAACCACGCGTAGAAGGCCGAGGTTTCACCGGCAAATTGACCATAGCCGGCGGCTTCGGTTTCTGCTGTGTCCAGAAACAGTTCAAAAGTGAAAGCGGCCCCGTTTTTCTCGGTAAGGTAAAAAACGTCAATGTAGGTAACGCTGATGTCGCCCAGCGTGAATTCAACCCCTGGCTTTCCGCCGAAGATGGGGTTTGCGTTGAACGGGCTGTCCGATCCGGGCACGGTGATCCGGAAGGCCCGTTTCCCACCCTCACCAAAAGGCTGCGTATAGAAGGCCTCGAACAGACCGGTGTTCAGGTCGGAATTGATCTGGTTGAACTGATACTGAAGCCCAAACTGCGTCGTGAGCAGCGTTGGATTTGTTCCGTTGTTGATCTCGCTGAGGTCTTCCTGAGCTTTGGCAGGTGGTGCAATGGTGGCTGCAAAGAGAGCTACCATTGCAGGTAATCTGCGCAGCTTCGGTGCAAGCGATGTGCCCGAGGCTCGATACAAGGATTTGATTTCGACGGTGTCCACTCGGCTGTTCCCCATCTCGAGTTGGTTCTGATCTCGTCAGCCTTTCGACACGCGCTGACACTCTCGCATGAGACAAGCCCAGATTTCGAATTGCAACCTGAAAAAATTTTCATACACCATGAGGGATCATGAGGGATGATGTGCTACCCAACGCGTCCTCGACCGTTGTCAGATTTTCTGCCGATCTGGCCGGAGGTTTCTGTTCCATTGATCTATGCTGCCAGTTCGGCCACCATACTCAAGTCCGTTTCGACGACCTTGGCTGTGAGAATGGTCCTATTTATGGGTTTTAATTGGACACGGCTATCCAAAGCCGGCCTTCACCCATAGCCGGGCACCGGCGGTTCGGTCCGCACTGTGTAATTCGCCAATCCGCAGATTTAGCCGTTGCAGCGAATATCAGGTTCGGCGGGCCGCACCGCAGCATGCCGTGCTACGAGTGAACGGCAGGTCTGGGCCGTCCTCAAACTATGCAATGGTCCCTATCCTGCGCATTGCTGTAATTGGGGGATCGCGCAGCATCGGTCAAAGTGGGCTCTTTGCCGCCAAATGCTCACGCGGCATTCCGCCGCCAGGCGGCTCCCTAGGATCTGCCATTCGAAAGAGATGGTAAAATCGCCCGTCAGCACTGTGTTGATGTCTGGGCCTGGAGGGAGGATTGGAGGGCATATCATGCCAAGAGTTCAACTTCCCGCCGTCACCCCAAAACGCAAGGCTTGGAACAAGGGGCGGATCATCGGGCAAAAAAGGCCACTGCTTCCGAAACAAGTCTGGGCGATCCGGGCGCGACTTGAACTGGCGGGAAGTCTCCGCGACCTGGCGCTGTTCAACGTGGCGATTGATAGCAAGTTGCGAGGCTGCGATCTGGTCAAGCTCGCCGTGACCGACTTGGTCAAGGATGATCGGGTCAAAGAACGGGTTTCGGTTATCCAGAGCAAAACCAAACGGCCAGTTCAGTTCGAACTGTCGGAAAACACACGAGATACCGTTTTGGCGTGGGTTCATTCACCTGAAATGTTTGCATGCAGGTTTATGTTTCCTAGCCGCTTCCATGATCGTCCGCATATTTCAACGCGCCAGTACGGTCGACTTGTCCGCGACTGGGTTAAAGCGATTGGCTTGGAGCCAAGCGGGTACGGAACCCATTCGCTACGCCGAACCAAGGCGGCCGAGATTTATCGAAAGACTGGCAACCTCCGCGCCGTGCAGCTTCTGCTTGGACACACGAAGGTGGATAGCACGGTACGATACCTCGGTGTTGAACTGGAAGATGCGTTGAGTATTGCGGAGCGGATCGACATCTGAACTACCTCGGCGGACGGCACTTGCCGTTCACCGATTCAGAACGGACCCACAGACTAGCAGCGACGAAAGAGGAAAAAGAGCCCAAATTGTTGATTTCCGCTGAGAAGTGACCCGGTATTTTCACCGAGATTTGACCCACCTTTGTTTATGTCTCAGCGTTTATGTTGTGGTCAATGTTGGCGTTTCCTTTCTCGTTTTCCTTGCTTCAGAACTTGCCTTGAAGCGGTAGCTGTCGTTACCGGTTTCGAGGATGTGGCAGCGGTGCGTGAGGCGGTCGAGGAGAGCTGTTGTCATCTTTGCATCCCCGAAGACCTGCGCCCATTCAGAGAAGCTGAGGTTGGTTGTGATGATGACGCTGGTGCGCTCATAGAGCTTGCTGAGCAGGTGGAATAGCAGTGCGCCGCCGGATGAGCTGAATGGCAGGTAGCCGAGCTCGTCGAGAATGACCAAGTCGACCTTGGTCATCATCTCAGCCATCTTCCCGGTTTTGCCTAGCACCTTTTCCTGCTCCAGCGCATTGACCAGTTCCACTGTCGAATAGAAGCGGACTTTACGCCTGTGATGTTCGATGGCCTGAACGCCGATGGCAGTCGCGATGTGGCTCTTGCCAGTACCGGGGCCGCCGATCAGGACAACGTTCTCTGCATTTTCCATGAACTCTCCGCGGTGCAATTGCCGGACAGTGGCCTCGTTGATCTCACTGGATTTGAAGTCGAAGCCTGCGAGGTCTTTGTAAGAGGGGAAGCGCGCCACCTTGGTGTGATAGGCGATTGACCGCACCTCCCGCTCAGCGATCTCAGCTTTGAGAAGCTGAGACAGCATCGGTGTTGCGGTCTCGAAGGCGGGCGCGCCCTGAGCGACCAGATCCTCTACTGCATTTGCCATGCCATACAGCTTGAGGCTGCGCAGCATGATCACGACGGAAGCTCCTGCTGGATCATGACGCATGGCGCTTCTCCCCGGTTTGTCTCAGATCATCGTAGCGGTCCACGTTTGCCTTCGGGGTCGTTTCCAAAGCCAGCGCATCTGGTGGGTCGATCTCTGGAAGGTCTGTTTGCTTCTTGTCAATCAAGCGGTGCAGCAGGTTCAGGATATGCGTCTTGGTAGGAACCCCGGCTTCCAACGCCAATTCTACGGCGCGTAGAACTGCGTCCTCGTCGTGATGCAAAACCAGTGACAGGATATCGACCATTTCCCTGTCACCACCCTCTTTGCGGAGCATATGATCCTGGAGTCGACGGAAGGCATCTGGCATCTCTGTGAACGGCGCACCGTTACGCAGAGCACCCGGTTTACGTTGGATGACTGCCAAATAGTGACGCCAATCGTAGACCACTCTGCCAGGCTTGCGATGTGACCGCTCTATGATCCGCTCATGTGAACAAACGGTTTGGCCCTCAGCCACGATGACCAGACGTTCGGGGTAGACATGCAGGCTGATACGCTGGTTGGCAAAGCTGGCCGGCACGCTGTACCGGTTGCGTTCGAAGGTCACCAGGCATGTCGGCGATACCCGTTTGCTGTGTTCGACAAATCCATCGAAGGCGGGCGGCAGCGCCATCAACGTGGGCTTCTCAGCTTCCCATGCATCAGCAACAGTACCCGGCAATTCCCGGTGCTTTGTCTCGGCCCATAGGGCGACACAGCGATCCTCAAGCCATTGGTTCAGCTCGCCCAGATCCTTGAAGATGGGCATGACCTGCCACAGCCGGTTGCGCGCATCGCGGACGTTCTTCTCGACCTGACCTTTCTCCCAACCCGCAGCAGGGTTGCAGAACTCTGGTTCAAAAACATAATGGCTGGCCATGGCCTTGAAGCGGGCATTGATGTCACGCTGCTTGCCTCGGCCCACACGGTCCACGGCCGTCTTCATATTATCGTAAATCCCGCGGCCGTGAACGCCACCAAACACGCGGAACGCATGCCAATGGGCGTCAAACAGCATCTCATGCGCTTGCAACGGATAGGCTCGCACGAGGAAAGCCCGGCTGTGTGAGAGTTTGATATGGGCGACCTGAAGCTTGACCCGATCTCCACCGATATTGGCCCAGTCTTCGCTCCAGTCGAACTGGAACGCTTCACCCGGCTGGAATACCAGCGGCACGTAAGTTCCGCGTCCCGTCGTCTGTTCCGCACGGTGCCGATCTGACCGCCACGTCCGCGCGAATGCGGCAACACGGCCATAGGATCCTTCATAACCCAGCTTCACCAGATCAGCATGCATCTGCTTCACCGTGCGCCGCTCCTTGCGGGGCTTGCGTGTCTGGGCGAGCAGCCAGGCAGACAACCGATCCGCATACGGATCCAATTTGCTAGAACGCGGCGGTGTCTTGAACTTCGGTTCTACAGCGCCTTCGCGTAGATACTTTTTGATGGTGTTGCGAGACAGCCCCGTGCGCCGTGAAATCTCGCGAATTGGCATTTTGTCACGCAATGCCCAGCGTCGTATGACACTCAAAAATCCCATGTCGATCACTCCAAATCTCCCCAAACGAAAACGTCGGGGCAATGTGCTCACATGGGTCAATTCTCAGTGAAAATTATCTGGCTTACCGGGTCACTTCTCAGCGGAAATCAACAGCGGGCAGGAAGTAGTTTTCCAAGAGAACCCGGTTCTTCATCGTCTGGTGCCAGCGCTTAATCTTACCCTGGGTCTGCGGATGGTGCGGCGCACCACGAACATGATCCATGCCTTTATCCTCAAGATAATCAGCCAGATCGGCGGCAACATAGGATGAGCCATTATCACT
>NZ_JBQFYP010000032.1:0-10270 GCF_056541545.1 Ruegeria sp. AG7
AAGTAGCCGAACAGGCAATAGACCACTAAAGTGTCGCGGGATGGAGCAGCCCGGTAGCTCGTCAGGCTCATAACCTGAAGGTCGTAGGTTCAAATCCTACTCCCGCAACCAATTTATCTCGAATTATCAAATATATAAATCGACGGTATTCCCGTACCGTCGGACTTTCCGCGTTTACATCAACGTCACATCAACGCCAAAACAGAAAACCAGGAACCGAGTGTACAGCCTCGTCCAGGATGTTCCTGCTCCCATGTAGAGGCGATCTGCGCGAGGTGTGATGGGCAGCTTTCTCTGCAGATAAGGGTAGATTTGCCATTGGGTCTTCTCCTCGCTTGCAGCATCATGCCGCCGTCGCGCGGGAAATCCACTTATCCAGCTGTTCAGATTTCCGGAACCACCTTTGTTCAACGCCTCTATGCTGGAGCTTCAATGCGACCGTATCCGCTTTGCGCCCGCAGTATATGAAGACAGGGGGTGACATCGCTGCCAAACAGGGCCTTTCCATCTGGTTCATGAAGGACGGAACAACCGAAGCGCGAGTCCTTCCAAAAATGGAAGCAACGCGAAACTCATTTCGGTTCCGCGTGCTTTTCTCTGGTCCCGATCCCGGCAGGGTCTTGTACGCCCCGACCCAAGGCAGCCAAATCGGAATACCGGTCGCCGATGCGATGATGCGGTCGCCCGCGCGTTGCTGCCCCGAGCGCGACCACCAGTTCGTCACAGGCGGGCGCGTCATAGATCGAAAACTGCACTGTCAGGTAATGCGAGCGGCGCCCTGTATCGTGCTTGTCCATCAGCGGGATCTGGATCTGCGTGTTGGCGGGGCCGCGCGTGTTGGTAAAGCCCAGATAGCTTTTCGCGCCCACAGCCTCGCGATAGAAATTGCCGAATTGCAGCGTGTGGATCAGCGCCGAGGCGTGTTCGACCTCGCAATTGGTGCCCGAGATACAGGCCTTGCCATAGGCCTCGATCGCGTCACCCGATCCGGCCAGCGCGATCAGGCGATCGGTCAGAAACTTGCCCAGAACCGGCGCCATGCGGCGGATCTCGGGCGAGAGATCCTCGACAAAGCCGCGCCCCGCCCAGGGGTTGGCCACCACCGCCGCGACCCCGATCATACGCAGGACCGGGTCGGCGGCGCGTCCGCCCTCGGTGTGAATATCTTCGTCGAAGGTGACGACTTTTCTCAGTTCCGGAAGCATTGGGTTCTCCTGTCAAACGGTGTATTCGGTGTGATCGGCAATCGAATGGACGATGCCGCTGCGTTCGGTGCCGTGGTAAATCCCGAAACTGCCATGGCGGTATTCGCGTTGATAGCGCGCCAGCATCGAGCGTTCGGTATCGTTGGCGACCTGATCCAGCGGCAGCGCGGCAAGGTCGTGATAGCGCATACCCTCGGGCGCGGCGCCGCTGACCGTGCCGTGGTAGACGATCGAATGCGCGCCAGTCTGGCTGTTCTGGAACACGGCATAAAGGTGGTCGAGCCGGGCGGTCAGGCCGCGACTGTCCATGTGCCGCACAAAGCCCGCGACCGTGTTGTCGCCTGTCGGCGCCTTGGGAGCCGTCAGCGTGCCTTCCGGCCTCTCCTCCAGCAGGATCCGCTCACCTTCGGCCAGGACAGCGGCGATGACCCCGTTTGCGTCCTTGGTCGCCGCGTCGGCCAGCCGGTTTTCCAGCCCAAGGTCGAAATAGGCGCCGTTGTGGAAACCAAGCGGTTTGCTCTCGGTCACGTCGTGGTTTAGCACGCGCCCAATCAGGATCAAGTGATCGCCTGCATCGACCAGCTTGTGACGGGCGCAGGCAAATGTCGCAAGCGCCCCGTTAATCAGCGGCAGCTCATGCGGGCCTGGATGCCAATGGGTGCCGGCGAATTTCTCGGTCGAGCGCGAGGCGAACAGGCCCGAGATCTCTTTCTGCGCATCCGACAGGATGTTGACCGCGAAATGCGGCGCCTGGACAAAGACATCGCAGCTATGTGCAGTCTTGGCGAGACAGACCAGCAGCAGCGGCGGGTCGAGCGAGACCGAGGTGAACGAATTGGCGGTAAAACCGCGTGGCGTACCATCCTCTTGCCGGGTGGTGAGTACCGTCACCCCGGTGGCGAACTGCCCGAAGGCGCGGCGCAGGTCGCGCCGGGCCTCGTCGTCGAGCGGCGCGCTTTCTGCCAGCGTGTCGAGGAGCGCGTCATGCTCGCCCAGCCGTGGCGGAGCAGGTAGGGGAGGCGCCGCCTGCCCGGCAAAGCGCAGCGGATTGGCGGCCACGGTCCAGGGGGCATGGCCGGGTTCGGGATGGGGAACATGTGCCAGCATCTGCCGCGCCACGACATGCGGATCGGCGGTGATATCGGCCACCGTGTTGAGCGGGCCAAAGGGAACCTGACCACCCAGCAAGCCGGTCAGGTCCGCCTTGTTGCGGGTGGCGGTCCAGCCCGAGAGGATCGCGTTGATCTCGCCCGCATGGGCGGACCTCCCCGCACGGGTGGAAAACCGCGCATCGCTGCCCAGGTCGGGCCGGTTCATGATCGCGGTCAGCTTTTGCCAGAAACTGTCATCGACAATGCCCAGTGCCACCTGACCATCGGCGGCGGGAAACAGGCCAAAGGGCGCCAGCAGCGGGTGACCGTTGCCCTCGGGGCCAGCTACCTGTCCGGTCATGTCATGCAGATAGACCATCCGCTCGCACATCGAGATCATCGCGTCATACATGGCGACGTCGACGAACCGCCCCTTGCCGGTCGCCTCGGCCTCGCGCAGGGCGGCGAGAATGCCAAAGGACATCATAATGCCGGCAAAGATGTCGCCGATGCCGGGGCCGACCTTGGTGGGCGTGTCGGCATCGGGGCCGGTCATCGCCATCAGCCCGCCCATCGCCTGCGCCACCACGTCATAGGAGGGCCAGTCGGCATAGGGGCTGGCCCCGGTGCGCGGGTCGCCAAAGCCGCGAATGGCGGCGTAGACCAGCCGGGGATTGGCCTCGGCGAGCGATTCATAGGACAGCTCGAGTCGGTCCATCACACCGGGCCGGAAATTCTCCAGCACCACATCCGCCGTTGCCGCCAGCCTGCGAAAGGCAGCCTTGCCCTCGGGCGATTTCAGGTTGAGGCGGATGCTTTTCTTGCCCCGGTTCAGGCTGACGAAATAGCCCGCCCAGTCATGGCCCGGATCGTCGGCGCGATAGGGGCCGTTGTTGCGGCTGGTGTCGCCGCTGCCGCCCTCGATTTTGATGACCTCGGCGCCGTGATCGGCCAGGAACATGCTGCAATAGGGGCCGGACAACATACGGCTGAGGTCCAGCACGCGTATCCCCTTGAGGAGGGTGCTGCTCATCCGGTCGTCTCCTTTGGCAGGCTATCCAGAAACCGGCGCAGCGGGGTGTTGACGGAGGCCGGGTCCTCGGCCAGTGCCATGTGGCGCAGTCCCGACAGGATCAGCGCCTGCGCGCCCTTGATCTCGGCAGCGATGGCGCGGGTCATCTCGGGGCCGTTGCCATAATCCTCGTCCCCGGTGATCACCAGCGCCGGGCAAGTGAGCGGCGGGACAGGGGCGGTGATCTCGTTGATACCCTCGGCCAGAACCCGGTAGATTCGGTGATAGACCTCTTTGCGGTTTGCCGTGACCCAGCCGCGCACGGTCTCCATCATCGCCGGGTTGGCCGCGCGGAAACCTTCGGTGAACCAGCGCTCCAGCGCCGCCTCGACCGTTGAGTGCGGACCCTCGTCGCGGGCCTGCTCGACCCGTGCCAGGATTGCGGCCTGCGCCTCGGCGCTGCGTTTATGCGGCGAATGCAGGATGACCAGCGCGCGCGCGCGGTCGGGGCAGTCCTGCGCAAACCGGCGCGCGATCATACCCCCTAGCGAAAACCCGGCGATGACCGCATCCGCGATACCGCAATGATCGAGCAGGCCCTTAAACTGGCGCGAAAAAAGCGACAGGCTGGGTGCCTCGGGTGGATCAACCGAGTCGCCATGGCCGTAAAGGTCATAGCTGAGCACGCGATAGCCATCGGCCAGCGCCGGGCTGGTCCATTGCCAGCAGGCCCGGTTCAGCCCCAGGCCATGGATCAGCACCACGCAGGGCGCATCTGCCGGGCCGGTAATCTGATAGGCGGTGCCGTCAGGTGCTACCGACATCAGCCCTCTCCCCCCAACGGCTTGTAGGCAATCACCTCGACTTCGACTCGGGCATCCACCAGCAGATCGCTGACCACGGCCGAGCGGGTCGGCGGGTCGTGCGGGAAATACTTACCGTAGACCGTGTTGAAGCCGGGGAAGTCGCTGCGGTCGCGCAGCCAGACCATCGCCTTGACCACATCGTCGCGGGTGCAATCGGCCAGAGCGAGGGTGGCGGTAATGTCGTCAAGCACGGCGCGGGTCTGCTCCTCGACTGACCCGGTGGTCATCGGCACACCGTCCTGCATCGGGATCTGGCCGGTCAGAAAGACAAAATCACCGGCCCGGATGGCGCGGGACAGCGACAGCACCCTGTCACCGATTTCGAGGGGTCCGCCGATCACCTGTTTCTTGCTGCTGGTCACGTTCGCATCTCCTTTTGCGGCCAGCCTGCCCTGATCCCCAATCCTCAGCTTAAGAATTTTCGACACATGGATGCCGATTTTTCGCACAACTCATCGCCGATTCGCCGCTTTGTATGAGACGAGAGACAAAAAGGGAGGACCAAGATGGCCGATATCCAGAGCTATCGGATGCTGATCGACGGCGCTTGGGTCGATGCCTCGGACGGGGCGTTGTTCGACAGCACCAACCCCGCCGACGGCAAGGTGTGGTGCCGGATCCCCAAGGCCACCGAGGCGGATGTGAACCGGGCGGTCGAGGCAGCGCATCGCGCCTTTACCTCGGGGCCATGGGCCAGAATGACACCGACCGAGCGGGGCAAGCATCTACGGCGGTTGGGCGATTTGCTGGCGGACCGGTCCGAGGAACTCGGCCGGATCGAGTCGGTGGATACCGGCAAGATGCTCAAGGAAACCCGCTGGCAGGCGAAGTACATTGCCGAGTTCTTTCACTTTTTCGCAGGCTGCGCCGACAAGGTCAGCGGTGAAACGCTGCCGATCGACAAGCCGGACATGTTCGTCTTTACCAAGCGCGAACCGCTGGGCGTGGTGGCCGCAGTGGTACCTTGGAACAGCCAGCTCTTCCTTGTCGCGGTCAAGATCGGCCCGGCCCTGGCGGCAGGCAATACGGTTGTCCTGAAAGCCTCGGAACATGCCAGTGCCGCGATGCTGGAATTCGGCAAGCTGATCGAAGAGGCCGGTTTCCCGCCTGGGGTCGTGAACATCGTCACCGGCCATGGCGAACCCTGTGGGCGGGCGCTAACCGGGCATCCGCTGGTGGCACGGGTCTCGTTCACCGGTGGGCCGAATGCCGCGCGCCACGTGCTGGAAAACGCCAAGCGCAACTTTGCCGAGGTCTCGCTGGAACTGGGGGGCAAGTCGCCCTTTATCGTCTTTGAGGACGCCAACATCGAAAGCGCGGTCAACGCCTCGATTGCGGGCATCTTTGGCGCCACGGGGCAAAGCTGTGTCGCCGGGTCCCGGCTCTACCTTCACGAGGATATCGCCGATGAGTTCCTCGACCGGATGGTGGCACAGGCACGCGCCATCGTGATCGGAGATCCGCTGGCAGAAGAGACCCAGATGGGGCCGCTCTGCACCACCGGGCAGCTTGCGCATATCCAGCGCGAGGTCGCCCATGCGCAATCCGAAGGCGGCACCGTGCTGACCGGCGGCAAACAGCCCGAGGGGCTGGGCGGCCTGTTCTACGAACCTACGATCATCGACTGCCCGCGTCAGGACCTGCGCATCGTCGATACCGAACTGTTCGGCCCGGTTCTGAGCGTTCAGCGTTTCCGTACCGAAGAAGAGGTTCTGGCGCTGGCCAATGATTCCGAACACGGGCTGGCGGCGGGGATTTTCACCCGAGACAGCGCCCGCTCTCTCAGGATGGCGGGCGCCGTGCGCGCCGGGATCGTCTGGGTCAACACCTATCGCGTGGTCTCTCCCATCGCCGAATTTGGCGGCATCAAGGGGTCCGGCTATGGCCGCGAAAGCGGGTTCCAGGCGATCTACGATTACACCCGGCCCAAGACGGTTTGGATGAACACATCTGACGAACCCATGGCCAACCCCTTTGTCATGCGCTGAGCGAGAGCCCGGAAAGGAACACGGACAATGAAATTCCAACTTGCCATCAACCTGGAACGGATCGACGACAGTCTCGACATGAACGATGTCGCGCGCCACACGCTTGAAATGGTGCAAATGGCCGAAGAGGGCGGTTTCGACATCGTCTGGGCCGCCGAACATCACGCCATCGAGATGACGATCGCGCCGAACCCCTTCCAGATCCTGACCTGGTGGGCCAGAGAGACCAGCAATATCAGGCTGGGCACGGCTGTGGCGACCGCGGCCTATTGGCACCCCATCAACCTAGCTGGCGAGGCTGCGTTCCTCGACCTGATCAGCGGCGGGCGGCTGGAATTCGGCATCGGTTCGGGCGCTTATCAGCGCGAGTTCGACCGGATGAAACCGGGGCTGAAACAATCCGATGCCTGGCGCTATATGCAGGAAATGCTGCCGGTGGTGCGTGAATTGTGGAAGGGCGATTATGCCCATGACGGCGAGTATTGGCAGTTCCCGACCTCGACCTCGGTACCCAAGCCGGTGCAGGCCGACATGCCGGTCTGGGTCGCCGCACGTTCGCCTATCACCTATGACTACGCGGTGCGCAACCGTTGCCATATCAACTGCTGGCCCTTGACCCGGCCCTTTGCCGAGGCGGAACTCTACAAGCAGCAGTTGGACGAGGCCATTGCCAAGGCCGACAACGGCTGGTCGCCCCGTTTCGCGTTGATGCGCCATGCCTGCATCTATGACAATGCCGCCGACCGCCAACAGGCGCTGGACGCGATCCGGCGACTGCTGTCGCAATTCGAGAACCTGTTCCGCAATGCCGGTGACGTGTTCAATGGCTTCCCCGCCGCGCTGCCGCTGGACCAGATTGCGGGCCGCGAGCAATACGACCCCGAGATGCTGGAAGAGAACCTAATGTTCGGCTCGCCCGAAACCGCGATTGCCAAGCTGAAACGGTACGAGGACCTGGGCGTGAACGAGTTCATCTATTACGCCTCGATGGGGCTGGATCATGATGCGCAGAAACGCTCGCTGAGGATGTTCAGCAATGAAGTCATGCCGGAATTCCGGTGATGGAGGAGACCCCGATGAGCGAAGGAGTCAGCACCCGCCGCGATGGCCATGTCCTCGAAGTCACGCTGTTTCGTGGCAAGGTCAACGCCATCGACGTGCCGACCAGCCAGGCACTGGCGACGGCGTTTCAGGAACTGCACGAGGACAAGGAATTGCGCTGCGCGATCCTGACCGGTGGCGGCGACAAGATCTTCAGCGCGGGCTGGGATCTGAAGGCGCTCAACGCGGGCGAGATGCAGCTTGATAACTGGTGGGAGAGCGACGACTACGGGTTCGGTGGCTTTACCGGCCTGACCGAAAACTGGTCGCTGAACAAGCCGGTCATTGCCGCGATCAACGGTCTGGCTATCGGTGGCGGTTTCGAAATGGCGATGGCCTGCGACCTGCTGATCGCCGCTGATCATGTGGAATTCGGCCTACCGGAAATGCCGCTGGGGATCGTGCCGGATGCGGGCGCGCTGCAACGTCTGCCTAGGCGCATACCGCATAACATCGCGATGGAGATGTTCCTGCTGGGCCGCCGTATGTCCGCGACTGAGGCCGCCCACTACGGTCTGGTCAACAAGGTGGTGCCCAAGGAACAGCTGATGGATGTGGCGCGCGAATGGGCG
The DNA here is from genome assembly GCF_056541545.1 of Ruegeria sp. AG7. Taxonomy (NCBI): domain Bacteria; kingdom Pseudomonadati; phylum Pseudomonadota; class Alphaproteobacteria; order Rhodobacterales; family Roseobacteraceae; genus Ruegeria; species Ruegeria sp. AG7. Next base: position 7,836 of record NZ_JBQFYP010000032.1, read on the forward strand.
GCCTCGATCGCTTGGTCGGCGCCACTGGCCATGCAATCGGTGAAAGAGGTTCAGCGCGAGATCGAATGCGTGCCGCTGGAACAGGCGTTCCACAAGATGCGCACCGACCCGATGCCGACCTATCGCAAGATGTTGAAATCCGACGATGCAGCCGAAGGCGTGGCCGCCTTTGTCGAGAAACGCGAACCCAGGTTCAAGGGCGAATGATGTATCCAGATTCTACCTCGATCACCCGTGTCGCCAGCATCGGTGGCGGCCCCATTGGCGGCGGTTGGGCCGCGCATTTTCTGGCACACGGCTATGACGTCACCAGCTATCTGCACGACCCGGCCGAGGAGGCCGCGTTTCGCACCATTCTCGATACCGCCTGGATCAGCCTGACCGCGCTGGGCCTGGCGCCCGGTGCCTCGCTCGACCGGCTGAGCGTCGTCCATGATCTCCACGCGGCGGTCGAGGGTGCGGGGTTCATCCAGGAAAGCGCGCCCGAGAATCTGGAGACGAAACAGGCGCTTTATCACCGGCTGGGGCGCATCGTGCCCGAGAATGTGGTGATCGGGTCCTCGACTTCGGGGCTGATGATGACCGACATCCAGGCCCAATGCAAAACACCCGGACGCACAGTGATCGGGCATCCGTTCAACCCGCCTTATCTGTTGCCATTGGTCGAGATCGTGGGCGGAGAGAAAACCGACCCCGCGGCGGTAGAATGGGCAGGCGAATTCTATCGGGTCGCGGGCAAGGAGCCGCTGATGATGAAGAAGGAGATCCCCGGCTTTGTCGCAACGCGTCTGCAAGAGGCGCTGTGGCGCGAGGCGCTGCACATGGTTGCCAATGGCGAGGCCACGCCCGAGGATATTGACGTCGCACTAATGAACGGCCCGGCGCCGCGCATGGTCAGCCAGGGGCAATGCATGGCGTTTCACGTCGCCTGCGGCGCTGGCGGCATGGCCACCAATCTGGACCAGTTCGGCCCGGCGCTGAAACTGCCATGGACCCGGCTCACGGCGCCGGAACTGACGCAGGAGTTGCGCGACCGCATGGTCGATGGCTGCAACGCCGTCGCCGGCGACCGGCATTTTGCCGACATGGCGGCACAGCGCGACCGCGAGATCGTCGCCGTGCTCAACGCCCTTCGCGCGGCACGAGCGGCGCGTTAGCGCGCCTCTCTCCCGAATTCAGCGCGTGTAGAAAATCCGACAGGGTGCCGGGCCAGGTCGGGGCCGATTCGTTCGAGGGCCAGGCCTCGCGATAATCCGACGGTCGACGGCCAAAGAACTTGCTGAACGAATACGAGAAATGTGACAGAGTGTTAAAGCCGGAGGCGGTGGCGATTTCGCGCACGCTGAGTTCGGTAGCGATAAGCAGGACGCGCGCATTCTGCAAGCGGCGTAGCAGGCCGAACTGAACCACGGTACAGCCTACATGTTTCTTGAACTGCCGCTCCAGCTGGCGCTGTGACACGTCCAGCGCGGCGGCGATCTGGGGCACGGTCAGCGGCTCTTCGATGTTGCGTTCGATTAGGGTCATCGCCTGCCGCACCAGAGGCAGGATCGATTCCGTCCCGCGTCCCATGGTCCGGCGCTGCGAGGAGGACCCCTTGCGGATCGGGTTGTGCAGCATCTGGTCGGCAATCTCGCCCGAGAAACTGGCCCCGTGCGACTGCTCGATCAGCCGCAGCATCAGGTCGACACCCGCCATGCCGCCAGCACAGGTCAGGATGCGCCCGTCGACGGTAAACAGCTGTTCGACCACGGAAATCTGGTCGAACTTCTCCTGGAAACCGTTGATCCACGACCAATGGGTCGTGGCTTCCTTGCCATCCATCAGGCCGGCACGGGCGACCAGATAGCAGCCCAGCTCGACCGCGCAGATGCGTTCGCCCTGGCGCGCGCGCTTGCGCAGCCACGAGGCCAGCGCCTTGTTCTGGTAATGCTCGCCCCCCCAACTGGCCAGCACAAAGACCTGATCGGCCGGTGCGGTCTGGTCCGGCTCGATATCCAGCTGAACCCGCACGCCATTGCTGGCGCCCAGGTTCAGCCCGTCGAACGATGTGACTTCCCACGAGAACAGCCGCTCGGACGACAGGTAATTCCCGATCCGCATGGTTTCGATCATCGTGATCAGGGTCGTCAGGTTGAACCGTGGCACCACCACAAAAACCGAATGGACCTGGCCTCTGTCCTGGGGGGGCAACAAGTCGAGTTGCATTATGCTTCCTGTCACTACATTTACTTGCATCTTATCAATATTTTTCGACATCGACACCTGAAATGCGGCGAATAATCGACAGATTTTGGGGGGATCGGGCCAGCACACTGGGAAAAACTGTCTGACGTCAGCGCCTACCGGACAGATTTAGGGGTTTGAGCAACGGAGGATTTCTGGTTCATCGAAGCCATTATGGAGCGAAGATGAATAAGAAATCCGGAACATCA
>NZ_JBQFYP010000033.1:0-9900 GCF_056541545.1 Ruegeria sp. AG7
GATAAAGGTTTCGGCAATTATCTGATTGTAGCGCTCAAGTTCCGCCCGCATTCGGATGATATCATCGGTGTCTTCGTACTCAACCAAAGACTCAGCGTCGTCGCCTCTGAGAATGATGATTTCTTCACCTTCGACCCGACCAACGTCGTCTCGCTGGAACGCCACTTCAGCGAACCACTCCTGTAGCACTTTTGAGGCTCGTATCCGTGTTGTCCTATTTCCCCGAGCTAAAGGTCCGGAATAGCTACCCTTGGCGACGTCCAGTAGCTTTGCCTCAATCAGGGTGTGAATGATCGGGATGATCTTCTTGGATATATGGATCGCGTTATAGCGAGAAGACATGTCCCAGTAGTTCGAGGACATGGAGACGCCGATAGACAGTTCCGGGTCTTCCAGCCAAGCAACATACAGGTCCAGAACCAGCACTCGGAGTTGATGTCTGAATGCAGTCTTCGGCTTCGGTCCGGAGGTCTTATCACTCGGCAGGTAGTCATCCCAGATGCGGTCGATCAAGGTGGCGACCTCTGGATGGTCTGACCAGCGGTGAACGTCGATCGGTCGCGAGTGCCATGGGTTCTCTATCTCCCCCATAACCTCCTCCTCCCTCTGTGTATTATGGATCAGGAAGGAGGATACTCGGGTCTCTCTATCCTCCGGTTTCTATTCATTACTTATACCTATTCCCCACCCCCATAGAACCCCCGCTAGAGGTTAGGAAAGAGGAGAGGTCAGAGGACGTCACAACACCCGAAACCACTGGGGCATAAACGGGGGCATTTCTCGGGTATCGGTGACCCAAGGTCCTGTCGTCGTTCTATGTTCTGATGATCTGGCTGGGGTGGTAGGAATCCTTGCCGTCCGATGAAACCCAAGAGCTTTTCCAACTAGCCCGAGAAACTGGGGCGGTTTCGGGGGCATTCTGCTGAGCGAAGCGACGGGTATTTTTACCGCTAGAGAGACCCGTTACGAGACCGCTAGAGAACCGCTAACCGGCGCTGACGAGACCGCTAGCTCGACCGCCCAGTGGCGCAGGACTGGACCGCTAACGAGGCGTTCCGGGGGCTGACGGGTGGTGGCTGGTGCTGGTGGGGGGCGGGGCGGAAACTTGTACTGGCGCTCTGTGTCCCAGTTCACAGTACCTCTCATTCATCCAGGTTAACGTAAGGTCATCAATGGGAGGTCGCAATGCTTCGTAAGGCTTCAAATACCTGGCACACTCGCACCGAACACGCAGTAACCATGATACACCCAGTTGTGCGTATCTTGCGTCATTGCACCCAGATGCAACGCCAAGTGAACCGCTACTATTGAATTCGAGCGCGGGTAGGCCGACCGGCTGACGACCGTTTGTTGACATTGATGAAGTGGCTGACCGTTGGCGCAGAAATTTCTGCTCGCCCCGCAAACCCCGATGGTTGTCTCAGGGAATATCAATCCACCAGTTCGAAATCGTTCATCTTCCAGGTCTGGTCGAAGAACGGCTCCAGCGGGCCGTACAGGCGCACGATGGCTGTCCAGCCCTTGCTCGGATCAGTTTCGACCCAGTTCGACTCCATACCTTCTGGCGCTTTTGGGCCGAAGTAGAGGTCGACCGTTCCGTCTTCATTCTGCGCCAAATCGTCGTAGCTGCTGAGCGCAGGGAATTGCTGTGATGTTGCCATCATCGAGCGGTTTGCGCTGTCGTAGACGACGACAGACCAGAAATCCTTCGCAGGAACATCAGCTGGAACTGTCAGCTTGTACGTCTTCGCACCGTCGAGCGGAACACCTTCGCCATCGGTATGGGTACACAAATATTGCGACCCAATACCCACGTTTTTGCTCGCCATGGCCGGTGTCACGCCTGTCGCATACGCTGCAAAAAAGGCCTGAGCGTCGTAGTCGAGGTATCCGTTCGGGTCAAAGGTGTAGACGCCGCCAACAAACGGGTTCCACCATTTGCGATCCTCGTAGATGTATTTGTCGTCGCCAACGTAGTTCCACATATTGGCCCGAAGCAGCGCCGCGCCCGCCATGGCGGCTGGCTCAAGGATGGCCTTCTCTTCCGGTGTGGGATCGAATGGCTTGCCGAACTCCATGCCGATGGAGGCGAGCAGAAATTTCTGCGCCCCGTCCAGCGCGTCCGGGTGCTCTTCTTCGACGAGGTGCCCAAGCTCTTCCAGGAGGTGATAATTTTCGGAATGAACTGTCCAGATTTCCTGTCCTGAACCATCGATTAGTTCGGTGGGTTCCGGATTGTCCGCTTGGGCCAGCGGGTAGATCTTCAATTGCTCGTACAGCGAATTGGCTGCATCGGTCGTGCCATCGACCAGGAAGGCTCTGAGCGCCAGCCAAACCCCGTAGGTTTTGGATTCAAAAACGAAGTACCCATCCGGTACGTCTCCCTCGTATCCCGGCGGAAGCACGAGGAATTTGCCGCCTTCGCCCTTGTCCGGCCCCGCATTTCCAACATCGCCAACATAGCGCATCCACATGTCGTTGAAGAAACCAAGCATGCCGGGAGGCGCTTCGACCACTGTCGGACCGTCTGTGTTAAGGTCGAGAAAAGTCATCGCATAGACGGTTGTATTGTTGGCTGTCAGAAACTCGGACTTGGCGTCCATCAGGTCCTTGAACACAATGACCTGATTAGGTTTTCCTGCACCGAAATCTGCGTAACCCTTGCGCATCGCATAGAGCGAGGCTCCAAAGACGTTTTGCTGGATCACTTCCATCACCCGATAGGTCGTCCGTATCTGGAACAAACGTTCGGTGGTCTCAGCGGTCGGAAATCCCTTCTCGAAGGTGAAGTTGCCGATGATCGTGTTGAACTCTTCGTTCTCTAGGAAGCGGCCATCGCCGCCTTCCGCAAGCGCCATGTTCGCTGTTACGGCAAGGGCCGCGCATCCGGCAAGAAATGTGCGTTTCATCTTTTTCTCCTGTCAGAAAATCAGTTTGCTTTCTCGACGTCCGGCAGTTGCCATCCGCTTTCGATCCATCCTTCCGCTGGCCCATAAAGGCGAAATAGCAAGAAGAAGTCCTCGCCGGTCGGTATCCAGTTGCTTTCGAGGCCATCCGGAGCCGTTGGCGCGAAATAGACGTCAACCGAGCCGTCGTCATTGACCTGCATGTCCGGCAGATTTGGCGTTGCCAGGCCCACGCGCTCATTGCCTGCGACGAAGCCCTTGGACTTCATGCTGTAGACGATGACCGACCAGAAATCCTCAGCGGGCGTGTCGGCGGGAACATTGAGTTTGTAGCTGTCTTGCCCGTTCAGCATATCTCCATCGCTGTCGGTCAGGCCTGTAAGGTAGAAAGTCCCGCCACCCAGCTTCTTCGGCAGATAGGTGATCCACGAATACGAACCGCCCGCGCGGTCATCGATCAGCACCATTTCATCGGTCACATAAGGAAAACCCGCTTCCGGCTGACCCTCGGCGAAGGCCCAGACTCCCCATTTGCGGTCTTCCCAGAGCGGAACGACCGAGCGCGTGATGAAATGCTCCTGCATGGTGTCATAGGCGCATTGCAGCCCTTCCAGCATCGCGGCCTGCATTTCCTCATCCGGTTCAAACGGCTCGCCGCGCACCATACCAAGCGAGGCCAGCATCGCCATCATGACCTTGTCCTGCTCCAGAACCGGCTCGCGCTGGATGACCGTGTTCATGTCGTGAAAAAACGTCATGTCATACACGGGAAGCGTGTTGATCGGGTTCTCCTTTACGTCGATGAATTCAGTTGGCGACGGATTGTCGACCTCGGACAAGGGGTAGACTTGAAGGGTCTGGGCGTAGGCAGCCTGATCTTTGCTGGTGCCACCATCCTTTGCTACAGGGCGGAAGGCGAAATGAACGCCATAGGTGTTGGACGGATAGATGTAGTAGCCCTCTTGCGGGAGGTCGCCGTCATATCCCGGTGGCACGATGAGGTACCTCCCGCCTTCGCCCGCATCATCGCCCGAGGTGCCAACATCTGCCAACGGAACCTGCCAGGCGTTCGTGATCGTTCCAAAGAATGCCGCCTTTTCTCCGGCTGACGGAACATCGATGACAACGGGCTCATCCACCGCGTATCCACCGCCAAATACATACGGTGTCACGTCGTTGGCCGTCAGGAAGCCGTGTCGGCTGTCCATCGGTTCGCTCATATAAGCGATCACGCCTTTGTCGGCCCCCGCATCGCGCTGGATCGCCAACTCGATATCGTAAACGCCAACGGCAGGCATCGCCCAGATCGCAGCCTCGCAGGAGCGCCGGACAACGGTATCGCGGGCGATTTCAGACATCTCCGCCACAACAGGCCCAGCCAGAATAGAAAGTGCAACGCCTGCATACAGCCCACGAGCAGACTGCCTGGTTGCCATATTTGTACTTATGGTCATCTGCGTCTCGCCTCCCGCCAATAGCCAAATCGAGAGCATAGGTTGGCATATCGCTGCGAGATCGGCGTATCATTTCACGACAGAATCACGATTAAGCAAACCTGTATGCCAGCAGACCCTCCCATGATCTCCGCCAAGGCGCTTGGTGCGATGCCGCAATTCACGCTTGAAACCTGCGGGCAAAAACCGCTTGAACGAGCGTTGAAGCGATCCGGTTTGCCCCATCGCTTCATCGAAAGTCGCGATGGCTACATCCCGAAACACGCCCTCGCGACATTCATTCAAGAGGTCGGGCGTTCCGCTGGGGAAGAGAATATCGGCCTGCTCTGGGCACCGCATCTCACCGTCGCGGATTACGGGGCATGGGGAGACTACGTTTTGTCCTCGCCAAACCTCGGAGCGGCTCTCGTGCGAACTGCAAAGGCGATCTCGTATCACTCGAGTGCGGACCTGATCGAGTTTCAAACACACGGCGCCCGTGCATGGTATGGATATCGCTTCGGACTGCGATCACATAGTGCGTATTCCGACGTCGCTTTTTCGGCAGTAGGCGTCTTTCTCAGCGTCTTCAGGCACTACCTTGGACCAGCGTGGTCGCCGGAGCGGCTGATGATCGATACTTCAAAACCGTCCGCAGGAGATCGCGCCGAGGAAGTCTTCGGGTGCCCAGTCCATTGGGATCAACCTGCATTGGGAGTTGTCTTTTCCAGCAAACTTTTGCGGACGACCGCGACGGAGGCCAAACCGAAAGCGACTATCGAGGACATTGCTCGAGAGAGAGTTGGTGGCCCGCCCAAGACTTTGCCCCACAAGGTCGCTGCCATGGTGCGACTGCAGATCTATGAGGGTTCGGTGTCCATCGAAAGAACCGCAGAATGCATGGATATCGGGGTCCGAACCTTGCAGCGAGGATTGATGCTGGATGGGGTTCGGTTCAGGGACATCGTGAACAACTCTCGAATAGAGCGTGCCAAAGAACTTCTGCGTCACGGCGATATGTCGGTTGCAGCCGTCGCATTGGATCTTGGTTATTCGAGCCCAAACAACTTCAGTCGGGCCTTCAACGCTCAGACAGGCTTTTCGCCCAGCCAGTTCGCCGCGTCGGACCCGCGCTAGGTCGCTTGGCCTCGGAAGTCGCCGTTTGAGCCCACGCTACTGAGTCGAGACTTTTAGGATCTCGCAACAACCGTAGGAGCCGCCGTTCGCAGCGACGAACCAAAAGGCCAGATCTGGGTCGGTCACGTAGGTGCAGGAACCCTATGCAAATGTCTGGAAGCGTTCGCATTGCGGTCCATACTCGTGGAGCCCCGATGTCGGCTTTGCGCAGAATACGGACCCATCAGTCAGCGCCGGGAACGGCAACAAAGTCCGCAACTGGGTCATTCAGCCAGCCCTCAACCATAGTACGCTTTGGAAAAAAGAAAGCAACGTGGGCACCCCCGGCAACCCGCTAAGGGCCGCCGAGGGATAGGTTTACGAGGGTGGTCGCCGCTGGACGACATAGTCTGCCAGCCACTGCCAGTAGGCTTCGGCATCACGGAATCCCTGAGCCCGAGCCGCGAGGTTCTCAGCTTCTCGACGAGAGCAGCCACCATCGTATTCAGCGATGGCCGCTCGCTCCTCAAACGCGTCAATGTCCGGGAAACTCATGCGGGGAGCCGTATCTGGTCAACGATCGACCGACGTTGCTCGTCACTGATGCCTGCCGAGTAGATGCCGTAGGTGATCCCATTCTCCGACCGCGCAGATTTATGGCCGACCAGAGAGGCTGTGAAGTGTTCGGGGACACCTGTTCGCTCGCATTGGGTCACAAACCACTTGCGGGTCGAGTGAAACACCAGTCCCGGTCGTTCCAGAGCCAGCCGCCGTCTCAGTCTCGCGAACCCCTTGGTCACCTGCGCGACAGTCAGGTCAGGGAACAGCGGGCCATGGCTAGGCAGCTGTCGGAGCGTCTCATCCAGCACGGGATGCACCGGAACCAGTCGTTCAGCGGCGTCGGTCTTCAGCAGTCGCAGTCGGTTAGGTCGAACATGCACGAAGCAACCGAGGTTGCCCTTGGCCACGAGGTCTTCCCGGAGCAGCCCAACCGCTTCCCCCGCTCGCATTCCTGATAGCAGGCAGGTTAGCAGAACCGAATGCAATTCTCGGTCTTTGGCTCCCAGCAATCCCACCACTTCATCGTCAGTCGGAACTGCATAGGGTTGAGGACGCACCTTGCGATCGAAGGGCACCGTCCGGAACGGGTTGGCCTCCAGATGCCCCTCGTGGACCACCCAGTCGAGGAAGTGGTTGACCTGCGACCAGATGCGCCGCTGGGTTCTGGCGGTTATCGTCAAAGACCCCTGAGACGAGTAGGTCACGAGTTGGTCCAGGGTTAACCCCCGAGTCCGTTCCGACTTTCCAATCATTGGAGACAGTTGAGCTATCGCTGACAGGAACTCTCGCCCCTCCGCCCGCGTCAGGCTGCAAACCGTTCGGTCACCATATCGGCTCGTGAACAGCCCGACGGAGTATCGGACCGACTTGAACCCGCTGGGTCGCAATTGACTACTGCGCCGGGCAAGATAGGCGCGGCTCAGGTCACGGACCGCCACCTTTACCGGCACGACGGGTCGGGTGAAGGCAGGGCCATCCAGAACTGTGCCAGAGTCCCCCAGAGTGGCCCGGAGACGGACGAGAGACGATTCTGGCTGGTCAACCCAATCAGGAACGTTAGCGCCGCTCTCTGTACCAGACAGGGCCTCCTCTGCCTTGCCCCGAACTTGCTCCACCAGCGTTTCAAACCGGGCATTGACTTCAGCGGCACGAACGCGGGCGGTGTTACGATCACCGGTCTTGAGACTTTGCTTCAGCGCCTGAGCGCCCAGCGCGAGAGCGACGTCAACGGGGTAGTTGCGTCGGTAGAGCCACGTATGACCCTTCAGATAGGCATAGCGAATGTGAGCAGACATGAGTCTCCTCCTTTCAGATTTAGGATTTGGGTTGGGTTCAGTCAGTGGAGACGCGTCGAACGATCATCTCCCGATCCGGTTCGCCGTAGATACCAGCCAGAGGGCCGGTGACAGCAAAGCCGGTCACGCAGTCTTCGAACACCTCGTCTACGCGGAACAGATGTTCAGGGACGTCATCGAAGGCCTGAACGACCACGACGTCACCGGGGTTCAGCTCCAGCTCAGCCATCATCGCCTCCGTGTTTCCACGTCCAGAGGACCGCCAGCAGAACCAGCGCCGAGACAGCGGGGTGAGACCGAGCGACCACCCAGAGCATCGTCGTCAGGACGGCCTTGGGCGGTGGGTGCAAAAGAAAACCCCCGACGAGAACGCCGAGGGCAGACAGGTACTTCATGGATCAAACTCCTGCAGTTGCTTCTTTATTTAGATGCAGGAAGTTCCTCGGTTTTAGGGGGCGGAATTCAGGTTTTCCGCGCAAATGGCGTGCAGCTTGGTGTTCGTGCCGCCCTTGGTCCGGCCAATCAGGCGTCCACACCCCCATTTTTGACGCCCATGCTGGTCGCTGCGCGGTGTGCCTTAAGGTGCGTGGGGTCTATCATCACAGTCTTCTGTTCGCCGTGGTCTTCGGCGCGGCGGAAATCAATGCATTCTGACCCTAAGGGTTGGAGTTCGCGTTTTTCAGACCGATTTGTTCCAATGCTTGACGCAACTTATACAGTGATGCGATGATTGTTTCGTAAACTTATTTTCCTATGGGGGGGGGAGATGCGACATTTCTTTCTGGCAATAGTTGTCTTATGTGCGTTGCCTGTAAATGCGGCAACCTTCACTTACCATTATCAAGGTGCATTGTTGGACCAAATATTGGATAACCATGATGGCACTGCAACAATCCAAAATGGCTTTAGTGCGACACTTATTCTTGACGAGTATTTGCTCGGTCAGTCTCTGTCCGACGCCAATATTACTTTTTTTCTTCCGGGTTCGTCAGGCTTAACCCCGCAGGGACCGATACAAGGCGTGCTGGGTTTTCATACTAATTATGCAGATCTCACGAACACTGTGGCTGGAACGGACTTCAGATTACAAACGAATGCCTTGGGTAACCTGACGGGTACCGCGTTTTGGTTGGACGGTCCCCCTGATGGCTTTTTTGGCTCAACTGCTCCTGATTCAAATGGTATTTATGATTGGTATCACGATTCCATAAATACCATCGGAAGCGCTCGGCCCGGCACATGGTCATTGGTTTCGATTCAAGGGGACTTGTTCGTTGCGCCAGTTCCACTGCCTACTTCATCTTGGCTGCTGATAACTGCACTTCTTGGGCTAGTATTAATTTCACGCGACAGGTCAAAGAAGTTAGGCTAGGTAGATAGCTTCCGCCGTATTCTTGGCTTCAGTTTGCTTTATAGCACTTTCTAACGGTTAGTGCAGGGGCATTCCTGTTTTGGCTCAGATCAGCCATTCGATGCATCAGGCCTGAACGTCCGTTCAGCCACCTGCCAGCACCAGCCACCACCCGTCAGCCCCCGGAACGCCTCGTCAGCGGTCCAGTCCTGCGCCGGTCAGCGGTCTCGTTAGCTCCTGTCGGCACCTTCCAGCGGCTCTCTAGCGGTCTCGTAACGGGTCTCTCTAGCGGTAAAATGCCCGGCGCAGAGCTCAGCAGAATGCCCCCGAAACCGCCCCAGTTTCTCGGGCTAGTTGGAAAAGCTCTTGGGTTTCATCGGAGGGCAAGGATTCCTACCACCCCAGCCAGATCATCAGAACATAGAACGACGACAGGACCTTGGGTCACCGATACCCGAGAAATGCCCCCGTTTATGCCCCAGTGGTTTCGGGTGTTGTGACGTCCTCTGACCTCTCCTCTTTCCTAACCTCTAGCGGGGGTTCTATGGGGGTGGGGAATAGGTATAAGTAATGAATAGAAACCGGAGGATAGAGAGCCTCGAGTATCCTCGTTCCTGATCCATAATACATAGAGGGAGGAGGAGGTTATGGGGGAGATAGAGAACCCATGGCACTCGCGACCAATCGACGTTCACCGCTGGTCGGATCACCCTGAGGTCGCTGAATTGGTCGACCGCATCTGGGACGACTATCTGCCGAGTGATCAGACGTCCGGACCGAAGCCGAAGACTGCATTCAGACATCAACTGCGGGTGTTGGTCCTGGACCTCTATGTGGCTTGGCTGGAGGACCCTGAACTGTCGATCGGGGTCTCGATGTCATCGAACTATTGGGACACGTCTTCCCGCTATAACGCGATCCACATTTCCAAGAAAATTATCCCAATCATCCATGCCCTGATTAAGGCAAAGCTACTGGACGTCGCCAAGGGTAGCTATTCCGGACCTTTAGCTCGGGGAAACAGGACAACACGGATACGAGCCTCAAAAGTGCTACAGGAGTGGTTCGCTGAAGTAGCGTTCCAGCGAGACGACGTTGGTCGGGTTGAAGGCGAGGAGATCATCATCCTCAGAGGCGACGACGCTGAGTCTTTGGTTGAGTACGAAGACACCGATGATATCATCCGAATGCGGGCGGAACTTGAGCGCTACAATCAGATAATTGCCGAAACCTTTATC
>NZ_JBQFYP010000034.1:0-8316 GCF_056541545.1 Ruegeria sp. AG7
CAAAGTGGACAGTACGGTGCGTTACCTTGGCGTCGAGCTTGAAGACGCGCTTAGTATTGCCGAACGTATCGATCTTTAACGATTTAGGCGGGCGGGATCGTCCGCTCGCCAATCCCAAGCAGACATTCGAATCTCCGGTTCACATTCCCTTCAGAGCCCAAAGCGGACTGAAATGTTTTCGCAAAAAATGAAGTGCGGCTATAGACATTCTCTTGAGCGGTCTAACCCATCACTAAATGCATTCACCGCCATCGATAACCAAGGCTTGCCCCGTCATAAAAGCGGATTCATCTGAAGCTAAATAGACGATCCCATGGCCAATCTCTTCAACTGTCGCCCATCGACTCATAGGGATCGCCTGCTCGATGTAGCCTTGCAGTTTGGCACGACCACCCATCTGCTTTTCGAAGCCTGCATTGAAGGGGGTGTCTACAAATCCTGGACAAAGGGCATTGAAACGGATTGCGTGGACAGCGTAGTCGGCTGCCATCTGCCGGACCATCGCAACAGCTGCGTGCTTTGTAGTCGCATAGGCGATCATACCCCGGTCGTATTGAACCCCTGAATTGGAAGCAGTGACGATCACGCTGCCTCCACCTTGTGATTTCATATGGGGGACGGCTGCGCGCGCGGCAATGAAGTGAGCGCGGACATTCAATGCCCAAGAAGCATCCATTCCATCTGGTTCCACTTCTTCCAGCGTTCCTTCGATCTGCAACCCAGCATGAGAGTGCAACACGTCAAGCCGACCGAAGTTTTTTACTGCTTCGTCTATGGCTTTGGTAAGGGCATCGTCATCGGTCACATCAAGCTGTATGGCAGATGCTTGATTCCCCTGCGCAACGATCGCGGCCACAGTGGCTTCAGCAAGTGTTGCATCGCGATCCGTTACCACAACATGCGCACCCTCTTGTGCCATTGCCATTGAACCTGCCCGACCAATTCCTGATCCCGCGCCCGTCACGAGCGCGACTTTACCTGCAAGCCGCATTTCACTTGGCTCCTTTATTTAACTATTCGATTTTGAGGCGCCTCGGCGCAAAAGCAGTTGCGCTGCAACGAGCAACAAGAGCGACGCGCCCATAACCATAGCGCCAATGGCATTGATCTCGGGAGTTACGCCGCGCCGGATGGATGAGAATATGTAGATTGGCAGGGTTGTCTCCGAGCCAGCTACGAAGAACGCGATGATGAAATCATCAAATGAGAAAGTGAAGCTGAGCAGAAAGCCTGCCAAAATTGCCGGTGCTATCAACGGCAGCGTCACCTGCCGAAAGGTGCCCCAAGGCGTCGCAAAGAGGTCAGCCGAAGCTTCCATGAGGGCACGGTCCATACCCGATAGCCTTGCACGTACGATGATTATGACCAGCGCCATTGTGAACATGGTGTGTGCGGCGACAAGCGTGGGCATCCCCATGGAAAGTTGCGGGGGATTTGCTCCATCGGGCCATAGGCTCGCAAGAAGCGGGTTTAGCCAGCCGAATACGGTGACTAGGGCAATGAGTGTCGCGATACCGATGACGATACCTGGTATCATTATCGCAATATAAATCATCGCATCGAACAAAGTTCGGAGCCATCCCTTAACCCCTTGTAAAGCGATGGCCGCCATGGTTCCGAGTGTGGAGGCGAGGCAAGCAGTTATGAATGCCGCAAGCAGACTGGTCTCGAGCGCGTCCATAACAAATGGGTTGTTGAGCGCTTTGCCATACCATTGGGTCGAGAACCCCATGAACTGGCTTGCGTGTCGTCCGGCATTGAAGCTGAAAAGCGCGATGATGCCGATTGGAATATAGAGAAAAAGGTAGACGCAAATCGCGTATAAGCGCATCGGACCCTCACATCAGCGAGACATCTTCGCGCTGGCCACCCAGGCGCGAGATGAATTTCATGTAAATTGAGACAGTGACAAGCATTACGACAACCAGCGTCATTGCGACCGCCGATCCGTACGCCCAGTTTCGAGACTGCAGGAACAGATCCACCAGCGCATTTCCGACGAAAAAGACCTTTCCGCCGCCCAAGATCGCTGGGATCAGAAACTCGCCCATCAGCAAGATGAAGACCAGCATGCAGCCTGTTGCGATACCAGGTACCGACAGAGGAAGTGTCACCTGACGGAACGTACGCCATGGGGTAGAGCCGAGATCAGCCGATGCTTCCAGAAGGCGTTTATCCAGTTTGTCCAAGCTTACAAAAATCGGGAAAACCATCAAAGGTAGATACCCATAGACAATCCCGACAAGCACAGCGAAGGGCGTATTTATCAGGCGGATATCATCGATGCCGATCGACTCCAGTAAAGCGGGCAAGCCACGCCCCCCAAGGATGAAAATCCATGCGTATGACCGGATCAGGATCGATGTCCAGAACGGCACGATTACCAGAATCAACAGCGAAGTTCTCCACTTTGGTGAACAACGCACCGCAAGAAAGTAGGCGAGCGGATAGGCAATTACCAACGCAGCGATAGTCCCCAGAGGTGCAAGGATCAAAGTGTTCTTAAACGCCGTCCATCGCGCAGGAAGGTTGGCATATTGTTCCAAAGTGAACGCTGGAACATAGCCTCCGGCGGCACCCCGTTCGCCAAAGGAAAAGACGAAGACGACCAGCAGAGGAAGGGCAAGCATTACCAAAAGCCAAACTCCTGCCGGTGCCAGCAACAGTGCTTTTCTGCCTCGTTCGGTCATATTGTCCTCGTCTTTTCCGATATTGGCGGCCTTACCGCTTAGGCCGACTTGAAGCGGGCGAGCAACTCGGCACGGTTTGGATCGGTTAGCGTAGCCGCCGCGCCAAACTCGAGCGCATTCAGAAGGTCAGCTGCCGGATAAAGGATCGGATCTTCCAGCAATTCCTTCGGCAGCAACGCATTGGTGCGAGCATCAGCCGATGGATAGCCATGAGCGAGGACTTCTTTCGCATTAACTTCCGGGTTCAGCAGGAAGTCGATCAAGGCATAGGCGGCATCCAAATGGGGCGCGCCCTTCGGAATAGCGTAGTAGTCGGACCAGAGTTCACCGCCCTCAGCTCCCAGAACGTAGGCGATTTCAGGCATGTCGACATTCATCTGCTTGCCGTCACCTGTCCAGCACATCGTCATCCAAGCGTCACCGTTGCGCATCGGTGGCTGATAGTCAGACGAAATTGCAAACAGATGCGGCTTAGCATCCAGCAACAATTTCTCTGCATCGGCCAGTTCCTTCTCATCGACCGAGTTGAAGGAATAGCCAAAATACTTCAGGGCATTACCGATAGTGGTGAGTTGGTAATCGTGCACCATTGTCCGGCCTGAGTAACCCGCCATAGTCAGGTCCCAGAACTCTTTCCATGTGGTTGGAGTCGGAGCGCCATCAAGCTTGCTGGTATTCACTGCAAAGCCGGTCGTGCCCCAGTTTTTCGGCACCGCGTAAAGCTGGCCATCGACAGAACCAGCATCGGAAAAGCGCTGTTCGAATGAACCTGCGTCGTAGTTTGGCAGTTTGGACGTATCGAGCGGGATGATCAGATCTTCACCCACATACGTAGTGATCGTGTAATTGGTTGGAACGAACACGTCCCAGCCAGAGCCTCCGGCCTGCAACTTTGCCAACATCTCTTCGTTCGAGCCAAAAACATTGACCTGAACATGGGCGCCGGTGGCTTCCGTGAAGGCTTCGAAGTTCATCTCGTCATGGTAGTTCGGCCACGTGGCGAGGATCACTCGGTCGCCAATGTCTCCGGCAGCAAATGCCGGGCGTGGACGCAACCCAGGCATGGCCGTGCCCAGAACGGCCGTTGCCATCCCAAGACCTGTCACGCCCAAAAAATGTCGCCGGGTGACCGAACCCTTTTGGTACCGGCGAAGCTCTTCCATGAACTTTTGCTTGGAAATAGTCCCGTTATCATTGGTCATCGTGAACCTCTCTTTTGTTGGATTGCGGGAGTTGTTATTTTTCAAGGATCAGCAGTGCGCCTTCGCCCCATGAGACAAAGGCTTGCTCTCCTGCATTGAACGTCCCCTCGTTCAATTCCGCTTGCCTTGGCACAAGCACGTGGAAATCACCCAGTGCTTCGTTGCGCGCAAGGTATTCTGTGTGCTCCCCAAGGAAGATCCGATTTTTAATGGTAACTGGCAGAGCAATTTCAGCTGTGGGTAGCGCACGGGTCAGCGTGATCTGTTCAGGACGGATACTGACGCACACTTCCTGTCCTGCATCTATTGGAATCTCCGGAGTTCCGTGCACCTTTTGGCCACTCGCTAAACGCACAGTGATTTGGTCGGCTACTGCGTCAGTTACAGTTGCATCAAAGAAATTCGAGGTGCCTACAAATCCAGCCACGTAACGGCTGCGGGGCATGTCATAGAGTTCGCGTGGGCTGCCTACCTGCACAATACTGCCACCTTCCATCACACAAATTCGGTCGGACATTGAAAGCGCTTCTTCTTGGTCGTGCGTGACGAGGACAAAAGTTATTCCCAGTTGTCGTTGCAGGTTCTGCAGTTCAAACTGCATTTCTTTTCGAAGCTTTCGATCCAGAGCAGCCATTGGTTCATCGAGCAGCAAAAGCTTGGGCTCGTTTACGATCGCACGCGCCAGCGCGACGCGTTGCTGCTGACCACCAGACATCTCCCAGATGCGACGTGGGCCAAATCCACCAAGACGGACAGTTTCCAGCGCTTGCTTAACCTTTGTCGCGATTGTTTGCTTGTCTATGCGTGGTCGTTGTTGGCGCAGGCCGTACGCGATGTTGTCGAACACGCTCAGGTGAGGAAAAAGAGCGTAGTGCTGAAACACCATGTTGACTGGGCGATGGTGCGCATCCAAGTCGTTGACGACTTCGCCATCGAGCAACACCTGACCTTCGGTTGGTTTCTCGAAACCTGCCAGCATTCTTAGTGCTGTGGTTTTGCCGCAACCAGATGGGCCCAAGAATGACAGAAACTCTCCTTTCCCAATGGAAAGATTCAGGTCTTTGGCAGCGACCACATTCCCGAAGGTCTTGGTCACTCCTCGGAGTTCCGCAATCGTCTGCATGGTGACGCTCATGTCAAAGCTCATATACTGCCGTTTTCCTTTTGCTTGATTTTTTGGCATTTACTGGCATACCACTCAAACAAGAAAAAAGTAACAATAACTCGGAATAACTGTATATACCACAATTAGAGTATAGAGGTTCTTTTCGAGAATCTGGAGCGGCGTGTGTACGATTGGATGGAAGAGGCCGGCAGGGTCGTGGAGAAGATCGGAACCCCAGAATTTCCATGTGCTTTGGCAGATGGCTTGCGGCAGGTCGCACCATTCGATTTTACAGTGGTGTTTGGCCATGTCGGAACCGAAGCACCGATAGACCTTCACGACGATTTTCCCAAAAGCAAACGGCGTATTTTTGTTGAGGATTACCAAGCGGGGCCCTACGTACTTGATCCATTTTTTTTGGCCGCGACAAAACCGATAACACCGGGTCTGTACCGCATGCGCGATATCGCACCGGACAGGTTCTATCAGGGCGAATACTATCGCAGCTATTACAAAAGGACTGGGTTAGCAGAGGAGATTGGCTACTTTTTCGATATCCCAAGCACTGGGATGGTTGTGGTCTCGCTCATGCGATCAGTGAAGCCTTTTTCAGCCAAGGAAATTCGTCATTTGCACGCTCTATGGCCGCTCGTTCGGGCAGCCTGTTGCAAACATTGGAGTGACTTTCCAACGATGACCCGCGGCGCCGCAGCAAATGGCGTTAGTCGTCGCGTCGATCTTGCTTTCCAGGCATTTGGCGATGGCGTTCTGACGCCACGAGAAAGAGAAGTCGTTGAGTTCACGTTGAAGGGCCATTCGGCAGAAGCTGTCGGCACAATTCTCGGCATCTCTCCAGGCACAGTCCGCATCCACAGACGCAACATTTACGCGAAACTTAGGATCAACTCGCAGGGTGAGCTTTTTTCAAAGTTCATTGAAAAGGCACTTTAAAAAGTTCCTTGAACACCCACTTTGTCCGCATGGCCGCCGTCGGTTGATCGTGCAGCATCGGTCACTGGGGGCTCCGTGCTGCGGTTAGGGAAAATTTAGTGAATTTCTGCTGCGCGGACGAAGTCGACATTCACTTTTGCATAAAGATTACGACGGCGATTGCGCCAAAAATTCCGCATCAAAAGCTTGCAGAAACAGGCTATCCCGAGCGCTCCCGCCTCAAGATCAAGTGCGCGAGATTTCGGTTCATTCCGCTCCCAGAGCGAACGTGCCTAAAGATGAGCGTGAACAACCGAAAGCGCGTGATTGAGAGTGTTTACTGCGAACTCTCTTTGGCTGTCCGGATCATTTAGACGCAAACGTGCATCTTCCTGTTCTGCCTTGTAGCCCACTGGAAACTTATCACCTTCCAATACTGTTCCCCAAACCTGAATGTCCTTGATTGCCATGGGATCCACAGTCAATGGGTTGTCATCCAAAATAGTGAAGTTCGCTCGCTTGCCAGGTTCGATACTGCCAAGGTCCCGTTCAAGACGATGAGAATAGGCGGCGTTGATTGTCACTCCACGTAAGGCCTCTTCGACCGGGACCGTCTGATCCTGTCCTGCTACCCGACCGGAACTCGTCACGCGGTTCACCGCACACCACATTAGGAACAATGGATCACCGGGCGCCATCGGCATATCGGAATGCAGTGACCAGGAAATACCCGCTCGATCCAGATCACCAAGACGGACCATTTCATTGGCGCGTTCAGGACCAAGACCGGTTTTACTGTATTGATCCGCAAGTGCCGTCACGTAGTAGGGATTTGCGGAAACAATCGCGCCCAGACGTTTGATACGCATGACCTGATCGGGCGCACTCACAGCAAAGTGCACGATCACCGTTCTATGATCGAAACGAGGGTTTCTGCGCAAGTTCCGCTCTAAGGCGTTTAATACACGGTCCAACCCGGCGTCACCGTTGACGTGAATATGAACTTGGTAGCCCGCGTCCCAATAGGTTTGAAATGCACGCTCAAAGGCCGACAGGTCCATCATCCACTTGCCATGGTAATCGCCAAGCGGATCGTCCCTCAGTTGAATGGCAAGGGAATATATCGCACCGTCCGCAAAAAGCTTGACGCTGCCTTTGGACATACTGGTCTTGCCACCATACCAGTCGACAAGTGCTTCTGTCTGTTCGATCACATCTTCAGCATTGTCATATTTGGCGATCAGGCTTCTTCCATCTGGAATGAAGCTCCACCGGAACGGCATTGAGGGTGCGGAGAATACAGCGTTCACCGCATCCTGAACCGGGCGTGCCAGAATGCCGCCTGGCTCGTTGCCGTAGGTCACGCCCTTCGCATGCATGTAATCGCGCATGGTCTCCAAACCAGCGCGAAACTTTTCAGGGGTTGCCACGTATGGTGCAATCAAAGGCAGAACTGCAAACAAACCCTGTTCCCAGAAGTGTCCATGCTCAAAGCTGGATTGCATCTTTTCTGAGTCGGACCAGGCGTCCATGACCTCTTCGGTAACGCCCGCGGCCTCCATTGCAGCAGAATTCAGAATGAATTCGTGGCATGAGCGGGCCCACACAAAGATAGGGCGTTCGCTGCTGATCTGGTCAAGGTCCGACCGTGTCAGTGGACCATAAAATGCCGCGTGGTATCCCCATGTCATGACAGGGGTGTCCGGGTCTTGCTGACCATTAACAGCTTCGGACAACCGTGCCAGAAAGTCATCCTTGTCCACAACGGCGCGCGATAAACCCTGTGGCAAGTCCCAGTCCTCTATCGAAAGAATGACGGACGAAAGGCTTAAGCCGCCCAAAACTGGGTGATCATGCTGGGCGATAAAGCCGGGAACGATGATAAGGTCGGCGAATGTGTCATCAACGGTGAAGGGCTGTTCACCAATCGCCTCTTGGACTTGCTCTCTAGTGCCGGTCGCCAAAATCCGACTGTTTACAACAGCAACGGCTTCGGCGCTTGGAAGGTCGGGATCAAGTGTGACGATCTCGCGAGCCGTAAAAATCGTGACTTCATCAAGATTGAGTATCGCTCCGCCAAGATCGGTCAGCGTGCCTTCTTGCCCGAACAATGTACTCGGAGCAACGAGGATCGTCGTGCTCGTCAGGAAGGACCTTATAAACGCCCGTCTGGAGTTGTTTCCCATGGTGGATGCCTCTCCCTAATGCACTTACTAACACAAAATACGCAGATGTCCGCAATTCGGACATCGATCGATTTTCCCCAAACAACCGCTCTGCGGATGGGGTGGATGGCGTCTGCAGCCAACCGTCGCGCTTTGCGGCAAACTGCAGAAGACATCTTCTGCAAGGAAAGGAGCCCCACCATGGAAGTCACGACAATAGGATT
>NZ_JBQFYP010000035.1:0-6419 GCF_056541545.1 Ruegeria sp. AG7
AGAACGCTCGGCGTGTTGCAACCCGCTACGACAAGACCGCAGAAAGCTTCCTGGGATTCATCGATATAACGTCCATCCGACTTTGGTTTCGCCATTTGTCAACATGACCTAGAGCAGGAGCGGGAACAAGAGCACTATCGGCATCGAAGCAAGGACAGAGACTTCGAGCGGTGAGTGGGATGAGCTATGTAAGTGTAGCGACCTGCATTTATCATTGGCTCGACCTGCCTCCCTGAAGATGTGGGTGGCTTCCCCGGATACGCCGACTTCCTCGAAGCCATGGCAGACCTCAGGCACGAAGAACACAACAGAATGCTGGAATGGTATGGGGAAAAGTTCGACCCTGAAGAGGCAGAGATCGGTCGCATCCTCGACAACTTCGAGCGCCTCGCCAAAAAATGGGCCCCGAAGCCGCGCAAACCGAAAGCCGTCTGATGATCAATAAGGCGCGTCCACGGCCTTCGGCGGATGCTTACGGTTTCTGTACCGGTCAACCTGTTGAAATCCGGTAGGGCAGGGCGGTCCTGTGACCACCATATGCGGTTAGAAGGCGGGAGAAGATAAGAGCTATCAAACGTAAGCTTGCTCTGGGTCCAATTCCCGAAACTCTGGCAATGTACCAATTTCTCGGATTACAGCGTAAAGTTCAAGCTTCTGATTAATGCCCAAGGTTCGCATAAAGCGGTAATAGGCGCCGCCAGCCTCGTCGATTGGCGCATAATGGCCGACGCCCACGTCATCGATCACCCCACACGCCATACCGCGGCGACGCAAATGTTCAGACAATAAAAAATCAAGCCCGAACCCACTTACCGAACGGCCAAAAAGCTGAGTGCAATCCGAAAGCGCACGTCGCGACAACCCTGGCATCATAATCTCTACCCCGGTGGTACGTCGAACGCCCGTTTCAGATTTTTGGAAAAGATCGGGCCACACGCAATGAGATCCTTGCAGCAAAGCCGGCTGAAAAGCATCCAGGCCATTATGCTCTGCAGTGTCGAACAGCAGGTCTACATCTGCATGGGCGAGCTGTAGATCGTCGTCAAGAAACAGCACTTGCTCGTAACGTAACAGGAGATCGGGCGCAGTCTGCAGCACATGGTGAATTGCGGTGGCCTTTGTGCCCGACTGACGCAAATGTATCTCGCCGTGCCGCAGATCCATACCCTGAGCGGCGTACCAGTTGCACATCAGGTCCCAGCTGCGCGGCTGGTCTGGACTATACCAATCGGTCGTACTGAAGCGCGGGCCTGCCTGAACCCAGACTAAGCGGCGGCGCCCGCTCGGGGTGTTGCGGATCAGGGCTGAGCGAATAGAATTATGAATTCGCGTCTGGTTAGTGGACAGACGGTCCAGATGCATCTGTAAATCTGGCGAAATCGCATCCTCCTCTTCCCGCAGTAGCGCAGCCAGCACATTTGCCATGTTCGCATATCTTGCACGCTCAGTCAGAAGGGCCACGCTATCAATGAAAGGGGCTGGATCGATAGCTCGGTTCTGAGACACGGACACGAAATGATCTAGACAGGAGGCGTAGTCAGCTGCATCGGGATTTTGCCAGAGATACCAATCGAGATAAAAGAAAGGCGACGGGTCAAGGCCCGCAGCCTGTCCATGAAGACAAAAATGTTGGTACGCTGCGCTCGTATTAGCGAAGCGTTCCCCCGTTTGGGCCGCATAGTGATCAAGCGCAATCAGATCTTCTGGCTTGATCACATCCGGACCGGTGCGAAGCAAGCTGGACTTGCGCTTAGCCACGGCGAAACCGAGCTGCATCATAGAGTGCCTTGCTAAGTGTCGCATAGTAGCTTTCGATCTTCTCGGGGCGCGTAGAAAAATCAGTCAGCAACGAGATGGCAGGATTGGTTTCAGGCGTGCCAAAGGCCATTACGCCAAGGCCATGCCCATGACGAAACTGGAAGGAGACCGGTGCCTCATGGCGGATTTCTTCAAAAAACTGCCAAACCCCGAAATCAGTTTGAAACTCATTAGTGTCATGAAAAATGATTACGCCCGCTTCGGTCAGCTTTGGCCGCCAAGTATCGTAATCCTCTTTTACCGCTTCGTATGTGTGCAGCCCGTCAATGTGCAAAAGGTCAATTGAGCCGTCCTCAAAACAGTGTAGAGCTTCGGAAAAGTAGCCGCGTATAAAGCGTCCAGTTTCTGAGAAATGCTGATTGAGCAAGACCTTGAAACCATCAAATACCGTCTCTTCGTAAAACCCACTCTGGTGATCGCCAGTCCACAGGTCTATTGCGACACCCTCGCCGTAATTGCCGTTGGAGCGCATATGCTGGCAGGCAGCAAAAAACGACGCCCCAGCATGCGTACCAAGTTCAACGTAACGCCGCGGCCGCAAGACTTCCATCAGGGAGAACAAGAACGGAATGTGCCCCAGCCAGGCAGTAGGAACCACTATCTCTACGTCGGTCGACGCGGCCAGCAAAGCGTCTTCTACTAAAGCGCTGCCAGCGGGACATCTTGCAGGTGGGCGGGCGGGAAGCTTCGAGTAAAGGGGGGTGGCTAGCGCTTCCAACGGATTACGAGCTTCAGCAGCGACTGGAAACAACTGCGACAACGTCTCTGCGGCATTTTTCAGATTAATGCTCGGCAGCTTCGCAGAGGGTGACGGTGCCGCCCGGTCCGACTGGGCAAATCTCAGCTGGTAAGACCGGGTGTTCTCAGTCACTTTCCCAATCGACACCGCCTTGATAATTTCCGCTAGCGGTTTGCCATATTGAAGGGCAACCTCGCGCGTCAGATTTTCGTCACCAACGATATTGTCAATGTGAACGGCAATTTCCCGCCAGTGCGCTCCCTGATCCTCTGGCTTGCCGTGGGTCTCGGCCAATGCCTGCGCCCCCTGCTCTACCTTGTGCCGAAGCGCCTCAGGCCCTGAAATCGGAACATGAAGCACGCCGAAGGCACGTGCGCCAGTTTTGCCGCTCAAGCAGCCTTGAAAGCTTACTGCATGGTTTCCTTGCGCCACCGTGAAGCCAGGCGCAACTGAACGAGCATTTAGTGCGATTTTGACAAAGTCCGACGGTGACGGCCCAATGACCGCTTCGGCTCCCTGCAAGCTATCACCCGCAGCCTCGGACAGCGCGAGATTGAACCAATGGCCGCGCAAAACCCTTTCTTCGGCAAAACTTACCAGAGCCTGGCGGAAGCTCGCGGCATCCTCGAAAGTAAGGAATTCGTCGAAGTCCAGAAAAAAGATCCAGTCCGTCTGACCCTCGGCCACAAGAGCATTTGCGACTAACGACATATATTCGGATTGATAGTAGCCAGGGTCTTCCGCACGCAACACCAACACCTGCGTGTCATTCACGCCATTATAGCCGCAAGCGATGTTTCCCGTGGCGTCTTCGGAGAGGTGATCGACCAAGACCACTCGGTCAAAAAGCGCGCAGAAGTGCCGCATGGTGTCATGTGCACGCGCTGCCTCGTTGCGGGCCATGGCCACCACCGTCAGATGAGGTGCAACACGCTTTTCAAAGGACGGGATTGGTGCTGAATGGATCTCTTGTGTTTCGCTGGCCACGGGCATGGTGGAGAGAGCTGCCGGCGTCGGACCCAGATAGGCGTGTATATCGAACTGCTTGGGCCAGTGCTTTTTGGGGCGCCCACGCAATTTACGCAGAGAATTGGACCAGCGCCGGAATGCGCGAGTGCGCCTCCACCACTTGTCAGATATAACAGCGTTGGCGTCTGCGGCCAACCGGGACAAAGCCACCTCAAATTCACGTGGCCCAGCAACGAGTTTCTCGTTCTCCTCTTTAAGAGCCTCGGTTTGCCGAACCTGCCTTTCAAGATCCAAGCTTAGCTTCTCACGGTGCTCTGAAAGTGCACGGACTTCCTGCGCCAGACTTGAAAGCCGAAGTTCAGCATTTTCGGGCTGAAGCTCGGAATCCAGCCTTTCGTAGATCGAAGCCGGCAGGCCTGGAGTAGGGCTATCAGATGCGATAAGTAGATCGTAGCGATGTCCGATCAGACCTGCTTGTACGTCTTCCGGTGGAGCGAAATTTATGAATGAATATGGGTTTTGGGCAGATACAATCACCGAAGCGGCAGACGTTTTCTGCTGATAGTGCTCTACGTTCGGGAAGTAACTCGAGACAAGTGCGATAAATTCTTCAGAATAGAGCTCACGCTCGTGGAATTGGTTGTTGTAGCCGGTTTTCTCTGAATATATGGCCTTATTCGGGCTAGATATCAGAAGTACGCCACCCGGACGCAAAACACGGCGCAATTCGGACAACATGTCGGCGTGATCAGTCAAGTGCTCAATTGTCTCGAAAGAAACAACAAGATCAACTGAAGAATCCTGCAGCGGGATCAGAGTTGCGTTGCCTTGCCGAAACTGGAGCCGTTCATGCCCATAGGTCTGCTGTGCATGCGCAACCGCGTCCTCAGCCAGATCGATACCGATCACGGAGCGCGCCACTCGAGCCATCATCGCACTGCCATAGCCTTCGCCGGACGCGATATCGAGCACATCTCGGCCTTCGGAAAGTAGGGTTGCCAGACGGTAGCGATGCATGTGCTCAAGCTCGATAATTTCGCTCATACCTGGCATGAACCGTTCACCTGTTGGTTTTAGATCCGTTCTACTTTTCATACCTGCCTCAAAATTCTTCCAAAGTTGTCCTATCGCCTAGTCACCCGACATTCCCCAAGTGACGCGCCATCTGACGTGAATATCGCCTGAATCTGACCGCTGGACCAGCGTTTTCGTCCGACCGACACCTGCGGTCGCGCAGGCTGCAGAAAGTGGGCGGATCAGGCCGCGAAGCCGGCGTGATCTGGCTTGATGGTGTTTTTTTAGCGCGGCAGGCAGACCTGCCCTGCCGTTTTCGTTCAGTTTGGGCGTGGATCGCTGTCATGCGCATGACGGGGGCGCTCGTAATCGGCGGATGGCGGCGAGGACGGCGCGCACCATCGGGCCGGTTAACGGCCACCTCGGCCAGTTGGAAGGTGATGGCGCGGGCGTGGCGGACGACACGTGCCCCGATCGTGATCAGCTTCAGTTGCAGGCTGGTGAGGGACCAGTCGGCCATCGCCTCGGGCAACTCGATGCAGCGCAGGAAGGTTGCCAGGTTGTAGGCCAGGGCATGCAGTTGCAGCCGCACCTCGTTGTCGCGGAACTTCT
This sequence comes from Ruegeria sp. AG7, assembly GCF_056541545.1. Classification (NCBI taxonomy): domain Bacteria; kingdom Pseudomonadati; phylum Pseudomonadota; class Alphaproteobacteria; order Rhodobacterales; family Roseobacteraceae; genus Ruegeria; species Ruegeria sp. AG7. The sequence goes on from NZ_JBQFYP010000035.1 coordinate 5,153, forward strand.
GGCATGACAGCCGCGTCCAGCGGAAGGCGTATTTGCCTTCCTTTATGTGCCGTTTCAGGGTCTTGCGGTTGAAAAGGTTCATAATAATATTTTCGCAAATATGCGTTTACGTAATTACGTATTTGCGCGATTAAGGTATTCCGCAAGGGCAGCTTCTAGAATATCCTGGTGTGTCTGATCCGTTTCGGCGGCATGCATCCGCAGGCGGCGATAGGTTTCGCCATCGAGGGCGAGCGTCAGCCGCTTTTCACCTTCGCGCTTCTTTGCCGGTTTCGCGGCTTTGCTGGGCGGCTGAAGGGTCGCTCCCCGTTGCGGTATGCCGGTATCTATCGGGCGGGTCTGTGTGTTGAGCATTCCGTCAAGAGACAGCGATTTCCTAACCATCGAGTATTCCCTTCACGTAGGCCCAGACAGCGGCAATCTCGGCCCCCGCCTTGTCGTCGGTTGTTTCAGTGACACCCTGCCCCGTTGCCCCGGTTTCTGCATAGCTGACCCGTTGCGCGATATTGACCGGCGCGACACGGCCATGTTGCGCCAAGACGCGTGCGGCTTCGTCGGTGATCTTGGCGCGGGGGGTCTGTGACAGGGCAAATGCGAACGGGACGCGTGCAGCGTTCACGGCGGCAATCGTGGCCCCTACGGCGCGCAGATCATCGGGCGAGGGGCGAACCGGGACCAACACCAGATCAGCGGCCTCTAGCGCCTCGGCCAGCCATTCCGGCGCGGCTGGCGGGGTGTCGATGATGCACAGATCGAATTGCGACTGCGCGGCGTTCAGGGTGGCCTTGAGAATATCCGGCGCGGGGTCACGGTCCAGCATTGAAGGCCCGTCAGCATCCCGGCCTTCCCACCAGGCGCGCAGTGAGCCTTGCGGGTCGAGATCGAGGCAAAGGACGTCGCGGCCGTCCTGAGAGGCGGCAACAGCAAGGTTGCGGGCTAGGGTGGTTTTCCCGGCCCCGCCTTTCTGGGCGGCTATGACTATCGTTTTCATGGGCTGACGTTACCGCAGTTCCCCAGAGTCGCAAACGCATAAATTCACATTTGCGCGCTTGCGGAAATACGTAAATACGCATAAATGTATAAAGACACAACGGACGTAGGGTTCTTATACGGTGGAGAAAATGCCATCATTGTTGCGGGAGGATGGGCATGGCGCCTAGGTCATGTTGACAAAAGGGATTCACATCTGTCGGCGGGCATGATTCAAGCTGGTATCTACGACGGAGACCAGCTTGGCACGAGACCTGATGTCGGACGAGGAATGGGC
>NZ_JBQFYP010000036.1:0-6397 GCF_056541545.1 Ruegeria sp. AG7
ATTCGATGCCGGTGGAGCAGGAGCCACCCACCTCATCCGGTTTGGGCCGTCCTCATCGGAGCCAGCCAGCCGGGCGATCAGATGCTGCGTTTGCTCCGAGGTCGGCAGTGAGCCCAGAGCGGCAGATGCTGCACCAGCCAGGAATGGCAGCAGTGCGCAAATGTTGACTCTACAACGCTGAACGAACGGCGCACACTGGACTTTGATCACATTCTCACTCACTGAGGTGCAGAATTCTCCAAACCGGTCGATTACCGAATTCGCAGTTGGTAAAAAAGTTTACGTTTTGACTGTCATCTCCGGTACTAGTCACTCGGTCAAAAGAGCCGAAAGCTCATCCGCCCCTTTTTGCAGTATTCCCAGAAACGACATCAGACTGTTGACGTCATGACGTTGTGTCGGCGCGTGAACCGAAAGCGTGCCTACCAATCGGCCTTGCCCATCCTGAACGGGTACAGCTAGGGCAGTCATTCCGGTCATGAATTCCTCGTCATCGGTGGAATAACTATTCTCAGTGATACGTTGGATCTCCGCTCGCAGCGACTTGGGATCAGTCAGTGAGCGCTCCGTCTGAGGTTGTAGATTTCCCGCTGAAAGAAAACCGCCCAGCGTTTTTTGCCGAAGTGTGGACAGGTACATCTTGCCGCTGGCCGTACAATGGAAGGGTACCTGAGTACCAACCGGAAGTTGAATCCGCAGTGGCCACTTCGTTTCCACCCGGTCCAGATAGATCATCCCCTCTCGGTCTGGAATGGCGAGATTGCAGGTTTCACCAACCTGCTCGGCGACGCTGCGCAAGATCGCCAGACGCGCCGTACGCAGGTGCTCGGAAGACATCGTATTGACCGAAAGCAATCGCAGCCGGTGTCCAGGGCCGTATGAACGCCCATCCAGATCGCGCTGCAGGAAGCCCTCGGCTTCTGCGGTTTGCAACAGGCGGTGGATGGTTGGCTTGGCCAGGCCCAGTGACTCGATCAGGTCTGACGGTTTGACGGCGACCCCGCGTCGCGCAACCTCCTCAAGGATGAGAAGAAGGCGCAAGTTGGTCGGTATCTGTGTCTCTTTATCTTGTGTTTCCGTTGCGGCCATTCCTTAACAGTCTAGTTATTTGGCAGCAGGATCAAGGCCAGATCGGGCACAAGTGACACCAAAATCCACACCGACAGCAATGCGACCAGATAAGGTACTGTGTACCGCAGCAGCCGGAAATAGGGCACTCCGGTCACGCCAGAGGCCACATACAGGTTTAAGCCATATGGCGGAGTGATGAACCCGATAGACGCCCCCACGAGGAAGATCACTGAGAAATGGATCGGATCAATTCCAACTGACGCCGCAATCGGGGCAAGGATCGGGGCCAGAATGATCGTCACAGGCAGGCTTTCCAGCACCATGCCCGAGAAGAAGACGATCACCATCGAGGTGAACAGAACCGCATGGTACCCACCCATTGAGGTTACGAAATCCCCAATGGTCTGCTGTGCGCCAAGCAAGGACAGGATCTGCTGCATCACCACCGAAATCGCGATCAGCGGTGCAAGAATTCCGGTGATCTGGGCCGAACGGATCACGATCGATGGGATCTCGGGGATAGTAAACCCTTCGACTACGAACATCTCGGCATAGCTCTTCTCGGTCGGCGAAATATCATTCCGCGCGCCCATGATCCGGTTGATCGGATAGCTGACCAATCCTGCGATCACACAGAATCCAACCGTCACGCCCGCTGCTTCGGTCGGAGAGAATTTGCCCGTATAGATGCCCCAAAGCACCAGTCCAATTGCGAAGAACCCAAGCCATGCACCAAAGGCGGTTTTCAACACTCGGTTCAGCTGTAACGGGATCAGATGCCCCCAACCGTTTATGCGGCAAATGATCCAGCACGCGAATTGCATGCCAAAGACCATCAGTGCCCCCGGAAGGATGCCTGCAACGAACAGTTCGGAAATCGGCAGGTTCATAAGAAATCCGTAGACGATAAAGATAATCGACGGAGGAATGATGATGCCCACCGTACCACCCGCCGCCGCTGTGGCCGCGCTGAAACGTTCGTCATAGCCGCCTTTCACCATCTCGGGATGCAGCATTGAGCCAATGGTTGCTGTCGTCGCCGAGTTGGATCCTGAGATTGCTGCGAACAACCCACAGGCGCCAAGCGAGGCCATCGCCAGCCCGCCGCGTATCCAGCCCAGACAGGCATAGGCGAAATCGCTGAGACGCCGCGCAATACCCGATTTGTTGATCAGGTCTCCGGTCAGGATGAACAGTGGCATCGCCAACAGGGCAAAACCCTTGTTGAACACGTTCAGCAATTCGGCACCCATGTTGTCCAGCGTCAGGCCAAGGACAAATGAACAGCCTATGACCCAATAACCGATGACCAACAGGACCGGCACGCCCAACATGAACAGAAAAGTGACCCCAAGCGAGATCAGTGTGACCATGGTTCCATCTGTCATCAGTCTGCTCCGATCACGGCCTGCTTGATCAGCGGCTCACCTGTTTTCCAGTTGTGCAGATCGTCGGCGAGGTTTTGAAACACCCGACCGACCATCAGAAAGAACGACAGTGGTGCGGCCAGAAGGAACCACCACTGCATGATATTGTCAGTCCCCAGAACGATCTGAAAGTTCGATGCCGAAAGGGCGACTAGCCGGGACGTGGTCACGATGACGATCACTGCGAATATGAACCACAGCAAGGCGTCAAGGATCAGGCAGGCCAATTGACCACTGCGCGGCATGGCAGAGCGGAATTCGCTAAAGCTCAGATGTGTACGTAGGCGGACGTTATACGAGGCCCCGAACCACGCCATCACCATGAACAGCAGCGGCGGAATAGTGGTCGACCAGGGCTCTTGATCGTTGAACACGAACCGGTCGATCACGCCCCAAAAGATGATCAAGGCAATGGCAAGGTAGGAATACACCATTACCGATCGTTCCAGATGCCGTTCAATGAAGGGCACGGCCCGATAGATCAGCATGATCACGAACCCGCCCAGAGCCGAGACAATCGCGCCCAACACCCAGGTCGCGTCGGATTCCAGTGCGGATTGAATCTCGAACGAATCCTGGCTGAGAAAGGCGCTGAAAATTGCGCCAATGTCTGCCCAAAACGACATGTACCCCGTCCTCCCAGTCGGTAATTGGATGAACCGGCCCGCCTGGGGCCGGTTCGTGTAAGTTTATCAGGCTTCGCCCTTCCACCAACGGCGCGGCTCGACATTTTCCGGTAGTGTATCGGCTGGAATCTCACGCGCGATGTCATAGATTTCCTGATAGGTATCGATGCCACCTGCCCATTTGTTCAGGCGTTCACGCCATTGCGCCCAGGGCTCGGGGTTGTAGTTTGGGGCGCACATTTCCTCGGCCAGTTTGATCTGATCATCCGCCAGAAATGCCGGGCGCACGCCGTTTTCGGCAAAGATCGTGTCAGGCAGTTGCGGGTCCGAGAAGCCCACGGTGTTCAACAGCGCCGCCTCATTCGCGCCCTGAATCAGCGCCTGCGTAAAGTACGAAGATTCCATCACAGCATCCTGTAACTCGCCGCTCAGCCCATCAAACACCTTTGCTGACATTGAGGTATGTTCGGTTCCGCAGAAGAATTTCAGGTTCACTGACTGCGAGACCACCGGCGCCATGTTGGCATAGGCAACGGCCGAGGCCCATGTTTCGGCCCCGTCGATCAGACCAGTCTTGAGCGCGTCCAGAGTCTCTTCCCATGCCACCGGCACCGGGTTCAGGTTCAATAACTGCATCGCAATCCGGCCCAACTGCGTGCCGGTCACGCGGTTTTTGGTGCCAAACAGTTCTTCCAGTTTGGTGACGGTCGGTTTGTCTGAAAAGGTCGATCCCATTTGCAGACCGCGCAATTCGCAATGAGTGAACAGGAACTTCAGCCCATGCCGTTTCTCCAGCGGATCACGCAGGATGCGCTGGCTCGCCGGGCTGTAGAAGAAATGATACTGTGCCGCGCGACTGGGGAACATATACGCGTAATCCAGCACGTTCAGATAGGGCGCACCGCCGGCAGAGTTCTGGGTCGATGCCGCATAGATGTCGACGATACCCTGCTGTGTCTTCTCAACACAGCTCAACTGTCCGCAGATCTGATTGTCACCGATGAATTCAATCCGAATCTCGCCATCCGTTCGCTCTTCCAGATCCCGTGCGAACTCGATTGCGCCTGCGCGTTCAATCAGCAGGTTGCGGGTGTTGAAGCCCGACGCGCCGAATTTCAGCCTGTGCTTCGGTTCTTTCGAAAAGCGTTTCTCGTAAGTTGATTCGGCAGCCTGTGCCAGATTCGCCAGGCTCATTGCGCCACCGAACCCGCCTGCTGCCAATAAGGTCGAGCTCATGCCGTAACGGCCCGCAACTCGGAAGAAATCCCGACGCGAAATACCACTTAGTTTCCGACCAATCTCCATTGCTTACCTCCCTGATCACAATTATTGAGACGTTTTGTATCAAAAAAGGCTAGTATAATTCGATCAACTTGCATAGAGTTTTTTTCAGCAACTTTCGGAGGAGGCAGTCATGGAGGTGGATTATGCGGTTGTTGGCGCGGGGTCTTCGGGCTGTGTCATTGCCAATCGGCTAAGCGCTGATCCCAATACGACGGTTGCGCTGCTTGAGGCTGGTGGCCGCGATACGAACCCGTGGATTCACATCCCTGTTGGCTATTTCAAAACAATGCACAATCCATCGGTCGACTGGTGTTATCGGACCGAACCCGATCCCGGCCTGAACGGTCGATCCATCGATTGGCCACGCGGTAAGGTGCTGGGTGGGTCATCCTCTTTGAATGGGTTGCTATATGTGCGCGGCCAGAAAGAGGATTACGACCGTTGGCGTCAGATGGGCAACGAAGGTTGGGGCTGGGAGGACGTGTTGCCACTGTTCAAACGCTGCGAGGATCAAGAGCGCGGCGAGGATGAATTCCACGGTGTCGGTGGACCTTTGTCTGTGTCCAACATGCGCATCCAACGTCCCATCTGCGACGCATGGGTCGCTGCAGCGCAGGCCGCAGGTTATCCGTTCAATCCAGACTACAACGGGGCCGAACAAGAGGGCGTCGGGTACTTTCAGTTGACCACCCGCAATGGTCGACGCTGCAGCGCAGCCGTGGCGTATCTAAAACCTATCCGGGGTCGTCAGAACCTCAACATCATTACCAATGCCTTGGTAGCGCGGGTGGTTTTAGAAGGGAAAAAGGCAACCGGACTGGTTTATCGGGATCGTTCGGGTGCTGAACAAACTCTAAAAGTCCGGCGCGAGATCATTCTGTCCGGTGGGGCGATCAATTCCCCCCAAATTCTGATGTTGTCGGGAATCGGAGACCCAGATCATCTAAAGGAAAACGGTATCGAACCGCTGCACGCCCTGCCGGGTGTCGGCAAGGGTTTGCAGGATCACTTACAGGCGCGGCTTGTGTTTAAATGTAACGAGCCGACTTTGAATGACGAAGTCCGCAGCCTGTTCAATCAGGCGCGAATTGCCCTGAAATACGCGCTGTTCCGCGCAGGCCCGATGACCATGGCCGCCAGCCTTGCCACCGGTTTCATGAAAACCCGCCCCGAGGTTGAAACCCCCGACATTCAGTTTCACGTCCAACCCTGGTCCGCTGACAGTCCTGGCGAGGGAGTGCATCCGTTTTCAGCGTTCACGATGTCGGTATGCCAACTGCGCCCGGAAAGCCGCGGAGAATTGCGGTTGAACGGTCCCGATCCGTCTAAACACGTCAAAATCGTCCCTAACTACCTGTCCACGGAAACGGATTGCAAAACGATCGTCGATGGCGTGAATATCGCACGTGGGATTGCCAAACTGGCCCCTCTGGCTTCAAAAATTTCCGAGGAATTTCGACCGACGGCAGAGCTGAGTTGCGACGATTACGAAGGCACGCTAGATTGGGCCAGATCCAACACCGCATCAATCTATCACCCAACCGGAACTTGCGCGATGGGAAGCAATGGCATGTCCGTTGTCGACGCAAAACTAAATGTGCATGGAATAAAGAACCTAAGGGTAGCTGATTGCTCCATTATGCCGGATATCGTCAGTGGCAACACTAATGCGCCAGCAATTATGATAGGCGAAAAGGCAAGCGACTTGATAAGTGCAGATGCCTGACAGTCCCTCCGTCTTGTCCGCATGCCATGCAAAATGCCCAAAACACTCGCAACCGATGGATCAGTGCGCCATTCGCGCAAGCTCAAGCTGTTTGGTCGGTGGAGTCTGGTCGCAACTTGCGCTTTGCCTAACTCATGACTCATGAGTCATGACGGTATTGCCAAGTTGTCTGGCATTTCGACGACGACTAAATGCAATGAATGAACATTCCATCCAGCATGCCGCGTCTGAAGGGCTTTCGCTACCCTCGTGAGGTCATTGCC
>NZ_JBQFYP010000037.1:0-6327 GCF_056541545.1 Ruegeria sp. AG7
GAATTGTTTGACAGGTTCGCCATTCTTGCGCGGCGTTAAATTCACATTTGAGCATTCGCATCTTGACAGATTAATATGCCAAGAAAAATCGATTATACCTTCAAAGTCATAAGCCTGACCTATGGATAAACTTACTTATGAGATTCGGAATGATCAGACGAAGCTTCGTGTGGGAAGCTAGCCAGAATAGCGAACAGACGGGGAAAACCTAACGGTTCCTTTCCTTCAGTAAAAACGCCCCAGTTCCCTGATCCTTTGCGGATAATCATCTGGAAAACGCCAGATGATCTCTCCGGGTGCGCGCACCAGACCGCGCGCGGCGGGGTCTTTGTTGGTCAGCAATGATAGGAAAAGATCGCTGCTGGCCCATGGTGAAGACCGGAAATACCAATGTCCGTTGCCATTGCCCGCCTCTTCGGCATCCGTCACGTCGATGACATGCAGCCTTGGGGTCCGGGCCAATTCCGCTTGCACCGCAGGCACTGCTTCGCCGGGGGGCGAGGTCTCTCCGACGCGCTTGCGGCCAAAGACGAGCCTAGACATCGCCAGGGCGGAATCCGTTTGCGACTGATAGATCGTCAGGTCCGTAACCGCATCGAGTAGACCGTCCTCGATAGCATGAATGAAATAAGCACGGTCTAGATCGCTGCCGATCAGGATGAGTTTGCCCAACCGCGCGTTTCCCTCGGCCCCCAACGCGATTTGATAGGCGGCGTCAAAGGCCAGCCTTGTCCCGGCGCTGTAGCCGATCAGGTGGATGCGACGGGCATTGGTATGGGTCGAGAGAAAGGCAATCAACTCGCGCAGATAACGTCGCGAGGCCAGCGCCGATTCCTGATCACGGAAATAGGCCAGCGCATTTGGGGTTGCTGTCCAGTTGTAACTGATGAAAGCGCCCTGATAGCCCAGAAAATGCTGCAACTGGCTTGAGACTAGGGTGGAATAGTCGAAGTCCACATTATAGCCGTGGATGTAGATGAAAATGTCCTTGTTGGCCGATTGCGCCAACTGCGCATTAATTTGTGACGCAAAACGGCGACCGGCGGCTTCAACTTCGACACGGCTGGGTGGGGTATCCATGTATTTGATTGCGCTGAACGGCAAGATGCCGGTCTCGGCCACGCCCACCACACGCAGCCTATAGTCCTGATCCCGCGCCGCGGCGAGTGTTATGCGCCGTGCATTTTCCCAGCTTTCAAGCGGCGGGTCCGACGCAACCTGCGCGACACCTGCCCGCAGCACTTGCCCCCGTGCGTTATTGTAGCTTTTCTGTGGGTCGTCCGGTCCTGCGGGCTGGCGGTCTGTTGCGTAAAACAGTCGCGCCCGCGACTCGAAATTGCCCTCGGTCACATCCTCGAATGGATCAAGCGTGCCATCAGCAAAGACCGTTGGCGAAGGCATAATGTCAATTTCATTGTAGGTTTTCGCTGCACACCCAGTCAGGGCGACACAGATCAATAGCCACCAAAACCTACGCATCAGACCCTTAACGCTCCGTCATATTCCGGCCGCTTTGTGAATTTGCGGCACAAGATTTCACACATTTCTTTTGCAAATAGTCCGACATTGGCAATCGTTTATTGCCACGCGCGACCATAAGTATCAGCCGCAAATTGGGTGCGGTTTCGATGCCCGGCGCCCGCACCGGGCACGACCTCGATGGGTCTAGTCTGCCAAAACCGGGTCAGATCCTGCGCGTTGCTGGGTTCGATAGAGAGAGGGCGAAACGCCTGTCCAGCGGTTGAAGGCGCGTCGGAAGCTGCGGGGATCTTTATAGCCAAGCGTACTGGCGATCTGGTCAATAGACCTGTCGGTCTGGGTCAGCAAATGCTGTGCCTTGCTTTTTGCAAAGCGGGTTTGGACGGCGTTGAAGGACGTGCCTTCCTGACGCAGCGCGCGCTGCAGGGTTCGCGGCCCTATTGCAAGATGGCTTGCCACGGTATCCTCTGACATATCCGCGTTTGCGACAGTGATCTGCAATACCTGTTCCACTGCATCCCCAATGGTCTGCACAGGATTAACGCCCATCAACGCCGCCAGATCATCAAGATCAATGTTCGCGTCCAGACTGCGGGGCGAAGGGTTGCGCGTTTGCAAATCGCCCAGTCGGATGGCAATACCGGGCGGGCTGTCCCGAAGACGCACGGGGGCGCCAATCATCTCTTCGATCTTCGGGACATCGACTCGCGCCTCATGTGGCAGTTCAATCCAGTCCGGGTGCCAGCCTTCGCCCAGAAAGTGGCGGATAACGGTAGCGAGGACAAACACCGAGCCTTCGTCCAGATGTTTGTGACCCATGACCGTCAGCCCGACTGCACTGCGCCCGACCACGACATGGGTCTCGGTCTGACGAAATACGATCTCTGAACCTGGGTGTATCAGCAAGAACGCCCGTGCCCCGCGCGCCAGCGCGGTAGCCAGGTCAGGCGCGCTCAGCACAAAATTTGAATACGCGCCGTAACGCGCGTAATCGAATTTGCGGCCAATCCGGGCACCAAGAAGCCTGTCGCCCATCGCACGGGCCACCGTTTCAACCAGAATGCCCTCTGATGCGTAGGGTGCAAAACCCGCTTTCAGCGATAGAACAGAACGGTCCAGGCCGACCGCTTGAAGGGCGTCCGCAACGGTGCTCGCTCCGGCGAAATCTTCAAGCAGTTCCACGACATGGGCCAACTCGCGAATTGTAACCATGTTTCGACGCATTGGGTTAGTTTGTCGGGAATTGTCCGGTGACACAACCCGTCAAGGCGCTGCACAATCGCCCTGCGACAACGGGTTACACCGCCGTTCCCTCAACCCGTCATCACCGACGAAACCTGTGATTTCTTAAGGGACATGTTCGTGAGTAAGTCTTTCCCCCTCTCTCTCAGTCAGTCGCTGACGTTGCTGGCCACGATCTGGGCTCAGGCGGCGTATGCGCAGGATATGGACACAACCGTCGACAGTTTAACTGACAGCCGCGAGATCCCGGTTACCATCGACAATTTCACCCGCGCCGCGACTGATCTTGAGCTGGGCAAATATGTGTCACTGGCCGGAGGAGTGAACAGGTTCTTTCACTTTCGCGAACCGACCCCGGTGGATGATCAACCAACTATCCGGATGAACCGCGACACGCTGTACAGCACCGCTGTTATCGACATCAGCGAAGGCGCAACCCTGACGCTGCCAAATGCAGATGGCCGCTATATGACCGCAATGGTTCTCAATCAGGATCATTACATCGAAGAGGTGTTTCACGGTGGTGGCACCTATGCGCTGGATGTCGAGACTTTTGGCACGCCCTATGTTGTCGTCTTCATGCGCGTGTTGGTCGATGCCGCCGATCCTTCGGATGTGGCCACCGTCAACGCGTTGCAGGACCAGATGCTGGTCGAGGCCGGGTCGGCCCGTCCGTTCATCCTTCCCAATTATGACGAAGCCAGTTTTGAGGGGCTGTTACAGAGCATTCTGGCCCTCGGCCCCTATGTGCCGGACAGTTCCCATATGTTCGGCGCGCGTGATCAGGTTCAGGCGGTCCGGCATCTGATCGGCACCGCTGGCGGTTGGGGTGGGTTGCCCGAGCATGAGGCCTATTACGTCAGTGTAGAACCAAATCTGCCAGTGGCCGAGTATCGCATCGATGTTCCCGCCGAGGTGCCGGTCGGGGCGTTCTGGTCTGTCAGCCTTTATAACGCCAGGGGCTTTTTCCAGCCCAACGCGCAAGGTGCCTATAACGTCAATTCAGTGACAGGTGCGCGCAATGGTGATGGATCAATGACCATTCACCTGAGCGGGTGTATGGATGGGCGGGTCAACTGCCTGCCGATCATGGAGGGCTGGAACTATACCGTGCGGATGTATCAGCCCGGGCCCGAGGTTCTCGATGGGACGTGGAGCTTCCCCCCAGTTCGCCTTTTGAATTAACGGAAAGGATTTCTCATGCGACGTCTTCTTTTTGCCCTTGCGCTGTGTGTGCCCTCGATTGCCGCGTCAGAGGAGGTGAGCATCCACAACCTTGTGCGGGCGGAATCTGACACGATGATCCGGGCAAATCTTGCCGCCAATGGGGTGGGCGTGGGCGAAATCGTTCACGAACGTACGCTGGTTTCGGCGGATGCTCCGCAGCCGATCATCCGCGCAAATCAGGACACGCTTTATTCCGCCGTGATCCTCGACCTGTCCCAGCCGGTCCACATCACCCTGCCCGACGGCGATGGCCGTTTTCAGTCGATGCTGGCTATCAGCCAGGATCACTATGCCTTTGTCGAGGCGACGCCGGGCACCTATGACCTGACCGAGGACAATGTCGGCACGCGCTTTGCCTTTGTCCTGTTCCGTACATTCGCCGATGCCACGGATGCCGAAGATCTGGCCAGAGCGCATGCGGCGCAGGACGGGATCGGGCTCAGCGGCGGTGGCAACGGCCCGTTCGAAGCGCCGGACTGGGATATGGAAAGCCTGGCCGAGGCGCGCAAGGCGGTGAACGATCTGGCAAGCGCGGTCGGCTTTGATGCGGCCAATGCCTTTGGCCGCAAGGACGAGGTCGACCCGATTGATCACCTGGTCGGCGCCATCGCTGGTTGGGCAGGGCAACCGGCGACCACAGCCTCGGCCGTGATCTCCAGTGTCGATGCAAATGATGGCGAGACGCCCCATGCAATCACGGTCAACGACGTCCCGGTCGACGCGTTTTGGTCGATCACCGTTTACAATGCCGACGGCTATCTTGAGCCGAACGAGCTTGGCCGCAACAGTTACAACAACGTTTCAGCCAAGCCCAACGAGGACGGGTCATACACTATCCACTTCGGTGCATGTGACGATGGCCGGATCAACTGTATCCCGACCCCGCCAAGCTGGAATTACACCGTCCGCCTGTACCAGCCGCGCGCCGAAATTCTGGATGGAAGCTGGACCTTTCCATCGGCTGAACGGATCAACTGAACCGATAAGGAGACCGAGATATGCAGTTTTCGACAAAGTCACAGGCCACCGCACTCGCCCTGCTGATGGCCGCAATCCTGGCCTTGCCGCTGCCAGCCGAGGCCCAGTCGCAACGAACGAAGAACACGGTTGGCGGTGCCGTCGTGGGGGCTGGGGTGGGGTACCTCGTATCCGGCAGTGACGGCGCAAAAGCCGGAGCCGTCGTCGGTGCCATCGCTGGCTATCGTAAAAAGCGTTAAGGCCACGCTGCACGTGCCGCACACTGTTGAAGAAATGAGGTAGATCACATGAAACGAGTTCCCCTAACGGCAATTTTCGGGATGTGCATTGCAGCGCTGGCGAGCACTGCCTCTGCCGATGCGGAGATGGACGAAATCATCGCCGCAGCTGCACCGTTCATGCATCTTAGCTGCGCCAGTGTTCTTGCAGAGCACGAGGATGACCCCGATCAGGTAAGCCAGATCGTGCGTCTCATGGCGATGGTGTCGCTCTATAACCGTCAGATCGATGTCGTGGCTACCGTCCCGGAAGAATATCTGGGCGACCTCAAGACCGAGTTCGTCGAAGAGCTTGAAGACGCCTGCGACAACGACGGTGGCAGGTTGCTGGCTGGGGCAGTGGACGATGCTGTGAGGGAAACCTTTGAAGAGTTCGAATAATCCGCTGCATTAACAATCGGCCGCCGAATGCGGCTGCCAGCTTCTTCATAAGTCTTTTGCAAAATGAAACGGCGCACGGGCGCAAAGGACCATGCCAAGCCCGCTGTGCATTGGGTAAGATGCACATCAAGGTGAAGGGCATTTGTCACAAAGCACGATTGTCTCCAGCCGTGAAGAGATTCGCAACGCAGCTGTGACGCTCTTGGCTGTCCAGCTCAAACCGCACTATCCTGTGTTTCAGAAGAAAGCTTGCTTGTTGTTTTCTCACCCTGGCCTTGCCCAACTCTGGGGTCGAAGCCTCTGGGAAACATGGCGCGATTCAGTGGGATTTCGATTGGGTGAAACTCATTCAGGGCATTACCTTTGTCCCAAAGTAGAAGCAGCTCGCAATTGTGTGGCTTTTTGTTGGTTTTTCTTGACCAGCCAATCAATTTGATACATTTTTCACGATAAAGACCTAAATGGAGCACAAATTAACACGAATCTAGACCGTTTTGTTTGTTCAGCGCGATCCTTGGGAAAGAGGTTTCACTTCGGTCCAAGGATGGTTTCAAAGCGGCGGCAATGCTAAACTGGAATTCCTGTGCGGGCTGGTTTTGGCAACCTGATATGGAAAGGTATCGCCCCGACACTTCGCATGTGAACAGCGCATCTTGAGGGTCCAAATCTTTTGAACCGGCGGGCACTGGATGCAAATGACCCAAAGCGCCTCGCAAAAGAAGGCGCCCAAAAACGAAGATCA
>NZ_JBQFYP010000038.1:5000-6227 GCF_056541545.1 Ruegeria sp. AG7
GGAGCCTCCCTTGAGATACCACCCTTCGCACTCTTGATGTCTAACCGCGGTCCGTTATCCGGATCCGGGACCCTGCGTGGCGGGTAGTTTGACTGGGGCGGTCGCCTCCTAAAGCGTAACGGAGGCGCGCGAAGGTTGGCTCAGAGCGGTCGGAAATCGCTCGTTGAGTGCAATGGCAGAAGCCAGCCTGACTGCAAGACTGACAAGTCGAGCAGAGTCGAAAGACGGCCATAGTGATCCGGTGGTCCCGAGTGGAAGGGCCATCGCTCAACGGATAAAAGGTACGCCGGGGATAACAGGCTGATACTGCCCAAGAGTCCATATCGACGGCAGTGTTTGGCACCTCGATGTCGGCTCATCTCATCCTGGGGCTGGAGCAGGTCCCAAGGGTACGGCTGTTCGCCGTTTAAAGAGGTACGTGAGCTGGGTTTAGAACGTCGTGAGACAGTTCGGTCCCTATCTGCCGTGGGTGTAGGAGACTTGAGAGGAGTTGCCCCTAGTACGAGAGGACCGGGGTGAACGATCCACTGGTGGACCAGTTGTCGTGCCAACGGCAGTGCTGGGTAGCTATGATCGGACAGGATAACCGCTGAAGGCATCTAAGCGGGAAGCCCCCCTCAAAACAAGGTCTCCCTGAGGGCCGTGGAAGACCACCACGTCAATAGGCCGGAGATGTAAGCGCAGTAATGCGTTCAGTTGACCGGTACTAATCGCCCGATAGGCTTGATTTGATCCAGTAATGGAAAGACAAATCAAAGACATACACACCTTGAGTTGGATAGCTGTGTCGCGCCAAGCGACACTGTTGATTGACATAACAACCGTGCAGGAACGCGCATCCGCTTCGCGAATACGCTGCCTCCTGCGCGTCGCCTTTTTGCAAAGCAAAAAGAGCGACGGGGATTTTCCTCGGTTTGGTGGTCATAGCGCAAGTGAAACACCCGGTCCCATCCCGAACCCGGAAGTTAAGCACTGCCGCGCCAATGGTACTTGGGCTTAAGCCCCGGGAGAGTAGGTCACCGCCAAACCTAGTAAAATCCCCCTTCTCTCAACACGATCAAAACATACTCGACCCAGGCCTCAAATCGCGTAAGCAACAGGCCAGCCAACGGTCTCAAGTAGCCGAACAGGCAATAGACCACTAAAGTGTCGCGGGATGGAGCAGCCCGGTAGCTCGTCAGGCTCATAACCTGAAGGTCGTAGGTTCAAATCCTACTCCCGCAACCA
>NZ_JBQFYP010000039.1:0-5216 GCF_056541545.1 Ruegeria sp. AG7
CGCGTCTTCGCTGAACCAGACCGTTACGTCACCACGCTGGCGGAGCGCCTCGTTGTATTCGGCCCAGTTCGTCACACGGTACTTTGCCTTCGCAAACTTATCCCGCCGCGATGCATTGAATTTGAAGGGCATCACAGCATCCCGCAGTCAAATCAATGGACCAGCTACGCATCGGAAACGATTTGTGCAACACGCTCTAAAAGACCCCGGTTCAGTCGGGGTATTTTCTGCGACCCTCAAGACTTCGGATACAAGGGCAGGTGCGGATTCCTTGACTGAACTCGCGTAGGTAACGGCAATCCCGGGCAAACGGCCTCGGTGGCGAAGTCGAGTTACCCGAGATGCGTCCACGCATCCCGGCGTCGCAGTTTGCACCTATAGGAGTGGCAGGGCGTTACCGCGCCAAGTTAGGTCAGGTCGTCGACACGTGCGTCCGGTGCGTTCCGCTTGACCGACTCGATCCCGTTATCCCGCGCAGAAGCGCTGGTATAGCTCTCGCTGGTGCCGATGACCTGCCCGTTGCTGGCCTTCAAATTGAACATGTGACCGCCGGACTTGGTTTCCTTGCGTTCATACCGCTCGTCATCCGGTGCGTTCTTCTTGACTGACTCGATCCCGTTCGTGGCACTTGCCTTTTGAACATATCCTTCACTGGCCAGAATGATTTCACCATTCCCGGCTTTCAGACGAAACCGAAATTCCCCGGCCTTGTCTTTGTATATTTCGAACTTCCCGGCCATTTGACGCCTACTCCTCTGTTCTGCTTTCGATTTTTTCGAATACATTCCTATAATTACACAATCGCCTCAAGAAAAAAGATGAGGCGTGTTATCTGCTCAGATCAAGCCCCCCCTCCCCTTCTCCTTAGCCTTGCTTCCTAAGATTTTTCAGCTGTTACCGTGGTAAAGCTGGCACCCGAAGGTACCGGTGGTCATTCGGTCAAAACTGATGTCGTGGGACGCATTTAGTTGCCTCAGAATCGCGAACAAAGTCCGTTCAGCAGCACTTTGGATAAGCAACTTCTGTTCAGTCCGCTAAGCCAAGGGTCTTAGCATATTTTGTAAAAAAACTGTACTTGATACCTATATATAGTGTAATTTACGCCTGAAATATGAACAGCTGCAAACCCTGTTTTGAAGCTTGTACTGTGTTTCAAGGGTTGCGTTCTGCTGGTCAGCGGTGAAAGCGCGACGCCTCCGCGCCACCTCTAGTTTCCGACTGGACGGCCGTAAATGCTATAAAACTCTTTTGCAAAATTTCGATATCTTGGGAAATCTCGAACTCGACTTAAGAACAAGTCTTAACATGTCGGTTGCTTTGTTCGCTTCAGTGCCCGTGACGTCCGGTTCAGCTTGGACAGGCGATGTATCCGACGATGCCAACAAGCCCCCTGCCCCAGCGCGCCAAAAAAAAGGCGCCGGAACTTTTCCGACGCCTTTTCCCGCTTTGCTGGCCCATGATCTTACCCGTGGGTAAGGTCGTCTTCTTCGGGAAGCGCATCGATCAGCGCGGCAATCGCCGCTTCCAGCTTGCTTCGATCAACGCGTGTGAAATCCAGATCATACCGGATCTCGATCCGTCCACTTGAGGCAGCGCATTTTGCGATCCCAGCCCTACCCGAGACCTGAAATGTCGTTTTCGCACGGCGCGGTTTACCTGCGCTGACTGCATCCGACTTACTTGAAGACGTGGCTTCTGGCTCAGCCAGAAATGACCTGAGAATTGCAACCTCGCGCGTACCATCCCGATCAGGCTCGCTCTTCAGTGCCTCGCTCACTTGGCGAACCAGACCCGGCGTCGCGTCGAACTTGCGCTTTAGCTCAACGCCCACGTTTCGCGGAATGTCGTTCGGGTGGATCAGAACTTTGTCCAGCATCAGCAACAAACTGGCGAAAGACCGGATATAGCTACGCTTAGTATAGCTGGCAGACTTAAACAGCGTGGAAACCGCTTTGTCGACATCCGGACAGTCATTCGCTGGGTCTTCGGAATATGCACGGGCGAGGGCGCCCATTTCCGCAAATGAGATATCCTTTCGGATCAGGTTCTCGTCAACCATGCGCCGGTAACTGTTGTCCAGATCACCCGCGTCAGAAATCCCCGCTGGAATTCTGGCGTAGGTTTCGTCCCCGGTCTCATCGTACAAAGCACGATAGGCGGACAAACGGCGCATACCCTGGATCAATTCATACAGCCCGTCCGACCTGCGTTCCAGACGGATCGGGTTGGACAAGCCGATGTCCCGGATCGAATCTTTGAGTTCATCCAGTTCCGGATCAGGACCTGGTTTGCGATCTCGCGTCAGTTTTTCTGTGACAACGTCATTCAGCAACACCCGTTCTGTCACCAAACCTTCGGCTCTCAGCCGAACCAGTTCATGTGCAAGACGGTCGTTTTCGGCGCGGATGGATTGTTCCGTCGATTGCTGATCACGTAAAGCGTCGGCATTTTCCGAAATTGCCGCGGCCATTGGACCGCGTCGTTTTTCAAAAACTTTGTCCGGTACTTTACCAACAGGAATGTCATCCATAGTAGGTAGGTCAATATCGAACATTCTCCGCTTGCGGCTCATGCGTCATCCTCCACCTTGTCCCAGGCCGATAACATTACGCCCCGGAATTCCTCATACACATTGTCAAAAGTCGAGCGGGCACGCCGCCAGGTTTCGCGGGTCATCTCGCGGTAGTCCATTTCGTAAACCGAACTCAGAAAACGTCCCGACTGCTCCACCGCACGGGTCATTTCCACCGGGTGCTGAGCGACATGTTCGCCAAAGACCTTCTTAAAGGCATCAAACATCGCCAGATGGAGCGCATTGCCCGGTTCATACCGCGTCAACAGGAACCGCAACTCACAGAAGGTTTTGGGCAATCCAATCTTACCCGTGGGTAAGGTCTTGTCGAACCCATAAGCCAGATCTTCCAACGCTTCTGCCAACTGGCCGATGAACGATGTGGTCGAGTCATACTCCCAATATCCGGGCCCAGAAGGGATATAAAGCATGTCAGCGGCAAAGACCGCATTCATAGACTGGTATCCGATTGCGGGCGGACAATCGAACAGAATGAGGTCATAAGCATCATCAGGAATCTGATCCAGATACCGGGAAACCGACGCAAAGAAGGACCATTCGGGATTCAGGTGCCGGTACTGGGCCGACGCAAATTCAACAAAGGCTGCGTTCGCACAGGAAGGTATCGCATCGATCGTCGACCAAGAGGTCTTCTTGATGAAATCACCAATTCGCAGATCACCAAGGCCCATGTCCGTTATCGCGGGCGGCAACTCCCGGCGGGGCAGGGTGGTTCCCGATTCCGCAGCGGCGGGGCGGTTATTCATGCGCTCTGTCTCACGAATGAGGTCGCGCGCCATGATCCCCCAAACCGTGTAGTCTTCGGCCACATCCGTCAGGCCCATCGAATGGCTCAATGTTGCCTGAGGGTCGAAATCCACCACGAGGACCCTATACCCGTCCAGGGCGGCCGCATGGGCGAGGTGCAGCGCCACAGTCGACTTTCCCGCGCCTCCCTTAAAGTTTGCGACAGCAGCACGAATGGCGCGCCTGCCTTCAGGGCGAGGGGGCATCAGGGACTTGCGATTAATCTTGAGCCGTCGACGCAGCTCATTCACCTCTTCCAGGCTAAACCAGCGCTGACGCCCGTCGGGCTCAACTTCTCCGCCAGGCAGGGAAGGATCGGCTGCAAGCTTTCCGCGAAAGGTCGACTGGTTAACCCGGAAGATCAGTTCGGACACCTCCCAGCTGGAAAACCGGCGGAGCGTTTTCTCCATCTCAGGGCTAAAGGTCTGCTGGCGAATCCAGCCCTGCAATTTGAGGGACTGATTGCGCAATGCGTTCAGGTCTTCGTGCGTGTACATGCCTCAGGTCTCGTAGTTTGGAACGTAAATTTCTGCTCGTTTCCTATTTACGCCTGATTTGCACTTTACGCAAAAGAAATTATGATGAGGGTGCGCTCTTACCCGTGGGTAAGAAAACAAGGCCTTAAACCCTACGAAGCGATTCGGCGGACCCTGTGAATACCATAAGGCCCGGAAGGCCCCCGGCGACCAGTATATAGGGGGGCATTCTGGCAAGAAATGCTACATATAGGGGGACATAAAGAGCCGATAGGGGGACACCCAGAATGGCCCCCATCACCAATACTTCACCAAATTTCTTTTAGTTTTTTGAGATTGATCCGCACAAGATCAGGCGAAGTTCCAGTCTCTTCTTGACAGAATCGAAGCTTTGGACGCTAATTATCCCAAGATGGTGAAAAGCGTTGGCAAACGGCGCGAGATTGGCGGGACACACCCGCCTGAGGCAGACAGAGCGGTGAGAACGGGTATGCAGCTTGCGAAACCGGTCGGGCGAAATGCGCCGGCTTTAAAATACGATATACTGTCCGCACTGACCGTTCATGCGCTGTCAGGCGACAAGCACCGGCAACGAAGTATTCTGCGTATCATTGCGTTGATTACAACCCGATATAACTGGCGTAACAACGAATTATCCATTGGGCGGGAAGAAATTGCGCGCCTGTGGACAGTGAACGAAAGAACAGTAAAGCGCGAAATGTCCAGATTTCGCGCATTAGGTTGGATAACGGTAAAACGGCCTGCTGCGCGGGGTCGTGTTGCTGTGTACGAGATTGACCTGAAACAAATCCTGATAGACACCGAAGAGGTTTGGCCTGTTATCGGAACAGACTTTCAAGCCCGGATGACCGACGTGCCAGAACCTGAAACGAATGTTATTCCTTTCGCGACCAAACCAAGTACCCCGGAAAGCACCGAAGGGGATGTGTGGTCTCAGGTTCAGGCGATTCTTCACGGGCGCGATCCAGAACTATGGGCCAGCTGGTTTCAACATCTGTCCGAAGCAGAAAGGGCAGGGGGGCGCGTTGTTCTTGTCGCGCCGTCACGCTTCATGGCCGACTATATTTCGCAAAAGTGGACAGCGCGACTGTTGGCTGCCTACAGCCGCGTCGATCCGGGCATCAGGACGGTTCGCGTGGACGCTGCCGAATAACTGACTTTTGCTGTGTATCCTGCGGGATCTCCTCGTTCAGTTGACCAGGGAAACAGGTACGAATACCCAATCGAAGCGAGCGTGTTGCACAAATCGTTTCCGATGCGTAGCTGGTCCTTTGATTTGACTGCGGGATGCTGTGATGCCTTTCAAATTCAATGCGTCGCGGCGGGATAAGTTTGCGAAG
>NZ_JBQFYP010000040.1:0-4739 GCF_056541545.1 Ruegeria sp. AG7
ATTCGATGCCGGTGGAGCAGGAGCCACCCACCTCATCCGGTTTGGGCCGTCCTCATCGGAGCCAGCCAGCCGGGCGATCAGATGCTGCGTTTGCTCCGAGGTCGGCAGTGATCCCATAATGAACGATGCTGCAAAGTCTATGAACGGCTGCTGCTATCAGCTTGATCATTGGGGTGCCGCTTTCTATTATGTAATTATCCGAAGAAGAGGAGAGAACTACGATGGACAAACGGCACCGGTAACCCGGAAACCCGCCTACTAGGCGGAACTGCGCCTCGGGCGACTAACGCTCGGACTCCATCGAATTCATACCTTACGGAGCTTTCATGCCCAGATTAAAGAAAAAGACAGCCCTCATAACTGGGGGTGCCCGCGGCATTGGTGCCGCCATCGCAAGCGCCTTCCGCGACGAAGGTGCCGACGTCATCCTGACAGATATCGACGCTAAGACCGGGCAGGCCATGGCCGACCAGATCGGTGCAACTTTCGCGCGCCTTGATGTGGCTTCCGAAGCGGCGTGGGATACGGTTGCAGAACGCTTTCCCGCCCTTGACGTTCTGGTGAACAACGCTGGTATCACAGGGTTTGAAGGGCCGTTCGACGGTGCGCCACCTGCTCATGATCCCGAAATTGCTGCTTTGGCTGACTGGCGGAAGGTCCATACGGTGAACACCGATGGCACATTTCTCGGCTGCCGTTATGCGATCCGAGCTATGCGCGCGAAGGGTGCAGGCAGCATCGTGAACATCTCATCCCGTTCCGGTCTCATCGGCATCCCGATGGCCGCTGCCTACGCGGCCTCGAAAGCCGCTATACGCAACCACACGAAGTCAGTCGCGCTTTACTGCGCCGCGCAAGGGCTGAACATCCGGTGTAACTCTATCCATCCAGCGGCAATCATGACGCCGATGTGGGAACCAATGCTAGGCAACGGTCCGGACAGGGCTGAACGCGAAGCTGCAATGGTGGCAGACACACCCATGCGGCGGTTTGGCGAAGCGAAAGAGGTTGCAGCCCTTGCCGTGCTGCTCGCTTCAGACGAGGCGGCCTACATGACCGGAACAGAACTAACGATTGATGGCGGCATCCTCGCGGGTACTGCTGCAACACCCGGCGATTGATTATAAGGCGGGGCGGGCGATCTTTCGTCCGTTCCCGTGCCTATATTGGGGACATTGCCTCAATCGCAGCGAAATCACGGTTTGTCCCGCAGAACGTGAGTTCGAATCGACGGAAACTTCGCAGTTGCAGCGAACGTCCGGAATGCGGGCTGCGGCTGCAGCATCGGAGCTGGACAGTCAAGGGCAGCTCTGGGCCGTCCTCATCGGAGCCAGCCAGCCGGGCGATCAGATGCTGCGTTTGCTCCGAGGTCGGCAGTGAGCCTGAAGCGGCCATCTCAACACATCCATCGCAACGCCATATCAGATCATTGCCAGATCAACTCGCGCTCTCTCTTCGACCATGACAGAGCCGTCCCGTCGAGCTGCATCGATCGCTTTCATTAGCCAGTCGCGTTCACTGTCCGAGGCGCCGCCGTTACGCTGACTTTCCGCTCGCCCCAACAGGCGATATATTTCGGCCTCCCAGTTTCTTTCGTTGGTCTTCCTGACCGAACTTGCCGCTTCATCCAACATCGCCAGGGCTTCGTCCGTTTGACCGGAACGCAGGTGTCTTTCTGCGCACAGCGCAAGAAAAAATGGACGCCAGGGATTGCGGGCCGTGGCCGACAGGCGATTGATCGCGGATTTGATGAGTTCGGCACCGCCATTTCCTGCCCAACCCTGCATGATATCGGCATATGCGGTCCATAGCCCGCTGTGCTGTTCATCCGCCAAACGCCTGAGTTCCTGGGCGAACGCGTCAGCCATCAACATGTCGGAGCGCATAGCCGCCGGTATCGCACAGGCGAACATCAAGGCGTATGCGAGGCTGCTGGCGTGATTGATCGCCCGCGCATGTGCGACGGCCTTCTCTCCGGAACTCTTCGACGCCTCCGCATCGCCACCGAGAGCGGAGATGATGGCCAAGATGGAGAGCCCGGCGACCTGCGGATCGTAGCCATATTCCAGTTTGACCTGGCTGTGCCGGTCACTGCGATATAGCGCCAGCAATCGGGACGCGTGCTTTTCGGCGTCTGCCAGGCGGCCCAAATAGAGCGAGCACCAAGCGATCACGCGATGGCCCTGAAGCAATCCGGCATCGTCGGCCAGGTCTTCGGCAAGTTTCAACAGCTCGCGGGCAAGTTTCAGCGCCGGGCTGAACTCCGCCCGGGACACGTGGATGAGATATTCGCCATAGAGTATGGGCAGGAGCGCCGCCGGTTCATCAAGCTTCTGGCTCAGGACCCGCGCCCTTGCGTAGATCTCGGATGTTTCGGTCGAGCTCCAGCCTTTGACGACAAGCACGAGCGGCGCGAGCGCCCGTACGATCTCAAGCTCGCTCTCATCACGCTGGCGAGACGGTGGGACCGCTTCTAACGCGCGAAGGCCATCATAAAAATGCTCGACAGCCTCATGGTCAGCCGATCTCTTCTGGGCGTCGCGTCCAGCGAGAAGCCACTGTTGGGCGGCCTCACCAAAACGCTCGGCGCGGAAGAGATGACCAGCAATCGTTTCAACTGGGAAGTATCTGGCGGCAGGTAGACTGGACAGGTGGTCCGCGACCTGACCATGCAGCCGCCTGCGGTCGCGATTCAGCAGGCTGGCATAGGCCGCGTCCTGCACAAGGGCATGGGTAAAGCCGTATTCCGCGTCCGCCGACGCGCCGTGTCTAACGAAGATGTCCGCCCCGACTAATTGCGAGGCCAATTCTTCAAGTTTGACGCCCCCGACGCCGGATACCTCGGAAAGGATGAAGCCGGGAAAGCGTCGGCCGAGAACCGAGCCGACCTGGGCGATTTGCTTTGCCTTTCCAAGTCCGTCCAGGCGAGTGGTCAGGGACCCATGCAATGTTGCCGGTACGGTATTTTCTTCGTCGCCATGTTCCATGTCCTTCGCGGCGCGGCTCAGTTCCTCCAGGAACAGCGGTACGCCTTCGGCGCGATCAATTATGTCACGCATCTGTTCCGACTTACCTTGAAGGCCGCGGAACTGCTCATCGACGATGAGCCGACTCTCCGCGCGACCGAGCCGGTTCAGCGACAGCATCGTTGCGTTGTGCTGGGACGTCCAATCCGCCGCGAAGGTCGGTCTGGTAGTGACGACAAGAAGTATCGGGGATTCGCTGGAACGGCCTGCGAGTTCACCGATCAGTTCGCGCGAACTGGGGTCCGACCAATGAACATCTTCGACGATGATACAGGCAAACTCGTCGATGGCTCCTGAGCACATCCATTTCAGCAAGACCTCGATGGCACCACGCCGCCTCCTGACGGCGTCCTCTCCGGTTGCCCCCTCGCCGGAGGCCGAAAGGTAGTCCTGCATGCGCTCCGCGGCGTCTGAACCCAGAAGCGAGCCGACAAAATCCAAAAGCTTCGCCAGTCGCGTCGCTGCATCGTCTCTCATGATGACGCCTGCGGCGCGGTCCAGCGTATCTATGAATGGGTAGAGGGCGCTGCCGCCATGCTGCTCAGAGCATTGGACAACAATCGGCTTGCAGCCACTCCCCAAAATATGATCGTGGAGATCGGTCACGATCCGCGATTTCCCGATGCCGGGTTCCCCGCTCAGTACGAATACTTGTCCATCGCCTTGACGCACCCGGTTCCAACGGGAGCGAATGAGGGCGATCTCTTCGGACCGCCCAGCAATTCTGGTGAGTCCGCGGCGTCGCGTCGCTTCGAACCGACTTCTGGCCTCCGTCCGGCCCAGCGGCCGATGGACCATGATCGGTCTGTCGACCCCCTTGAGCCGACGCTCGCCCAGTGCGTCAGATGATACGAACCCTTCGACCAGACGGCAGACCTCTCCACTGATGAGGATTTCATCCGCCTCGGCCAGCTGTTCTAGCCTTGATGCTATGATCGGCGCTTCCCCCACGACGGACATTTTCTCACGCGAGAGCCCGGCGCCCATCTCGCCGACAATGGTCGGGCCCGAATGGATTCCAATTCGCGCTCGAAGAACGCTGCCCGTTGGCGTGTCGATGCGGTGAATGCCTTCCAACATGTTGAACGCAGCCTCAACGGCCCTGACCGCGTCGTCTTCGTGGGCGCGCGGATAGCCAAAATAGGCCATCAAACCGTCGCCAAGATATTTGGCGACATGACCACCGCGGGCTTCGACCGCTCTGACGCTGGCCTGCTGAAACGCGGCCAGCAGGTCGCGAAATTCCTCAGCGGTCATTTTCTGGGAGAGTTCGGTGGACCCGACCAGATCACAAAACAGCACCGATACGCGCCGAAATTCTGATGCGCATTGACCGAACTCTGGCGCTGCCGGATCGGAGGCAAGCGCTCGCAGCAGCTTTTTTCGATGCCCCAGTGGCAGGCCAAGATGGCGCAGATCCCCGTCATCTAGATCCGCGAGAGTATCGGCGTCGACCGCCTCCTTTTCGAAGACGTCCGCGTATTGTCCCAGGCCAACACTCTCCAGAAATTGTGCTACCGACATCCTATGGTATTCTCCATCGTACCTGAGGCACTTTAGCAATATTGCGATTGCATGTCGCGCAACTGTCGGCGTGCTCGCGTCCGGTTTGTCCTGTGTGGATGGCGTCTGCTTTGCAAGGACAAAATGCTCTGATTGCGCGGCTGGTCAGTACAGTCCTGTGTCCGGCCTTTGATTGCGGCATTTGCTTGA
>NZ_JBQFYP010000041.1:0-4627 GCF_056541545.1 Ruegeria sp. AG7
AAGGACTGGCGGCGTGTGGCGACACGCTATGATCGCTGTCCCAAGGTCTTCCTCTCAGCCATCGCTCTGGCCGCAACCGTCATCTATTGGTTATGAATCCTGACCCTAGCGCGTGCTGACAGAAGCATGTGCGGATGAGGTTTCAAAGCGCTGGGACACTTTCTTCTCCATTGACACCAAAACATCAGCAAAACGTTCTTCAAAAGCCGCAAAAGAAAAAAGCTGGGCTCGGGCCTGCGCATTGTCACGCAACTCGATCAACTTGTCCTCCGAATAGGACAGAAGCGCGTGCGTGATCTGCACAAGCTCTTCCCGGGAGCCATAATGGAACCCCGATATGCCGTCCTCGACAATCGTGGACGGCCCTCCGTTGTTGACAACGATCGGGATGACCCTTGCTGACATCGCCTCTACGACACTGATGCCGAAATGCTCACAATGCTCAGGCCACTTTTTGACATCAACACCAAGACCCGCCCCATGCCAATAGATCGACGCGCGTTGCAAAAGCCCCGACAGGACAGAGACAGGGGCGTCGATATGAAATGAAACCGGCAAATCCCGAGCTATCTGTCGGCAATTGGCCAAATATTCGCGATGGATCGGTTCGGGATGCAAAGAGCCGACAAGATCAAGGCTTGTATCTGCTCCCTGCTCAGACAGAGTCTTCATGGCCTTGACCATCTCATCCTGACGTTTGCAATGATTTCCGTTAAAGAAACGGCCAATTCCGAGAATGCCTGATTTTGCCGTCTGTGGATCTACCTCGGCAACGATCCCGACCGGTGGGGCCACCACATGAATGGCAGGATCGGGTGCCTCGAAATGGCGCAACTGTTTGCGGATCTCTTGCTCGACAAATCCCGAATAACAGATCACCGCGTCGTAGTCCCGGAGCAAGGATAGATGCTGCCGGGTATGATCTTCGTTGGTTTTGAAGGGAAATTGACAGCAGAACAGATTGATGTGCCCCATAGCGCGCGATGTCGGAACAAGCGAATTCCCCAGACAATAGAACAGATCAAATTGCGCACCCGCCTCCGCCTGGGCATGCGTGATGATGTCGATCCCATCCAGATCAAGGTCGAGTTGATCAAGAACCAGCGATATACGAAGCCGGGAGTAAAGCTCTGGCACAATGAGCGTAAGACCATAGCCGTGCGCTGCCAGCACTTTCATAATGCTGAACAGGTAGCGTTCTCCCCCTCCGGGGATAATATTATAGGGCGTAAAAATTCCCGCTGTCTTACGTGCCGAAGCAACCCGGGCCGGCAGCAGTGGTGCACTATGGAATTTGCCGTCATGCACGCCGGTCGTCAGGAAGCTGTGCCAGCGATCAACGAACTTGGCCTGGTTGACTTCAACGATACTGTTAAGCTTGTCTTTAAGGCTCTTGTCAGCTGTAGTGGCATTTTCACGGTGGATGACCTCTGACTTAGGGACGTAATACGTCTTTTTCCCAAAAGTGCCTATCTTCAGGCAAAGGTCACAGTCTTCGTAATAGGCAGGTTCATAACGGAAATCGAAGCCCAGAACGGCATCGAAATCCGCTTTGCGCATCAAAACAGCGGCCGCCGAGACGTAGTCGACAACCCGCATTCGATTAAAGCGCGGCTGATCAGGAGACTGGAACTTACCAATCTGAACGGAGAACCCCTCGGGATCGAGAAGCGCTCCGGCTTCTTGCAATTCACCGCTTGGATAGATGAACTTGGGGCCTACGCATCCCGCATCGGGATGGGAGTCGAAAACATCGACCAGAGGCGGCAGCCAATCAGGCGTCACGATGACATCATTGTTCAAAAAGAGCAGGTATGTGCCTTTGGCAAATTCCGTTCCGACATTGTTTCCCTCACCAAAGAAGCGATTGATCGCAAGCGGAACCAATTTGTGCGGCCCTTCATAGGCTGCAAGGCGCTTTTGATTTTCTGGAGAGCTACCATTGTCAACAACAATAACTTCGTACGGGATGCCTGTCGTGTTTTTCCAGATGCTTTTCAGACAGTCGATCGTCATGTCTGGCTTGTTGAGATTCAGAATAACGATCGAAACCAAAGGGGCGTCGCTGCTGCAATCAGAAGCGTTTTGCGGGGAGTCATCTGACATTTCTGTCTCCGAAAAAAGTGCGCTATCTGCAGCACAAAGAGCATTCATCTATTATTTGCTTGCATCTGAAGTTCGGGCAAGAAATGTGGACGAGGAGAGCCGTCCTTCTTGAAAACAATTCTTTTGGCATATCCGCGCACCTTGCCATTGGACTTGAAAAAGGCAACTTTGAACAGCTTTTTTGGCTTTCCGGTTTTGCGGAAAACGATACGCTTCCAGAGTGTGTCGCGGATAAATGTGTGACTTGGAATAGTTGTGAGGCCCATATTCCCGGTTTGCCGCAGGATTTCTCTGATTTGCTGCTGCAGCTGCACTTCTGATTGATAAAAAGCAATTTCCATCTGGCGCATATCAAAGGCATGCTGCCTTTGAAGGGCTTCTACCTTTTCATTCAGCGCCGCGACCTGCCCTGCAAGCTCTTCCATTCTGTCCCCTTGTCCGGACTTGCTTTTTGCGCCTTGCAGCATTCCTTACACAACCATCCCTGCGAAGCACTCTGTCGCTGTCTTGGCATCCAAAATATTCCGGGGGTTCTTATAAAGTTGCAAGATACAAGTGACAAGAGACCAAGCAGACCCCAAGCAAATCGAACTATTCCAGGATGTGTCGCAAACTCTGGGATCGACATTGCCAAGGTATCTGACGTGGATTGGAATAAGCGTGAGCCGGCTTTCTTACAAAGTTTTGAACTTACCGAACTGTCTTGGCGATCGGAACCGTTACCCTCACCTGAGTTTGGAGGTACGCAGCCAGATTGCCAAGTGGCGTGAAGACAAAATGCCGGTGCCAAAGATCGCGGATCGGATGGGTCGCGCTCCGTCGACGATCTATCGCAAATTGAAACGCAATTTCTTCAGGGACAAAGAGCTGCCGCAGCTGAACGGTTATCACGCGGTAGCAGCACAGAATATGTATGAACGCCGCCGGGCCATCCATCGGAAGATGATCGCGCATCCGGATTTGAAGGCTGCCGTAGAGGAACGCTTGAAAGCTGGCTGGTCTCCGGAGCAGATCGCAGGGCGCATGCGCCTGGAACGCCACCCGATCCGTGTGAGCCACGAGACGATCTACCGTTTTGCCTATTCCAAGGATGGGCGTGGCGAGCATTTTTACCGGCATCTGGCTCTGTTGCACAAATCGGCTGAACGCGGAGGTTCCCCTATCCCCGGACGGACTTATCCCACAGCTTCCGTTACGGGTATGCCGAGCGCGGTGTATCCGTTCAGGACGGCGATGCGGACCTGAAGCTCCGCGACCTGTCGGTCAAAGACTCGTGCCATGAGGCGCTGCCCCAGCAGTTTCACACAATGCATCTTTGTCTCGACGCGGCTTCGGCGGTGGTATCCGCTCCATCGTCGCCAGAGGGCACGACCGAGGTATTTCGATGCTCGCAGAGCTTCGTTTCGCGCCACGGCTCCGGCGGTGATCGTCTTCCAGGGCTTCGCGTTCTTGCGGGGCGGGATGACAGCGTGGGCGCCGCAGTCAGCGATGGCATCGTGGCATCTGCGTGTATCGTAGGCGCCGTCTGCCGTGACGCTGCCGATTTCCTGGTCCGCCGGGATCTGGTTGAGCCGGTCGGGTAAGACCGGCGCATCGCCGATGTGGCTCCCGGTGATCTCGACGGCCCGGATCTCCAGCGTTTCCTCGTCAATCCCGAGGTGGATTTTGCGCCAGACCCGCCGCTTCGGGCCACCATGCTTGCGGGCGTGCCATTCGCCTTCGCCCTCAACCTTGATGCCGGCGCTGTCGATCAGCAGGTGCAACGGACTCTTGGAGCCGCGATACGGGATATTGACGGCCAGCGTCTTCTGACGGCGCGACAGCGTGCTGAAGTCGGGCACCGTCCAGTCGAGGCCAACCAGGCGCAACAGGCTTTCGACGAAGCCGGTTGTCTGCCGCAGCGCCATCCCGAACAGCACCTTCATCGAAAGGCAGTCTGTATAGCGACGTTGCTGTCGCTCTGCTGGCGGCCACGCCTGCCTGTCGGCGCGGCATCCTAGCTCATCTCAGGGTCGAACCAGATTGCCAGCGAGCCTCGGCGCTTGAGCGCTTCATTGTAGGCTGGCCAGTTTCTGGTCTTGTAGGTCGGGGATGTGGGTCTGCCCATGCATCCCAGCTACCATGCTGGATTCACGAGATGAATCCCTCAAAGGTTTTGTGCAACAGAGCCCTCTATAAGGATAAACCCATTTCCCTTTGACCCGCATATAGGATTCATCCATCCGCCACGAACGGTCGGCGGGACGCTTTCTGCACCGCGCTGCGTCCGCAATGAGACCAGCATATCGACTGACCCAGCGCTTCAGCGTTGCATGATCCAGATCAACGCCGCGTACCGCCATGATTTCTTCCAGATCCCGATATGACAAACCGTAGCGCAGCTAGGTCATGTTGACAAATGGCGAAACCGAAGTCGGATGGACGTTATATCGATGAATCCCAGGAAGCTTTCTGCGGTCTTGTCGTAGCGGGTTGCAACACGCCGAGCGTTCTTGAGCTTGTTGAAGCAGCGCTCGACCCG
>NZ_JBQFYP010000042.1:0-4420 GCF_056541545.1 Ruegeria sp. AG7
ACCAACAGAGGACAACCATGAAACAGAAGAGATCAATTTATGCGGTTTTGGCGTTCGGTTTACTGACGGCGACGGCTGCGGCATCGGAAACGGAACTGACGGTATACACTGCTGTTGAGGCTGAGGATCTTGCTCGGTATGCGGAGACGTTCAATCAGAGCAATCCGGATATCAAGATCAACTGGGTCCGGGACTCGACGGGGATCATCACCGCGAAACTGCTGGCTGAACGGGACAACCCACAGGCGGATGTGGTCTGGGGGTTGGCTGCGACCTCTCTGCTGCTGTTGAAATCCGAAGGGATGCTGGAGCCTTATGCCCCGGTTGGCGTAGACAAGCTGGATGCGAAATTCGTCGATGGTGACAACCCGCCTGCCTGGGTTGGCATGGACGCCTGGGTTGCCTCGATTTGCTACAACACGGTTGAGGCGGAAAAGGCCGGGCTGAAGCCGCCGACCTCGTGGAAGGACCTGACTGATCCGATGTACAAGGATCAGGTTATCATGCCGAACCCGAATTCCTCTGGCACGGGGTTCCTTGATGTGTCCAGCTGGCTTCAAATGTTTGGTGAAGAAGGTGGCTGGGAATACATGGATGCGCTGCACGAGAATATTGCGCGCTACACCCATTCCGGCTCGAAGCCTTGCAAACTGGCGGCGGCGGGCGAGATCCCGATTGGTATTTCTTTTGCGTTCCGTGGGGCGAAATCCAAAGCTGATGGCGCACCGCTGGAAATCATTGTGCCTTCGGAAGGCGTCGGCTGGGACATGGAAGCAACCGCGATTGTGGCCGGCACTGCAAATCTGGAAGCCGCGCAGAAGCTGGTGGACTTCACCGTCACCAAAGAGGCCAACGAGATGTACAATACCGGCTATGCGGTCGTGGCGTATCCCGGCGTTGCAAAACCGGTTGAACACTTCCCAGAGGGTCTTCTGGATGCGATGATCAACAATGATTTCGAATATGCCGCCAACAATCGCGCGGCAATCCTGAAGGAATGGCAGTCTCGCTATGACGGAAAGTCTGAAGCGAAGTAATTCCATTGGCAGGAGGGGCTTTTGTGCCTCTCCTGCCCGCCACTCTCTTGTTCCCACCAACACAACCAACTCACCCGGCGCGCACCGGCCAGGATCGGTCGTGCCCGAGGTGCAGATGTGAGGACCTCTCCCGTGCTTCAGAAAACACCACCCGGTGAACTGTATCTCAGCATCCAGAATTTGTGGAAAGCGTTCGGCAGCTTTCTGGCACTCAAGGACATCTCTCTTGAAATCAAAGAAGGTGAATTCATTTGTTTCCTCGGCCCGTCCGGCTGCGGCAAGACCACCTTGTTGCGGGCGATTGCAGGGCTGGATCTGCAGACCAAGGGTACGATTATGCAGGATGGCAAGGACGTCTCCAACCTGCCTCCGTCCGAGCGCGATTTCGGGATTGTGTTCCAGTCCTATGCGCTGTTCCCGAACCTGACGATCGAAAAGAACATCGCATTTGGCCTTGAAAACACGGGCCGCAGCAAGTCGGATATCGCGGTTCGGGTGAGCGAGCTGCTGAACCTTGTTGGTCTGCCGGATCAGGGCAGGAAATACCCGGCGCAATTGTCCGGTGGCCAGCAGCAGAGGATTGCGCTGGCCCGCGCCATTGCAACCAATCCCGGTCTGCTGCTGCTGGACGAACCCCTGTCGGCGCTGGACGCCAAGGTGCGCGTTCACCTGCGGCATGAGATCAAGGAATTGCAGCGCAAGCTGGGTGTGACCACCGTGATGGTGACGCACGATCAGGAAGAAGCGCTGGCCATGGCCGACCGCATCGTGGTGATGAACCACGGGGTGATTGAACAAGTTGGATCGCCCACGGAGATCTACCGCGAACCGGCCAACCTGTTCGTGGCCGACTTTATCGGTGAAATGAACCAGATCCAGTCTCAGGTTACGAAAGGCGGGCGGTTGAGCGTCGGGGAAAAGACCTTTGCCTGCCTCAGCCACACGTTCAATGATGGAACCCCTGTCATTGCGGCCATTCGTCCCGAAGACATCATCCCTCATGAAGCTGGTTATCTTGACACGGGCGGCAATCGGAACTGCATCGAGGTCACGCTCGATGAAATGGAGTTTCTGGGCTCGTTCTGGCGCTGCCGCCTGAACAACGAGCGGTTCGGATCTTCGGAACTGATCGCGGATTTTTCGATCAACGCCGTGCGTCGTCTTGAGCTGGAAGAGGGGTGCAGCATGGTGATTGAGCTTCCCGAGAACCGCCTGATGGCGTTTGACCTTCCGGAGGCTGCGGCATGAGCACGATGTCGACCAATCAGGACACATTGCCTGTCGGGCCGGATATCAGGCCCAGGCTCAGCCGCGATGACATCCTGATGCGCGGAAGCATGATGGTGATCGCGCTCTATCTGATCGTGACACTGGCACTGCCGCTTTACACGATGCTTTCCAAGTCCTTCTCGACCTACCGGGTCGAGCTGTCCCAGTATGAGTTTCAGGTCAGTGATGAAGCGGGTGTGTTCGACGGAACGATCCTGACGGCTGACGAACTGAACAGGCAATTGGGGGTGTATTCCGACACCGATCTGACAACCGGCTCGGACGGGCGTTTGCCGGTGACCGGGTTCTTTCCGGAGTTCAGCTTTCGCAGCCCGGTCATGTACCAGATGCGGAACACGACGGAGGCCGGGCGCTTTCTGGTCGGGTCGACTTTGAACGAAGGCACCGATTGGGTCGAGCTTGATTCCAACACGTTCCGCCGGGTGCAGATGCGGCCGGTTCAAGCGCGGGGTCTGGGCAACTTCATCAACTACTTCTCGACACCAGCCCTGTTCAACTCGATCAAGAATTCCCTTTGGATTTCGGTTGTCAGCACAATCGTTACGGTGACGCTGGCGTTCTGGTTTGCCTATGCGCTGAACCGAAGCTGCATGCGGTTCAAGGGGGTCTTTCGCCTGATCGCGATGGCGCCGATTCTGGTTCCCTCGCTGCTGCCGGGCATCGCGCTGGTCTACCTGTTCGGCAATCAGGGGATGATCAAGGAGTTGTTGTTCGGTGCCAGTATCTACGGCCCCATAGGCATCGTGATCGGATCGGTCTTCTTTACCTTTCCACACGCGTTCCTGATCATATCGACTGCGCTCGCGATATCGGATGCGCGGTTGTACGAGGCCGCTGTCAGCTTGCGCTCTACCCCCTGGCGGACATTCTGGACCGTTACCATACCCGGCGCGCGCTATGGCCTGATTTCCGCAGCCTTTGTCGTGTTCAATCTGGTGATCACCGATTTCGGCCTGCCAAAGGTGATCGGCGGCCAGTTCAACGTGCTTGCCGTGGATATCTACAAACAGGTGATCGGCCAGCAGAACTTTGAGATGGGCGCCGTGGTCTCGGTGGTTCTGGTCATCCCCGCAATTCTGGCTTTTGCCATCGACCGGATGGTTCAGTCCAAGCAGGTGGCGCTGCTTTCTGCGCGCTCGGTTCCATATCAGGCAACACCAAACCCAAAGGCTGATCGCATATTCCTGATCTACTGCAGCTTGGTCGGCCTGTTCATCATTGGTCTTCTGGCCGTGTGTCAGTTTGCGGCGCTGATCAAGTTCTGGCCCTACGATCTGAGCCTGAGCCTCAAGAACTACCAGTTCGACAAGATGGATGGCGGCGGCTGGGGGTCGTATTTCAACTCGATCAAACTGGCCTTCCTGACGGCGGTGATCGGCACGACGGTTGTCTTCTTCGGGGCGTATCTGGTGGAAAAATCGAACGGCTTCAAAACCGGACGGTCGATCTTTCAGATGTTCGCCATGCTGCCGATGGCCATCCCGGGCATGGTTCTGGGGCTGTCCTATATCTTCTTCTTCAACAACCCGTCCAATCCGTTCAATGCGATCTACGGCACCATGGCAATCCTGGTGGTTTGCACGGTGACGCATTTCTATACCGTATCGCACCTGACGGCGGTCACCGCTCTCAAGCAGATGGATAAAGAGTTCGAATCGGTGTCGGCCTCTCTCAAACAGCCAACAATGAAGCTGTTTGCCCGCGTGACGGTGCCGGTCTGCCTGCCTGCGGTGCTGGATATCTCGATCTATCTGTTCGTCAACGCAATGACGACCGTGTCGGCGGTTGTGTTCCTCTATTCACCCAAAACCACACTCGCGTCCATCGCGGTGCTGAACATGGATGATGCCGGGGACATCGCACCCGCAGCCGCAATGGGCATGATGATCTTCTACACCAACGCCGCCGCCCGGATCTTCCACCTGATGGCATCAAAAGGCATCCTGGCCCGCACACAGGCCTGGCGCAGCAGGTAATCCACAAAAAACTCAAGAACCCGCCGGTCACATATCTCCGGCGGTTTCCTTCTCCCCAAGAACCCGCTCCGCAAAGTCCATAAACGCCCGTATGATCTTGACGTCACGACGCTGGGA
>NZ_JBQFYP010000043.1:0-3583 GCF_056541545.1 Ruegeria sp. AG7
AAAAGAACTTGCTGGCGACCCTTATGAGTTGCCTGACATACTGGGTGCATGGCTACCTCCAGTGCTACAGCGTCAATTTATCAAGCGGCTTGTACTCACAGCGATAAACGCCGGTTCACGGGATGCTGCTTTCCGGGCGTTTCGAGACGGATACCCAACCGGCCACGCAGGCAAGACACTGACTAACGAACAACTGGATGCATTACTGGCTGGTTTCTTAGAGAAAACCCCTCACATCGAGGACTTTCTGTTCGCGGATCAAGGTATCCAGTTGATGAACCTTGATCGTCAGATAGCGGAGCGCGTTCATCGTTACTTCTGCGATCAAGCCGTTCCAGTCCTATCCGTGCATGACAGTTTTATCGTCGACTATACCCGGGTGGGCGAACTGAAACGGGTTATGGCCGAGGCTTCAGAAGAAGTGGCCGGTGCTCCGTTGCCAACGTCGAACCAGTTCTATGGGCTGGACGAGCAAGCCGACCCCAGTGCCGACCATGTGAAAGATTATGTGATATGGCGGCAGACGGCCCGGTCCGAAGGTTATCTTCAGAGGCTGGCGGAACATGAGAGGCGGACAGGGCGAGAGGTGGTGCCGTATACATAGATGGCACTGAATTCGGAACCGCCGGAGTGAACCATTTGGTAAAATTTGGATCTGGGAGAATAGCCACTACGGGTGAAGACGACCGAGTATCTCAGAGCGGATGTTCTGTGATGCAGTTGAATCCAAGTGGAACACCACGCTTGTAATGCGATCCATATGTGAGGCGATTAAATTCAATCGTTCATTGGTTAACGTTAAGTCTTCGTAGCTGATTTCCCGAGGTTTGCCATTCAATGCAGTCTGGATGAACACAGTGGACGCGGTACCTCCCTCCGCATAAAGCCCGGTAATGCCATGAGCAATTCTGTTCCGCATTTCCAAACCTTCCGACATCGTAACGAATAGGTCTTCGATGAAATCTGTGTTTGAAATGTTTTCGCCAGCCAATTCTCCGTGCAACTTCTTCCAACGCTCAAGGACTCTAGAAATGCCGTACACAGCTTGCGTTGTGCTCTGCTGTTCAAGGTACGCCAACGATTGCGCTAGTTGTCTCTCTAGGAGCGACCAGACGAAGAAATGGGAGCCCACAGCAGCTTTTAGGTCGTCTAAGCCTACTACGCCACTTCTGGTACGTTCATTGCGTTTGTTTGCCAACTTGATGCTCGATCACGAATTTCGTCAGTCTCCCGGAGGCATATCACTGGAGGACGGCTATGCCTAGAAAGGACCAGCACCCGAAGTTGATGCCTGAATGCGGTCTTCGGCTTCGGTCCGGACGTCTGATCACTCGGCAGGTAGTCGTCCCAGATGCGGTCGACCAAGGCGGCGACCTCAGGGTGATCCGACCAGCGGTGAACGTCGATTGGTCGCGAGTGCCATGGGTTCTCTATCTCCCCCATAACCTCCTCCTCCCTCTATGTATTATGAATCAGGAACGAGGATACTCGAGTCTCTCTATCCTCCGGTTTCTATTCATTACTTATACCTATTCCCCAGCCCCATAGAACCCCTGCTAGAGGTTAGGAAAGAGGAGTAGACAGGGGGAGTCAGAACACCCGAAACCACTGGGGCATAAACGGGGGCATTTCTCGGAGGGTTTAGCCCCAAGTGCCTAGTCTCGTTCCATGTTCCGATGAACTGGCTGGGGTGGTAGGAATCCTTGCCCCCCGATGAAACCTAAGAGCTTTTCCCACTGGCCCGAGAAACTGGGGCAATTTCGGGGGCATTCTGCTGAGCGAAGCGACGGGCGGAACGAGGGTGAGCACGGGCATTTGGGCCGCTAGAACGACCGTTCACTGCCGCTGGCGGGACAGAGCTTACTACACCGCTTGAGAACCGCTAACCGGCGCTGACGAGACCGCTAGCTCGACCGCCCAGTGGCGCAGGACAGGACCGCTGACGAGGCGTTCCGGGGGCTGACGGGTGGTGGCTGGTGCTGGCGGGTGGGGGGCGGTGAGCAACCAAGAGGTCAGTAGGGATAGCCAATACGTCTGCAATCAGCCAAAGTGCCTTCAACTTGCGTCTTAATGATCCGATCATCTTGGAACACGACTGCGTAAGGCTTGAAGCCTACGTAACCGCCAAGTCTGTTTTTGCCATTTACATAGCCACAGAGAACTTTCACGTTCAATGTTTCTTCCCCTTTAGCCAAAGTCGTCTTTGCAAAGTATGGGTCCCTGAAACGCGCGCTTTCGGGATCAAAAAATCCTCGAGTTAGTGCTGACTGTGCTTGGTGGTAACTGGCTTCAGAAAGACTAACCTGTTGGTAATCTTTAACATTGACTGGCGTACACGCGATGACGTCAGACACCGGCCCTTACCTGCCTTTGACCACCTCATATTGATGCTGCGGTCGCAGCCCGCATTGCCGACGTTCGCCGCAAGCGCAAAATCTGTGGACCATCGAATTCACAAATCGCGGACAAAGCGGCCACTCTTTGCAAGAAATGAAATTGACGACTAGTTGTGGTATTAAGGCTCCCACAACCGGGGGGATGCCGCAATGAACAGAACTTGGAAAACATTTCTCGCGGGGGTGGCTGCGCTATGCGCCACCATGTCGACAAGTTCCGCTGAAATGATCCACTTGATGGCTCGAAAAGGCGATGTCGCAAAAGTTATGTCAGAAATCGAAAAAGGAGTGCCGGTGGATCTGCCGAGCACCACAGGCGCTCGTTTTGAAGGTTCGTCACCACTCGTAGTAGCATCTCGGTTCGGTCGTACGGACGTGGTCGCGGCCCTGTTGGAGGCTGGGGCCGACCCAAACTACTCTCTTCCCAATGCTGAGTACGAAAAAACTTTTGCATACCCAATCCATGTTGCGTCAAGCAACGGACACACAGAAGTTGTTCGATTGCTTTTGGAAGCCGGTGCTGATCCAACTGTCGTGGATCCTTGGCTTGGGACAGCACTGCATTTCGCCTCGTTGCGTGGGCACGACGAAATCGTGACCATCCTATTGGATGCTGGCGTACCTACAAGTGCAAGTATCCCTAGTGTGAAGCACTTGATTGGTAATGCCGATAGGGGCCGAGGAGAAACTCTGGCAGGTGCCTGCAAAGCCTGTCACAGCCTGGAGAACAATGGGCAAGTTCAAGCCAATGAAGGTCCGCCACTTTGGGGAGTTCTCGGGCGCACCATTGGCTCGTACGATGGCTACGAGTACTCGACGGCTTTCTCAGCGACTTCAGGTGTCTGGGACTACGACAATCTCAACTCGTTTCTTGGGCGTCCACGAGAATACATTCCGGGAACAAAGATGGACTTAGATGGAGTTTGGGTTGATCAGGATCGCGCAGACTTGATTTCTTACCTCCGGACACTCGATGAAAACCCGGTCGCATTGCCTTAACAACCAATCGAAATTGAGCGTAGGATACGTGTTGGTGAGGTCAGAAGCAGCCATCAGAAAGAGCTCGTTGGGCGTCTGCTTTGCGGAGATACTGTTGAAAAACTCTGCTTGAGCGATGCTTTGGCTGCTGATTCAATTCTCTTGAGTTGCAGGAGAGTTGCTGATGATGGGACCGAGGCAAGTTGCGC
>NZ_JBQFYP010000044.1:0-2515 GCF_056541545.1 Ruegeria sp. AG7
GTGCCTTCGTTTTTGACAGTTCCGCGCGCTCAAATACCCATGGCCCATCGGCAAGCGGGTGGTCTGCATTGATATCACCTGCTTCTGCTGCCAACCGCAATGTTTTTGGCGCTACTCCGATCAGTTTTGCGGCGCCAGAGAGATTGAGCCACGGGTCAAGACCATTGGGTTCGGGCTTGTATACCGGGATCTTGCGGTAGGACCGCAATGCCGTGACTCGCTCCCTGGTCCAGCGGTTGCCATTTCCTGTGGAGAGCCCGTTCCGGTTCAGAACGCCGGCGATGACATCGTCGCTGGCGATCCGCGCAAGCTGGCGGACGGCCTCGACAACATCCGGCGGTGTTGCATTGCGCTGTCCGCGGCGGCGTTTTGGCAGGTGGATTTCCGTATGTGCGCCACCGGCCCAATGAACCATCAAAACGATCTCGGAGGCATCATCATCAAGATCTGCCACCACTTCCCGGATCACCGTGCGAACGATGCGCTTCTTCAACTTGGCATCAGTGGCCGGCGTGAACCAGACGCGTTCGAGATCGGCCCCCAGGGCCGCCAGGTCTTCTACCGGCAGCGTGGTCCCGTTCGGGCTGACCGCGTCATGGTGAACGATCTTGTTCTCGATCTCCTGAACCTGCTGAAGTGCCCGGTTCCACCGGGCTTCCAGTTCGGCGGTCACGAGGCGGTTCTCCGGGTCGGACGCATCATACTGCCGGAAGGCCCTGTCAGCTGCGTATTGAGCCGCCTCCAGGTCACGGCAAAGCGCATCGCGGACTTGATCCCGCTGGCTCAATGCTTGCCTGGCGGCAACTTCTGCGGCGGCAATGGCGCCGGGTCCGACTACCTGCAAAAGCGCCTGTTCAATGGCATCGTCGACCCGCAATCCGCCGAAGGCGATGCAGCGCGCTTCGCCGTTGTCCAAAAGGCCGCGCCAGCAGGAGTAACGCGGGATGTCATGCTTCTTACCGGTATAGCGAACCGTCAGCTTGCGGCCGCAGCGTCGGCAACGCAGCAGCCCGGCCAGGAGGGCAGAGCCATGTTTGGCTGCACCATGATGCCGGCCCTGAGGGACGTTGTTGCTGACCATTTTACGGATCGCCTCTGCCCTTTCCCAACTCACATAGCCTTCATGCGCGCCCGGCTTCAATGCAAGCCACTCCTCGCGGTCTTTCCTGCGAACGGCGGTTGCACCGAACCCCGCCGCTGCCTGGGTTTTGCCGTAGGCATAAGCCCCGCCATAGGCCGGATTGACGATCATGCGGTGGATGGTGGCGTATGTCGGTCGCCGCCAGATCACTTCACCCTGTTTGCGCAAGCTGGGCAAATCAAGGCCATGTTCGAGGAACCACATGAGGGCCTGCCGCGCGCTCCCCAACTCGGCGACCTTGTCGAAAACCAGGGATATGGCCTTTTGCACACGGCGGTCCGGGTCCTTCTCAAGGCGGTCCCCGGCTTTCACGAATCCGACTGGGGCAGCGACGACAAGTTCGCCACGCCGTGCTTTCTCGTGGCGCGCGGCGAGGGATCGTTGTCGGAGAAGGTCAAGTTCGTATTCGTTCAAGCTGCCCTTCAGGCCCAGAAGAAGCCGGTCATTGCCATCGCGCGGCGCATAAACCGTTTCCTGGTCGATCAGCACTGTATCGACGACGCGGCACATCTCTATGAGGTGCTGCCAATCCCGGCTATTGCGCGCAAAGCGGGACACTTCACGCGCTGCGACGGCGCCGACCTTGCCGAGACAAACATCGGCGATCATCCGGTCAAAGCCTTCCCGAGCGACACCACCCGCCGCGGAACGGCCGAGATCGTCATCCACGGTTTCGATCCGGCTCCAACCCAAATCCGCCAGCCGCTCCCGCATCGCATATTGCAGGGCGCTGCTTTCCCGGTTGTGCAGGACCTGGTGGGCTGATGACTGACGGACGTACAGGATCGCTTTGCGGTCCAAATGCTGCGGGCTAATCTTCTCATGCTTCATGATCATTCCCCCCTTCTGCCGCGCCTGCATGTTCCGCCATCAGGCGAGCCATCAACCGTGTCAGCGTTTGCCGCGTGTCGTCGGGGAGGCTCCGCCAAAGCGGGGTTTGCGTCGCGGTCGTGGACCGGGTGTCCGGGAACAGTTCGAGTTGCGTCGTCGTCATTTTGCGCGGCATAGGCCAACCTCCGAATCTCGTGTTCAGAGTCCAATGCTGCGTCAACGCGGGATGGGGAGTCGGATTTATTGAACGACCCACAGTCGATATCGCAAACAAGCCCCGCAAGAGCCTTCAGATCGTCCAGGCCAACGTGCGCCGTATCGACCCGACGGCAGGCAGTACATACAGCCCGGTCGAACATCCATATCGGAACTTCCAGAAGCCGGTCCGACCTGCGGCCGGTGAGATTGCACCGAAACACGGCTTCGCCGGATTTATCTATCACCTCATGGACATAAACCGACCGGCCAAACCAAGGATGCCATGGATAAAGAACCTCGCGCCGGTCGGTAACGTGGGTGTACTGGCGTTCAGTT
This sequence comes from Ruegeria sp. AG7, assembly GCF_056541545.1. Lineage (NCBI taxonomy): Bacteria > Pseudomonadati > Pseudomonadota > Alphaproteobacteria > Rhodobacterales > Roseobacteraceae > Ruegeria > Ruegeria sp. AG7. Next base: position 2,507 of record NZ_JBQFYP010000044.1, read on the forward strand.
GTACAACAC
>NZ_JBQFYP010000045.1:0-2413 GCF_056541545.1 Ruegeria sp. AG7
CCTTCGCAAACTTATCCCGCCGCGACGCATTGAATTTGAAAGGCATCACAGCATCCCGCAGTCAAATCAAAGGACCAGCTACGCATCGGAAACGATTTGTGCAACACGCTCCCCGAGCGCTCAGTTTCTCTTTGAAGGCTTGCGGAAAGGCCTTGCTTCTCCGCCCTTGCCGTTTTTGCTTTTTGAACGCGGCGCTTTCGAGTCTTTGGTGTCGGTCTTGAAACGCGCCTTTTGTGCTTTCAGAGATTTGGATGTGTCAGAAGCGTTCTTATCTTGCTTTTGTCGCTTCTTATCCGTTGCGACGGGCTGTGGTTTGGCCTTTCCGCGCTCACGCGTCGGTCGCGCTTGCGGAGCCGAGTCCCGTTTTTTCTTGTCTTCGCTTGCTTGTTTGTTCGACGTGCGTGCCGCAGATTTTCCTTTGCTCTTAGGGCGCTCGGATTCAGTCCGGACATCTTGGTCAGAACGCTCGAAGCCAGGCGCAGCTTTCGACGGCTTGCCTGAATCAAGCCCTCGGGATTTGGCGGGCTCGTCCGATGATTGTGGGGCTGCAGGCGGGCCTTTGGGCGAGGCATCGAAATCTGGCGTGCCCACCAGCTCGGTCAACGTCGCACCTTGTTCTATGATGAGATCAGCGCCCAGTTCTTGTTTCATTGCGGGCACAGCATCATTGGCGATCTCGACAAAGGTCTCTTGATACTGAACGCGGATTGCGCCGATAGCGTCTTTGGACAAACCCGCGTTGCGGCACAGCATTGGCAGCAACCAACGCGGCTCCGCACGCTGTTTGCGTCCCAAAGAAAGTGAGAACCATGTGCTTGGCCCAAACGCCACGCGCCGATCAGTGTCGCGTTTTCCAGACTCTGGTGCCGTTCCAAGGATCTCTGGTGCCGAGTGGCGCTCTCGGTAGAGGCGCATATAGGCTGCGGCGATCTGCTCGGGAGTTCTTCCGCTGAGCAGCCGCTCGGCAAAAGCCGTTTCCTCAGCACTTGGCGGCTCATCCAGGGCGGGATTGGAAATGATGCGTTCCTCTTCCCGTTTAAACACCTCATCGGCTGAGGGTGGTGTGCCCCATTCGGCCTCCAGCTTGGCGGTTTTCAGCAATCGTTGTGCCTTTGAACGCTGCCGAGCCGGCACGATCAGAATGGATGTTCCCTTGCGTCCGGCACGGCCTGTCCGTCCAGAGCGATGCAACAAAGTTTCCGCATTTGAGGGCAGATCCGCATGGATCACCAACTCCAACCCTGGAAGATCAATGCCGCGGGCGGCCACGTCGGTCGCAACGCAAACCTGCGCGCGCCCGTCACGCAGGGCTTGCATCGCGTTGGTGCGCTCTGCCTGACTGAGTTCCCCTGACAGTGAGACGACAGAAAACCCCCGATTGGAAAGTTTCGCGGTCAGGCGCGCCACCATAGACCGGGTGTTGGCGAACACAATCGTGGTTTGAACGTCGTGATAACACAGCAAATTGATGATCGCTTTTTCAATATCCGACGGAGCTACGTTCAAGGCACTATAGGTTATATCCGAATGCTGGACATCTGCGCTTCCGACCTTGATCCGCTGCGCACCCTCTTTCTGGTAGGTCTGGGCAAGCCTGGCAATGCCTCGTGGAACAGTGGCAGAGAACATCAGGGTGCGCCGGTTTTCGGGCGTTTGATCAAGGATGTATTCAAGATCTTCGGCGAACCCCATGTCCAGCATTTCATCGGCTTCGTCGAGGACGACGGTCCGCAGATCGCTCAGGTCGATCACCCCACGTGTGATATGATCGCGCAGCCGCCCAGGTGTGGCGACTACGACATGTGCGCCGCGTTCAAGCGCCCTGCGCTCTGTGCGCGCATCCATACCACCGACAGCCGATGCAGTAACGATCCCGGCTTCGGCAAACAGCCAGTCGAATTCTCTCCGCACTTGCAGAGCCAGTTCGCGCGTGGGTGCGATGATCACGGCCAAAGGCGCTGCTGGTCGGTCAAAACGGCCGTGCTTGTCGAGAAGTTCTTCTGCCATCGCCAGCCCGAAGCCCACGGTCTTGCCGGAACCGGTTTGCGCAGAGACAAGCAGATCTTTTCCTGCCAGCGCTTCATCTGACACAGCCTCTTGTACAGGCGTCAAGTTGCTATAGCCTTTTTGGGACAGAGCTGCGGACAGGGTTTTCGGGAGGGCAGAGAAATCATTCATGGGTCACCAATTGCCGGGAAAGATCTGGCGATAGTGGTTTTTGGTTCAGATGTATAGCCCGTAACGCGCGCCCGAATGCGTCAAGGATATGTCGCAAGCTTTTGTGTCTGGATTGACGATCATGCGACCGCGTTGCACGAATAGCGCTTGGGCCGCATTTGCCCCTTTCCCCGGTTCGTTATGCGACACGTTCATAGGTCGCACGACCTAGACGGGTCATGCGGTTGAGGGCTTT
>NZ_JBQFYP010000046.1:0-1940 GCF_056541545.1 Ruegeria sp. AG7
TTGAACTGTTGGTCGAAGAGGTTTTTGAAGGGGCCGTTTTTCTGCATGAGTTGGTCGAGGTTTCCCTGTTCGGCGATAGCGCCGTCCTGGATGACGATGATCTTGTCTGCCTCCAGCACGGTTGACAGGCGGTGGGCGATGACGATGACGGTGACATCCTGTGTCAGGGCGTCCAGCGCCTCTTTGACCAGCGATTCCGATTCCGCGTCCAGCGCGCTTGTGGCCTCGTCCAGCAGCAGGATCTCGGCCTTGCGCAGAATGGCGCGGGCAATCGCGATGCGCTGTTTCTGACCGCCCGACAGAAAGGTTCCGTTCTCGCCCACCGGGGTCTCATAGCCCTGCGGCAGGTCGGTGATGAACTGATGCGCATGTGCGGCCCGGGCTGCCGCGATCACCTCTTCGTCGCTCGCATCGGGCGCCGAGCAGCGCAGGTTGTCCATCACCGAGGCCGAGAACAGGAACGTATCCTGACCGACATACGAGATTTTCCGCCGCAGCGAGGCAAAGCTAACATCCCTCAGGTCCCGGCCATCGATCTCGACGCTGCCCTGATCGGGGTCGTAAAACCGCATGATCAGGCCAAACAACGTGGATTTGCCACCACCGGACTGGCCGACAAGGGCGGTGGTTTTCCCGGCCTCGAAAGTGGCGCTCATGTTGTCGATCACCGGCACCGTGCCCTGATAGCCAAAGGTCACATTGCGCAGCGTGATCTGTCCGGGGCCGTCACTCAGGTCACGGGCCCGGGGGCTTTCCACCATCGTGTCCTCCTGATCCAGCAGGCTGAACAACAGGCCGACCCCGACCATGCAGGTTTCAATCTGGACCCGCATCCTGGACAGGCGCTTGGCAGGTTCATAGGCCATCAGCAAAGCGGTGATGAAGGACATCAGCTGACCCGCGGTCGGCTGTTCGGCACCCGCGATACCCATCGTGCTGACAATGAGAACCCCGGCAACCGCCAGACCGGCCAGAAACTCCATCAGCGGGCTGGCAATGGCCTGTAGCCGGGCGATGTCGTTCGAGCGCTGTTCGACCTTCCGGATCGCGGTCTCCATTCGGTCGATCATGCGATCTTCAAGCGCAAACACCTTGATCACCTTGATCCCCGCCGAGGTCTCCTGCAGCACCCGGATGATCTCTGCCAGCGATTTGAACTCGGCCTGCATGATCGAGCGGACGCTTTTCAGCAGATACCGCACCCCCAGCAGGGCAATCGGGCCCACCACAAAGAACATCACCGACAGGACCGGCTGCTGATACACCATGACCACAATCAGGCCGACCAGGGTCAGGGCATCGCGGACAAACCCGGTGACCAGAACATCGATCAGGCTCCGGGCCGATTGCGCGCCATTGGTCGTGCGCATCAGCAGATCCGACGATTCAGTGGTCGAGAAGAACGACACTCCGTGCCGGACCAGCTTGCGGTACAGCTTCTCCTGCTGCTGAGCCACAATCCGGTTGCCCGCGCGTGCCAGAAAAACGGCCTGAATATACGAGGCCACCGCCTTGGTCAGGAACAGAAGCACAACCCCCAGCGCAATGACATGCACCCATCCCCGCAATTCCGGGCTGGTCATGGCATCGATGATATATTCCATCATGTAAGCCGAGCCGGCGGTGGTGACCGCCACCGCGATCATCGCCAGGATCGCAATGCCGTAAAGCCCGCCCTGCGCATAAAAGCTCTCACCGACAAGCCGGCCCATATAGCCCGATCGCCACTTGTTCCAGGCGCGCTTCATCATTGCGTTCTCCAAATCCGTGAAACGGTGCGCACGCCCAGATACCCCATATCCCGCCGCGCCTAAAGGACAGATGCAACCCTGCGGCAGACCAACCCATCCCAACATCCAAACACGCTAAATAAGACCTAACCACCAAACCCGCAACCAATACCAAATACTCAAGCAATCCATAACCGCAATCGAACGGCT
>NZ_JBQFYP010000047.1:0-1888 GCF_056541545.1 Ruegeria sp. AG7
CACCCCTATGAAGATGACGACGGAAGAGGCCTTTGTTAAGGTTTTGCAGATGCATGGTATTGAGCATGCGTTTGGGATCATTGGCTCGGCGATGATGCCGATTTCGGACCTGTTTCCGAAGGCTGGGATCATGTTCTGGGACTGTGCGCATGAGGGCAGCGCGGGGATGATGGCGGATGGCTACACCCGTGCCACCGGCAAGATGTCGATGATGATTGCGCAGAACGGCCCGGGCATCACCAACTTCGTGACCGCCGTCAAGACTGCCTACTGGAACCACACGCCGCTTCTGCTGGTGACCCCGCAGGCGGCCAACAAGACCATCGGTCAGGGTGGCTTCCAGGAAGTCGAGCAGATGAAGCTGTTCGAGGATATGGTTGCCTATCAGGAAGAGGTCCGCGACCCGACCCGCGTCTGCGAGGTTCTAAACCGTGTGATCATGCAGGCCAAGCGCGCCAGCGCCCCGGCCCAGCTGAACATCCCGCGCGACATGTGGACCCAGGTTGTCGATATCGACCTGCCCGCCATTGTCGAGTTCGAGCGCCCCTCGGGTGGCGAAAGCGCCGTGGCCCAGGCGGCCGAGCTGCTGTCGAACGCCAGGAACCCTGTCATTCTGAACGGGGCCGGTGTGGTTCTGGCCGAAGGCGGCATCGAGGCGTCGAAAGCGCTGGCCGAGCGTCTGGATGCGCCGGTCTGCGTCGGCTACCAGCACAATGACGCCTTCCCGGGCAGCCACCCGCTGTTTGCCGGTCCGCTGGGCTATAACGGTTCGAAAGCGGGGATGGAGCTGATCAGCGAGGCGGATGTTGTCCTGTGCCTCGGCACCCGTCTGAACCCGTTCTCGACCCTGCCGGGCTATGGCATCAACTACTGGCCCGCGGATGCGAAGATCATCCAGGTTGACATCAACCCCGACCGTATCGGCCTGACCAAAGCTGTCAGCGTCGGTATCATCGGCGATGCTGCCAAGGTGGCAAAGGGCATTCTGGCCCAGCTGAGCGACACCGCCGGTGACGAAGGCCGCAAGGAGCGCAAAGAGCGCATCGCGCAGAAGAAATCGGCCTGGGCGCAGGAACTGACCTCGATGACCCACGAGGATGACGATCCGGGCACCACCTGGAACCAGCGTGCCCGCGCGGCCAAGCCCGACTGGATGAGCCCGCGCATGGCGTGGCGCGCCATTCAGGCGGCACTGCCGAAAGAGGCGATCATCTCGTCCGACATCGGCAACAACTGTGCCATCGGCAACGCCTATCCGTCGTTTGAAGAGGGGCGCAAATACCTGGCGCCGGGCCTGTTCGGCCCCTGCGGCTATGGCCTGCCCGCCGTCGTCGGTGCCAAGATCGGCTGCCCGGATGTTCCGGTTGTGGGCTTTGCCGGTGACGGTGCCTTTGGCATCGCGGTGAACGAGTTGACCGCGATCGGCCGCGAGGAATGGCCCGCCGTGACCCAGATCGTGTTCCGCAACTACCAGTGGGGCGCGGAAAAGCGCAACTCGACCCTGTGGTTCGACGACAACTTCGTGGGCACCGAGCTGGACACCAAGGTGTCTTATGCCGGTATCGCGCAGGCCTGTGGCCTGAAAGGCGTTGTCGCGCGCACCCAGGACGAGCTGACCGCGGCGCTGAACCAGGCGATCGAGGACCAGAAGAACGGCATCACCACGCTGATCGAGGCCCTGATCAACCAGGAGCTTGGCGAGCCTTTCCGCCGCGACGCGATGAAAAAACCCGTCGCAGTCGCCGGCATCAGCGCCGATGACATGAAAGCGCAGGGCGCTTAACCCCAGGACGAGGCCGGAGCACATGACCCTGACACCCGTCGAGCTGTTGCGGCAAAACGCTCCGGCCACCCGTCCCATAATCGCCCTCAGCGAAGGCAACGACCC
>NZ_JBQFYP010000048.1:0-1872 GCF_056541545.1 Ruegeria sp. AG7
GGGCTCTGAGCGGCCGCTACGGTCAATCATGAGAGACGTCCGGTATGAGATGGCGGACGACTGCGGCCGTCCGCCAAGGCCTCAGATGTCGATCTTCTCGGCGATGCTGAGCGCGTCATCGAGTTCGACGCCGAGGTATCGCACCGTGCTGTCCACCTTGGTGTGACCCAGCAGGAGCTGGACGGCGCGGAGATTGCCGGTCTTCCTGTAGATCAGTGCGGCCTTGGTCCGTCGCAGCGAATGCGTGCCGTAGCCGCTTGGATCCAGTCCGATTGCACACACCCAGTCATGAACAAGGCGCGCATACTGCCTTGTCGAGATGTGCGGTGAGCCGTGGAACCTGCTTGGGAACAGGTTGACCTGTCCAAGCATTTGGGACGATGTGACCCATGCGAGCACGCTTCTGCGTGTATTCTCGGACACCTCGAACTGAACTGGACGCCCGGTCTTGCTCTGGATGACCGACACGCGGTCCCGGACGTTTCCACCAGCGACGAGGTCCACGACCTTGAGTCGAACCAAGTCACACCCGCGGAGCTTGCTGTCTATGGCGAGATTGAACAATGCCAAGTCGCGCAGGTTATCCGCGAGCTCTAGCCGAGCGCGAATGGCCCAAACCTGCCTTGGCAGGAGCGGGCGTTTCTGGCCGATCAGCCGCCCCTTGTTCCACGGCGGACGTGATGGTCGGATTGCCGGTAGCTGTTTACTGGACATGATGGAGTCTCCGTCCAGCCCTCCCACACCAGGCATCGGCACCGTGCCAACGCGCGGATTTTACCTTAAGAGGACGAGTGTCCGCTTCGCGAACATCTGTTTCTTCAAGCCTAGCTGCGGTGCGTTGGTCTGCTCGGAGCCCAGAACAGTCGCTCCATAAGACATCAATCGGAGCCTGCAGCCGATGCGGTAAGAAGAGAATTAGAGGGCTGGAGCGGTTCCAGTTTTCTTTTCCAGTGACCGCAGTACAACAATCATGTAAGCGGAAAGACCGGCCGCGAAAAAACACCAAATCGATGTAAAAGCGTGGGACGCGAAGAAAAAGCCGACCAAGACTGAGATCAGGATAAGAAGTCCAAAAACTCTGATTTTAGGGTGAGAAGACAACAGCAGCGGGACACAGATGATCACGGCATATATCACCCGCGCCACCATTTTGCTCGTTTCATTAGTGAACATCTCCGGATTCAAATAACGGATCGAATTGTGAATGAGGTCAATCTGCAGAATGCTTGGATTCAACATGATAGGCAGGTACAAGAGCGACCCTCCAGCAATGCCCAAAACTGTAAAGGCGATGAAGAGGCGTTGCCGAAAACGGTACGGCTCGCAAGCAGCAGCTGAAAATGGCACCCAAGTTGGCCAAAACCAGTACGCAAAGAACAGAAAAACCATCGCCGCTGAGACACTTTCATAACCTTGGTGCTTTTCAATTCCTAGCCACACAAAACCTTCCGCAACCTGCTGCATTCCAAAGAAAAGTGGATAAGTCGCTAGCGGTAAGATACGTACACCGACCCGCCAAGCAAGCGGAATTGTGATCGCGCTACTTGCGATCAAGACGCCGCCTACAGCAAAACTGGCATTTGCAGAAAAACACATACTCTTACAACTTTAGCACGCTTTGTCTTGCACGTCTCGTAGCAGCAAATTGGCTCGACAAATCACCCTAAACTGTCCCATTGGCGCTGACGTCAGACATCTTCGTCGCAAGTATCACCTCGGTTCAATGCGGACCTGGAAACGGGTTTCTTGATTGTCACTTTTTCCGTCCAAAGCGACCATTATTTCAAACAGACAGGGAATGCGTAGAGATGGCTTTTTAGATTAATAATTCCGTTAACGTTCGGTATAGGCCAAATCCTGCTCCCGCAACCA
>NZ_JBQFYP010000049.1:0-1506 GCF_056541545.1 Ruegeria sp. AG7
GATGCTGTTGAAAAAGTCGATGTGTAAGCGCGGCGGAAATAGCGGCTGAAGTCTTCCTGCTCGGCTCTTCACGCCGAGATTGGTCTGAGCTTTGCAAGTTTGCGGAGGTTCTGGACTGTTGCTGCGAGGTGGAACTCATCCTTGGCGCCGTTTGGTCCTCTAAGGCGGAGGCGGTCGAGGCCGATGATGCGTTTGAGGTGGGCGAAGAGCATCTCTACCTTCTTTCTGGCGTAGCTGGAGACGACATAGGCATCGGTCTTCGCGATATCCCGTGCTTTTTGGCGGGCGTCTTCATGCCTGGATCGGGCGATTTTCCGGGTCGCCTGGTTGGGCGTGCATCGGGGCTTCAGCGGACACGCCGCGCATTCCTGTTTCCGGGCGTAGTATTTCTTGAAGCCATCCTTGCCGAACGCCGGGCGCCCCTTTGAGATGTTCCGCCAGTACGGCTTCAGCTCCTTCCCGCCGGGACATTTGTAAGCATCGGTGTCCGGATCGTAGGTGAAGTCGGTGGCAGGAAACGCGCCGTCCTTGCGCTCGGACTTGTCGAAGACCGGGATGTGGGGTTCGATACCTTGCTCTTTCACAAGCCAGCCAAGCATCTCCGCCGCACCATAGGCCGTGTCTGCGGCCAGCAGCCATGGGTGCAGGTCGAAACGGTCTTGGGTTCTCACCAGCATGTCTCGCACGGCACCCACTTCCGCCTGACGTATCGGCGCAGTCGCTTCGACATCGACGATGATCGCATGGTCCAGATCGACCAGGTAGTTGGTGCTGTAGGCAAAGAAGGGCCTGTCGCCATTGGCTCCGGTCAACCGCGCGGCCGGGTCGGCGGGCGAGATCGCCTTCGGCTTTACCGGTGTCGCAGCGCCGAAGGCCGCATCATCGAGCGTATCAAGGTATTCCTGCGTCGCCCGGTTTGCAGCATCTGCTGCAGACCATTCCGAGAAGTCCACCTTCGTATAGCGGCTGGCATCAGCCTTGATGAGCGAAGCATCTGCTCCAAAGCTCTCGCCGCCGACCAGTCCCTCGGCAATGCAGCGCGCCAGCACCTGCTCGAACAGATGCCGGAAGAGGTTGCTGTCCCGGAAACGTCCATGTCGGTTCTTGGAAAAGGTGGAATGATCGGGCACCGGATCGGCCAGATCGAGGCGACAGAACCAGCGATACGCCAGATTCAGATGCACCTCTTCACACAGCCGCCGCTCTGACCGGATACCGAAGGCATAGCCCACAATCAGCATTCGGATCATCAGCTCGGGATCAACCGAGGGCCTGCCTGTTGAACTGTAGAACGGCGCGAGATGTCGGCGCATGTCAACAAGGTCTACAAACCGGTCGATCGCGCGCAAAAGGTGATCCGTCGGAACGTGATCCTCAATACTGAACTCGTAGAACAGCGCACCCTGCGCAACTTGCCTCGGTCCCATCATCAGCAACTCTCCTGCAACTCAAGAGAATTGAATCAGCAGCCAAAGCATCGCTCAAGCAGAGTTTTTCAACAGTATC
>NZ_JBQFYP010000050.1:0-1377 GCF_056541545.1 Ruegeria sp. AG7
GATTTCGTCAGTACTGTCGTCTGTCCGGCCTGTTCGTGCGGTGGTGTTCCGCTGGCCCTGATGAATTCCGCGAGCGAGGTTCCAATCGGCTTATCGGCCTCGGAAGAGGGCCGCTGCCATTCCCGGAGTGTCCTTGCTCTTGGTTGACTTACTTCCGCATCATCACTTCAACGTCTTGCATCTCGTGGGCAGTCGGTGTGGTTAGAACGCCGGCTGCCGGTATTCCTGTTTCTTCGTGAGCATCGCCCAGATGGCCCGCGCTGCCTTGTTTGCCATGGCGACTGTTGCCAGCCGGAACGGCTTGTCAGCGATGATCTTGGCAGTCCAGAGATCGACCTTCTCGGGTGAGCGTTTCGCCATGACCGCGCGCGATGTCATGCTCACGACCAAAAGTTTGCGAATGTAACGATCGCCTTGCTTTGTGATCTTGCCCAGCTTCTCCTTGCCGCCGCTCGACTTGTTGAGCGGGGTGAGGCCCAGCCATGCGGCCAGATCTCTTCCTGTCCGAAACTGATGCGCGTCACCGATTGTGGCGACAATTGCTGACGCTGTGATCGGCCCGATGCCAGGCATGCGCATCAATCGGCGTGCATCTGCACTCAGCAATGCATGTTGCTCGATCATCTTCGAATAGCCGTCGATGCGTTCATTCAGGCCGATGAACTGATAGCACTGTATGCCAAGCATGCCGTTCGCGATTTCAGGCATGTCGGGATGATCGCCGCTCAGATGGCGCTTCGCAAAAGCCGTCACCGCTTCGATCCCGATGGGCAATATTTGCCCAAACTCGCGCAATAGGCTGCGGATCATGTTGGCCAACTGTGTGCGCTGTCGGACGGCCAGGTCGCGCGTTCTGTGAATGGATAATATGGCCTGCTGGTCTTCCGTCTTGATATCTACGAAACGCATTGTCGGACGGCGGACCGCCTCGCAAATCGCTTCTGCGTCGACAGCATCGTTTTTTCCGCGCTTAACATATGGTTGACATATCCGGCAGGCATGAGCTTCACATCATGCCCGAGCTTGCGCAGCTGACGACCCCAATGATGGGATGAACCGCAGGCTTCCATGCCAACCGTGCACGGTGGCAGTGTCTCAAAAAACGCCAGCAGCTTCGCGCGTTTGATCGCCTTGTTGAAGATGACGCGGCCGCTCTCCGAAATGCCGTGTACTTGAAAAGCATCCTTGGCCAGATCGAGGCCGACGGTCTTTACTGTCATTGGGTGGCTCCTTTCCTAGCAGTCTTTGACAACTGCACTTTGGCACATTCGATGCCGGTGGAGCAGGAGCCACCCACCTCATCCGGTTTGGGCCGTCCTCATCGGAGCCAGCCAGCCGGGCGATCAGATGCTGCGTTTGCTCCGAGGTCGGCAGTGA
>NZ_JBQFYP010000051.1:0-1370 GCF_056541545.1 Ruegeria sp. AG7
GTCCGGTTTGTCCTGTGTGGATGGCGTCTGCTTTGCAAGGACAAAATGCTCTGATTGCGCGGCTGGTCAGTACAGTCCTGTGTCCGGCCTTTGATTGCGGCATTTGCTTGAGCCGCTGGCCTTGATGGGTTCCGTGAACCTGGTCCCAATCGGCAAAGCGAACCTGAGAGTTCAGGACGAAGCTCGGGTTTTCCGGGTTCTCGGATGACCGCACGTGCCATCATGGCATTCGTCTTGCAATTCTTTTTTGTTCAGTGCCTCCGGTTATGCCGCTGATTGCCGGTAGTATGTTTCTTTGGTGAGGATCGCCCAGATGATCCGTGCGGCTTTGTTTGCCATCGCGATCGTGGCAAGTCGGACGGGTTTGCGCTCGAGGAGTTGCATGATCCAAGGATGCACGCGTTCTGGATAGCCGCGGGCGCGCTGTACTTGTGAGGTCATACCGATCACCAGAAGCCTTCTTATGTAACGGTCACCCTTCTTGCTAATCCGGCCGAGGCGTTCCTTGCCACCACTCGATCTGTTCAATGGGGTGAGACCAAGCCAAGCAGCAAACTCGCGCCCGTTCTTGAACTGTTTGCCGTCGCCGATGGTGGCGACGATGGCAGAGGCGGTGATTGGACCAACACCAGGGACGGTTCTGATCCGCTTGGCCCGTTCATCGATCCGCGAATGATACTCGATCAGTTTGTCGTAGAACACCACGCGCTCGTCGAGTGCAACAACCTGCTCGCAGAGGGTTTTGAGCATGCTCTTCGCAACGTCTGGCATGTCCGGGCAATCGTTGGTTTTGAACCCTTTGACGAAGCGCATCGCCGCCACCGGCCCGTTCCCGATCACATGACCAAACTCTCGAAGAAGACCCCGGATCACGTTCAGCATCTGGGTTTTCTGGCGCACGACAAGCTGGCGCACGCGATGCATTGTAAGAAGGGCTTGTTGTTCCTTCGATTTCACAGCGACGAACCGCATGGTCGGTCGCGTGACGGCCTCGCAGATTGCCTCGGCATCAACCGCATCCGTCTTTCCACGCTTCACGTAGGGCTTTACGTAAGTCGCCGGCATGAGGCGCACGTCATGGCCGATTTCAGTCAGCTCACGCGCCCAGTGATGTGCCGACCCACGCCTCAATTCCGACGAGGCAGCTCGGCAGGGTCTCAAAGAACTTCAGCAATTGTCTGCGGCGGATCGAACGATTGAAGACAACCGTACCGTCATCAGCGATTCCGTGGACCTGAAAGACGTCTTTACCGAGATCCAATCCTATTGTCGTGACTTCCATGGTGGGGCTCCTTTCCTTGCAGAAGATGTCTTCTGCAGTTTGCCGCAAAGCGCGACGGTTGGCTGCAGACGCCATCCACCCCATCCGC
>NZ_JBQFYP010000052.1:0-1044 GCF_056541545.1 Ruegeria sp. AG7
GGCACGCCGTTCTTGTTGCAGGTGATATGCGCCCGGCCCAGGGCCTTTTCGGTGGCGTTGCCCTTGACGCCCTTGGGGCGCAGGTCAACCAGCACCACATGGGTGTCGGTGCCGTGGGTCACGGTGTCGAGCCCGCCCTTGATCAGCTGATCGCTGAGCGCCTGCGCATTGGTCACGACCTGCTGGATATAGCTTTTGAACTCGGGGCGCAGCGCCTCGCCAAAGGCCACGGCCTTGGCCGCGATCACATGCATCAGCGGGCCGCCCTGAATGCCGGGGAAGATCGCCGAATTCACTTTCTTAGCGATATCTTCATCATTGGTCAGGATCATGCCCCCACGTGGGCCGCGCAGGGTCTTGTGTGTGGTGGTGGTCGCCACATGCGCGTAGGGGAACGGGCTGGGATGCTCGCCTGCCGCGACCAGACCGGCGAAATGCGCCATGTCCACGTGCAGATAGGCGCCGACCATGTCGGCGATCTCGCGCATGCGGGCAAAGTCGATCTGACGCGGGATGGCCGAACCGCCCGCGATGATCAGCTTGGGGTTATGCTCTTTCGCCAGCGCCTCGACCTGATCATAGTCCAGCATGTTGTCCTGCTGGCGCACGCCGTATTGCACGGCGTTGAACCACTTGCCCGACTGGTTGGGCCGCGCGCCGTGGGTCAGGTGGCCACCGGCATCCAGGCTCATGCCCAGAATGGTGTCGCCGGGCTGGATCAGCGCCTGGAACACGCCCTGGTTGGCCTGGCTGCCCGAGTTCGGCTGCACATTGGCGAAACCACAGCCAAACAGCTGCTTGGCGCGGTCAATGGCCAGATTCTCGGCGATATCAACAAACTCGCAGCCCCCGTAATAGCGCCGGCCCGGGTAGCCTTCGGCATATTTGTTGGTCATCACCGAACCCTGCGCCTCCATCACGGCGGCAGAGACGATGTTCTCGGACGCAATCAGCTCGATCTCGTCGCGCTGACGACCCAGCTCAGACCGGATCGAGCCAAAAAGCTCAGGATCGCGGTCCGACAAGGACTGGGTGAAAAATCCG
>NZ_JBQFYP010000053.1:0-907 GCF_056541545.1 Ruegeria sp. AG7
TCGCGGCGGGATAAGTTTGCGAAGGCAAAGTACCGTGTGACGAACTGGGCCGAATACAACGAGGCGCTCCGCCAGCGTGGTGACGTAACGGTCTGGTTCAGCGAAGACGCGGTGTCTGGGTGGTGCGCAGTGCGCTCCGGCAAGCGCGGTGGTCAACAACGATATTCTGATCTGTCGATTGAGACCTGCTTGACCTTGCGCGCCGTGTTCGGCTTACCGCTTCGCCAAACGCAGGGCTTTGTCCGCAGTCTGCTGCGGCTCATGCAGACGGACCTCCCTGTGCCGGATTTTTCGACGCTTTTCCGGCGTGCGCCATCGCTTCAGATCGCGCCCGACACCCAGACAGCCAGTGGTCCGATCGCGCTGGTTGTGGACAGCACAGGGCTGCGTGTCGTTGGTGGCCGCGAGTGGATGCGTGAGAAGCACGGGCTGCCGAAGGCCCGCAAGATATGGCGCAAACTGCATATCGGCTTCGATCTGGAGAGCGGCGAGCTTGTGGCGTCCTGCCTGACACCCCAGCAGGTCGGGGACACCGGCGCTCTGCCCGACCTTCTTGCCGAGGTGTCCGGTCCGGTGCGCCGTTTCATCGGTGACGGGGCTTATGATGGTGTACCAACCGCCGCGACCATCCGGCATGCGTTTGGCCCGGATGTCGAGCTGATTATTCCGCCGCCGAAGAACGCCGTTCCCGGAGATTGCCAGGCACGTAACGCCCATATCGACATGATAACCGAAACTGGCCGAATGGCATGGCAGAAGGCCACCGGTTATGGTCAGAGATCGCGCGGCGAGGCCCAGATCGGGCGATACAAACAGGTCATCGGACTGGAACTGCGCAGCCGCAACATGGAGACCCAGACAACCGAAGCCCGCATCGCTGTCAAAGCCCTCAACCGCATGACCCGTC
>NZ_JBQFYP010000054.1:0-877 GCF_056541545.1 Ruegeria sp. AG7
TGGCGAGCGGACGATCCCGCCCGCCTAAATCGTTAAAGATCGATACGTTCGGCAATACTAAGCGCGTCTTCAAGCTCGACGCCAAGGTAACGCACCGTACTGTCCACTTTGCTGTGACCGAGCAGAAGTTGAACGGCACGTAGGTTTCCGGTCTTTCTGTATATCAAAGCCGCTTTGGTGCGCCTAAGCGAATGCGTGCCGTAGCTGGACGGATCGAGACCAATCGCTGACACCCATTCCCGGACAAGCCTAGCGTATTGCCGGGTCGAAAGATGCGGCAAAGCATGCATACGACTTGGAAACAGATACCGTTGTCCATGCATGTATTGAGAAGAGACCCATTGCGACACGACTTCACGTGTATTCTCCGTCACTTCAAATTGCACTGGCTTCGCAGTTTTACGTTGAACAACGGATACCCGATCGCGAACAGAATTGCCTACGGCGAGATCGTTAACCCTCAGGCGGACGAGATCGCACCCGCGCAACTTGCTATCGATGGCAAGATTGAACAATGCCAGGTCTCTCAGCTTGTTTGCAAGTTCGAGCCGAGCGCGAATGGCCCAGACTTGCTTTGGCTGCAATGGCCGCTTCTGTCCGACTAGTCTGCCTTTGTTCCAAGGCGGACGACGCGTTGTGACAACGGGAAGTAGAGATTTGGACATCTTAGATCTCCGTCCATTCCCTTCCGTCCCAAACATCGACACTGTGCCGACAGCTGCAGTCTAATTGCCGCTCGCGTGTCTTCAGCACAGGAAATTCTCAGGTTTCAGGAACTGCCACCGCTGATCTTCTTACCCATCACATCCGCTGCCTGCCGCAACGGGTCATCTGCGAGGTGCGCGTAGCGTTGCGTGGTAGACGGGTTCGTGTGTCC
>NZ_JBQFYP010000055.1:0-827 GCF_056541545.1 Ruegeria sp. AG7
AAGTCGGATGGACGTTATATCGATGAATCCCAGGAAGCTTTCTGCGGTCTTGTCGTAGCGGGTTGCAACACGCCGAGCGTTCTTGAGCTTGTTGAAGCAGCGCTCGACCCGATTTCGCAGACGATAAAGTGAGCGGTCGACGCCAACGCGCATCTTTCTGGTTTTCCGCATGGGAATCTGGGTCATCACATCTCGATCATTCATCTTTTTGCGTATTTTGTCAGCATCATAGCCGCGATCTGCTAATAACACGCGCGGCTGAGGCAAATTATCTGCCATGACCAAATCGAAACCACGATAGTCAGATGTCTGGCCCGGTGTGATCTCGGTCCTCATAGGCAAGCCGTGTGCGTTTACGAGAAGGTGGATCTTGGTCGTGAAGCCACCTCTCGAACGGCCAAAACCCTGTCGCGGAGTCCCCCTTTTGCACCCGCTGCCTGATGATGGGCGCGGATTACGGTGCTATCGATCATTTGCAGGGCGTCTGGCACTGCTCCACTTCGGTTCAAGGCGTCCATAATCTCTTCCCATAACCCCGCCAGTGTCCAGCGCCGAAACTGTCGGTAGACGCTGAACCACTTGCCGAACTCTTCCGGCAGGTCGCGCCACGGAGCCCCTGTCCTGGAAATCCAGAAAATCCCATCAAGAACAAGGCGGTGGTTGATAGGCTTGCGTCCATTCGGGGCGCGGACAGCCAAGATGAACCGCTCAAAGAACGCCCATTCCTCGTCCGACATCAGGTCTCGTGCCAAGCTGGTCTCCGTCGTAGATACCAGCTTGAATCATGCCCGCCGACAGATGTGAATCCCTTTTGTCAACATGACCTA
>NZ_JBQFYP010000056.1:0-820 GCF_056541545.1 Ruegeria sp. AG7
ATGGCGGGCCAGGTATTGCCAAGTTGTTGCCGGCCGATTGTGAAGCATTGGAAAAGTAGGGTTATGCTGCCATTTCGGCGGTGTAAGCGGCCCAGAGACTGAACGCATCGTTGCGGGCATGGCGGTATGAGGTTGCGGTGAGTTGATAGCGGCGGGGACGGTATATCAGGTTGATCTGGTCATGCGCGGACAGAAACCTCTGAGCTTGTCGATGTGACTTGAACCGACCAAACAACTTCTCCCGCTTACGGGTCATTCTGTGCGAAACTTCGATCGCATTATTCAACCCTTTGTGGGCCCGGTGGTCGGCCTGTGGTGCCAAGGCGCTGACGGGCTTGATGTAGCTGCGCAACTTGTCTGTGATCACGACCCTTGGCTCACCAAACTGAGCGACCAATCTTTTGAAAAACCGCTTGGCCGCCTTTGCATTTCGCCGCGTTTGCACGAGGATATCGAGAACGTCGCCGTTCGCGTCGATGGCCCGCCACAACCAGTGCTTCTTGCCGCGGATCGTGATGACAACCTCGTCCATGTGCCATTTGTCGTTTGGCTTAGGGCGATCGCGCCGGATGCAGGCGGCAAAATGCGCGCCGAACCGATTAACCCAGAGCCGAATGGTTTCTCGGCTCACGATGACACCCCGTTCCGCTAAGAGATCTTCGACATCCGCAGTGCTCAAGGCAAACCGATGGTATGCCCAAACCGCGTAGGCAATGACCTCACGAGGGTAGCGAAAGCCCTTCAGACGCGGCATGCTGGATGGAATGTTCATTCATTGCATTTAGTCGTCGTCGAAATGCCAGACAACTTGGCAATACCG
>NZ_JBQFYP010000057.1:0-799 GCF_056541545.1 Ruegeria sp. AG7
AGAAACGGGCTCGACAAAACCCCAAATACCCCGCGGTATCGCACCCGGATCAGCAAAACCTATTTTCTTCAACAACATAGAAAGATGGGCGCAATGAAGCAGAGTTGTAGTCCTCCTGCCATTCTTCCAGCGTGTTACGGGCCTCGGCCAGTGAGCCGAAGAGCGTTTCGTTCAGACATTCATCTCGAAGCTTGCCGTTGAAGCTTTCGACGAAGGCGTTCTGCTGTGGTTTGCCGGGCGCGATATAGTGCCAGTCGATCCCAGTCTCTTGCACCCATCGCAGTATCGCAATCATGTATGGAGCTATGACTTCGTTCATTGTCGAACCGACGATGGCAAAGCTTTTCGGACGCTGAACATCCTTGATGAGCACAGCCGGGAGTGCCTTGCGATCAGAGTGAAGCGCAAGCTGAACTCGGTCGATGTGATCGATGCCCTGACGGATCTGTTCATACTGCGCGGTGCACCCCGCTTCATACGTTCAGACAATGGGCCAGAATTTATCGCCCAGGCCGTCCGAGACTGGATCGCCGCAGTTGGCGCCCAGACGGCTTACATTGAACCTGGGAGCCCGTGGGAGAACGGATACTGTGAAAGTTTCAATGGCAGGTTCAGGGATGAGCTACTCAACGGTGAAGTCTTCTACAGCCTGCGCGAAGCTCAAATTCTGATCGAACAATGGAGGAGACACTACAACTCTGCTTCATTGCGCCCATCTTTCTATGTTGTTGAAGAAAATAGGTTTTGCTGATCCGGGTGCGATACCGCGGGGTATTTGGGGTTTTGTCGAGCCCGTTTC
>NZ_JBQFYP010000058.1:0-696 GCF_056541545.1 Ruegeria sp. AG7
CGCTAGGGTCAGGATTCATAACCAATAGATGACGGTTGCGGCCAGAGCGATGGCTGAGAGGAAGACCTTGGGACAGCGATCATAGCGTGTCGCCACACGCCGCCAGTCCTTGAGCCTGCCGAACATGATCTCGATGCGGTTGCGTCGTTTGTATCGGCGCTTGTCGTATTTGACCGGGGTCTTGCGTTGCTTTCTGCCGGGGATACAGGCGCGTATGCCTTTGTCTTTCAACGCGTCCCGGAACCAGTCGGCGTCATAGCCACGATCCCCGAGCAACCAGTCGACCTTTGGCAGGCTGCTGAGCAGCGCCCGCGCGCCGATGAAGTCGCTGACCTGGCCGGCGGTGACGAACAGGTTGAGCGGTCGCCCCTGGCTATCGCAGATGGCATGAAGTTTGGTGTTCATGCCGCCCTTGGTCCGACCGATCAGGCGTCCACGCCCCCCTTTTTCGCGGCCATGCTGGTCGCAGTGCGGTGTGCCTTCAAGTAGGTCGCATCGATCATCACGGTCTTTTCCTCGCCGTGTTCGGCAGCCAGGCCGACCATCATCTGCGCGAAGATGCCTTTCTCGCTCCAACGCTTCCATCGGCTGTACAGCGTCTTGTGGGGACCATATTCCCGCGGCGCATCCCGCCAGCGCAACCCATTGCGATTGATGAAGATAATCCCACTCAACACCCGTCTGTCATCGACCCGT
>NZ_JBQFYP010000059.1:0-584 GCF_056541545.1 Ruegeria sp. AG7
TGTCTGACGTCAGCGCCTACCGGACAGATTTAGGGGTTTGAGCAACGGAGGATTTCTGGTTCATCGAAGCCATTATGGAGCGAAGATGAATAAGAAATCCGGAACATCAAAGGATGCGGCTGACAAGCTGGTCCGAGGCATCAAACGCAAGACACGCAAGCATTACTCTGCTGAAGAGAAGATCAGGGTCGTGTTGGCAGGGCTGCGTGGTGAAGAGAGTATCGCTGCGCTTTGCCGCCGTGAGGGGATTGCCGAGAGCCTGTATTATTCCTGGTCGAAGGAATTCCTTGAAGCTGGGAAGAACCGTCTGGCGGGTGATACAGCACGACAGGCGACATCACCTCAGGTTAAGGAACTACGGTCGGAATCCGCAGCCTTGAAAGAGGTCGTCGCGGAGCTGACTCTTGAGAACAGATTGCTCAAAAAAAGCATGATCGGGGATGGGGAGGACGACGCATGAGATATCCCGCCTCCGAGAAGCTTGAGATCATCCGCACTGTGGAAGCCTCGCATTTGTCGGTGAAGCAAACGCTGGCGATGCTCGGCATCCCCAGCAGTACCTACTACGATTGGTATGCGCGCTG